>NZ_BAABDQ010000055.1:0-86298 GCF_039539705.1 Nonomuraea rosea | reverse complement strand
CCGTCGAACAGGCTGCGGTCGAAGCCCGGGGTGAGGAACGGCGCGTTCGAGGAGTAGGTCTTGGCGCCGAGCACCATGCGCAGCGGGTCGCGGTAGGCGGCGGCGCGATGGGCGAGGAATTCGGGGCCCTGCTTGCCCCAGTAGCCGCCCCAGTCGCCGTTGTGGTTGGCGAAGCCGTCGAGCGTGGAGAAGATGTCGAAGGTGTAGGTGGCGGTCATGGTGTCTCCTTGCGAGAAGGTGGTCGCACGCTCCTTGCGGCGGCCTCACCTCTGCTACGAACACCACCGCCCCGATCCGACACGCCTCCCGGATTTCTTTTCAAAACTTTCCGGGCGGCCTTCGGTCAGCGAGTTATGCGGCGTGGGTGTCGGTGCCGCGCAGGATGTACAGGTCATCGCCGAACACGGCCGAGATCTGAGGCTGCCCGCCGAGGGCCTGCACGTAGCGGGCGATGGTCTCAACGGTGGACACCTCACCGCGTTCGATCTGAGAGACCCCGGCTCTTGGTCACTCCATCAGGTCAGGGACATCGGTCTGTGACGGGCCCAGGCTTTTGCGCCGTTCGGCCGGCCGGTGGCCGTCGATGTAGGCCTGATTACGCCGCCGGGCCTCAGCCACGGCCTCCTCGCCGCCGGAGGTGGCCACGATGTCAGCGCGGACGTCGCTCCACCTGGGAAAATCTGTCATCGGTCCTTCTCCTCCGCCTCGCGTTCGGATTCCCATACAGCTCTTCGGCGCAGGGAATGGCCCGCCGATACCAGCCCGGTCAGTCATCGGACTTTATCCCCGCTGACCAGCAAGATGCCGACCGATACATGTTCTCGTTCGAGTGCGTTTGGTCCGGCGCGGAGATCTGAAAGGCACTTCATGGGACGAGTCGAGTACTGGAACGACCCGGACGCGCCGAAGGCGAACAGCTTGGTGCCGGCCTGCGGAACGGTCACCGTGGACGACGCGGGCCGCATCCTCATGCAGCGCCGACGGGACACCGGCCAGTGGGCGTTGCCCATGGGCAAGATGGAGATCGGCGAGACGCCCGCACAGTGCGCGGTTCGGGAGACTGAGGAGGAGACCGGCGTCCGGGTCGAACCTGTCGGCATTCTCGGGATCTACTCCGACCCCGGTCACATCGTCGCCTACACGGACGGGGAGATCCGCCAGGAGTACGAGGTCATGCTGATCGCCCGCCCGGTCGGCGGTCGGCCGGAGGCGAACGACGAGGCGAGCGACGTGCGGTGGGTCGAGCCCGGCGAGTTGCACACCCTGGACATTCACCCCACGCAGTGGCGGCTGCTCAATGACTACCTGGAGCAGAGGCATCCCCACGTCGATTGAACTCCGGCCACCCGCGTAGCGGCCTGTACCTCTTGTTCGACGTCGCCCAAATGTAAGGTTTCCCTTCCATAAAGTCAGGATCGCTTGACTAGATGGAAGGGAAACCTTACATTTATCGTATGGCAAAGCAGGCAGAGCAGGACCAGGTGACACGCGCGGCCCGACGTGCTGTGCTCATCGACGGCATACCCGTGGTCACTCTGGGCGTGATCGCCCTGACCCTGGGCAGCAACCCCGACCAGAGCACCGCCCAGAAAGCCTGGTGGATCGCGATCACCATCGTGTTCACTCTCGCGATGGCCTGGGTGCTGCTGCGGGCATTCCGGCGCGCGGACGAATACCTGCGCAGGATTCAGTTGGAGAGCATGGCCATCGCGTTCGCCGCAGTCCTCGTGGCGCTGCAAGTGGCCACCCTGCTCGATGCCGCGAGCATCATCCAGCTCCACCAGCTCGCGCAGTTGATCCTGCTCGGTGGCGTGGCGATCTGGCTGTTCATCGCGGACCTGCGCACCCGCTTCCACCGGTGACGGCACACCATGAAGAACCGACTACGCGAACTGCGTGCCGCTCGCCGGTGGAGCCAGGCCGACCTGGCCGACCGGTGCCAAGTCTCCCGGCAGGCCATCAACGCCATCGAAACCGAGCGGTACGACCCCAGCCTGCCCTTGGCGTTCACCATCGCCGACGTCTTCGGCCTGACCATCGAGGAAATCTTCCGTCCTGACCGGGCGGAAACGCCGGGCAACCCGGCCTGACGCGGAAACGTGTGGCAGGTTGGCTGAACCGGGGCATGCCCAAGGTCGTCTCACTGGTGGTCCTCCAGCATGACGTCGAGACGTTCTCGGAGCAGCGTGCGGCCGAGATCGTCGTAAGCGCGAGCCCATAAGGGGTGGAGTTCCGGGAAGCGCCGTACATCCTCGTGGTAGGCGGCGGTGAGTCCCAGCAGAGCGCTCGCCGGGTGGCCCGCATCGAGCATCCTGGAGGCGTCGGCCAGGATGAGGTCTATCTCCCCTGTGTACAAGGGGTAGTCGTCGGCGAAGGCGTCGTTCGGTGCAAGAACGCCGATACCGATACCGGACGGGTCGGGTTCGTGGCGCCAGCCGGTCGGCGGCGCAAGATCGAGGGGGATCTCCATATCGCCGCCGCCGGGGTTCACCCCGTACTCCGGGGTGGGCCGGATGCCGAGTTCGGCGGACAGCTGTGCCACCTGGGTGCGCCGGCGCTCTCCTCCGCTGCGCAGAGCGATGGAGAGCAGGAAGGTGAGGCCGTCCAGGGTGTTCCGGCCGATGACACCTGGTTCCTTGTGGCCGAAGGAGGCAACGGGATGGTCGGTGCGCCCGAGCTCGGGCGCGGGGAGCACCCATCCGATGCAGGTGCCATTGCCCAGGTCCGCGAAGGGCAGGAGTTCCGGTACGGACATGAACGGCACATGGTGCCGGCGGAACGCTTCCCCCGCGTAGCAGTACTCCCATCCCTGAGGCGCGAGGGGCACCTCGGACAGGTCGAACGGCAAGGCGAAGCTGGTCTGCACACGGGAAGCGTCGTACAGGCCCTCCTCGTACAGGTCCGTCGCGAGGAACCCCTCCTCCCAGGCGATGTCGACCACCTTGACGAGTGCAGGTGGGGTGGGGAACGGAAACAGGTCGTCGGTCCAGTGTGGCCGTGTCGTCATGGGGGAGAGTGTCGCAGCCACCGCCCGAAAGGGCCGGTTGGGCGGACGAGCCGGCCGTCACATCAGCGATGACCTGCACATTCACACCACGTCACTTTGTGCTCGCCGGAGTAGTGCGGCCTCCAAGAACCAGCTCTTAGGCCCTCGACACGCTTGCCGGGAATCCCCGGACCAAGCCACCAAACTGGGTTTCCGGGGCGAGAGGGCGGAGCCCCTGGGAAAGACAGCCCGAAGCGCCCCCACCGCGAAGGCCCGCGCTTTTCGGGGTGGGCTCCAGCAGGCCCACCGTGTAACCGGGCAACGGGTGGGCGACGGTGAGCGAAGCGAGCGGGGGTTTCCGGGGGGCGAGGGGGGCGGAGCCCCCTGGGAGACACAGCCCGAAGCCCACCGCGCGAGCGCCCCCACCGCGAAGGCCCGCGCTTTTCGGGGTGGGCTCCAGCAGGCCCACCGTGTAACCGGGCAACGGGTGGGCGACGGTGAGCGAAGCGAGCGGGGGTTTCCGGGGGGCGAGGGGGGCGGAGCCCCCTGGGGGGCGCAGACCGAAGCGCACCGCGCGTAGCGCCCCCTCGCGAAGGCCTGTGCCTGGGCGGGTTCTTGGCGACGGTCGTGCTGCCCGAAGGTCTGGTCGTGGTACGCTCCCAAGCGAGCGCTTGGTTTACCGCTGAGGGGCCGCCGCATGAAGTTCTCGACCTTCCACCTCTTCCACCGTTTCGACGGCCAGAGCTTCAAGGACGTCTACGACTACCACCTGGAGCTCATCGAGCTGGCCGAGGAGCTGGGCTTCGACGGGGTACGGCTGGCCGAGCACCACTTCCGCGACTACGGCGTCGTACCGAACCTGTTCACCATGCTCGCCCACGCCGCCGCCCGCACCTCGCGCCTGCGGCTGGGCACCGGCATCGTGGTGCTCCCCCTCCACAATCCGATCCACGTGGCCGAGGAGGCCGCGCTCGTGGACGTGCTCTCGGGCGGCCGGCTGGAGCTGGGGATCGGGCGGGGGTACCAGAGCTTCGAGTTCGAGGGGTTCGGGATCGACCTGGCCGAGGCGCGCGACCGGTTCAACGAGGCGCTGGAGGTCATCATCGGGCTCTGGACGCAGGAGGCGTACCAGCACGAAGGGAAGTTCTACAAGACCGGCGCCGAGGTCTCGCTCGCGCCCCGGCCGCTGCAGACCCCGTACCCGCCGCTGCACGTGGCGGCCGTCTCGCCAGAGACCGTCACCATGTACGCCGAGCGCGGCCTGCCCATCCTGGCCGATCCCGCCGCGACGTTCAGGAAGGTCGTCAGGGCGGCGGAGACCTGGCGGGAGACGGCCGCGCAGGCCAGGCACCCCGACGGGGCCGAGCTCGTGGTGGCCCGCAGCGTGTACGTCGCCCCGACGCTGGAGCAGGCGCGCGCGGACCAGGCCAGGTTCGAGGCGTCCTTCGACCGCTCGCGCATCTTCAACGAGCGCAGCGCCCCCATCGACCCGAAGACCGGACGGGCCGCGCAGGGCTTCGAGTACTACCAGGACCGCTACCTCAAGGGCGGCTCGGTGTCGGCGGACTTCCGGTGGGAGCAGCTGGAGGTGATCGGGGACCCGGAGCGGGTGATCGAGCAGATCGCGCTGCTCAAGGACGCCGGATTCTCGAACCTGCTCTGCGACTTCGGCAGCACCCGGCCCATGCCGCTGGAGGAGATGAAGCAGGTCATGCGCTTCTTCGCCGCGGAAGTCATGCCGGCTTTCGCCTGACACCCGTGCCACACCCCCCGCCGGAGGCCCAGATGATTCACAGTCTGTCTCTGTCAGACGTCGTCGCCGACCACGCCCGCAGCCGTCCCCAGGTCGTGGCGGTGGTGGACGGGGGCGTGCGGCTCACGTACCCGGAGCTTGACGCCCGGGTGAGCCGGCTCGCCGCCGCGCTGGCGGAGCAGGGGGTGTCGGGTGGTGATCGGGTGCTCTGGCTGGGGCAGAACTCACATGCCGTGCTGGAGCTGCTGCTGGCCTGCTCGCGCCTGGGTGCCGTGTTCTGCCCGGCCAACTGGCGCCAGGCGGAGGACGAGCTCCGCTTCGTCCTGTCCGACCTGTCCCCCGCCGTCGTCGTCTGGGAGCCGTCGGACGCCACCACCGCGCTCCACGCGCGTCCCGGGACGAGCGCGGGGGCCTGGGTGCAGGCGGGTGCCGAGTACGAACGGCTGGTCGCGAGCGGGACGCCGGGCGAGTTCCCCGAGGTCGCGGACACCGAGCCGGCCCTGGCCCTCTATACCGCCGCCTTCGCCGGCCGGCCCAGCGCCGCCCTGCTCAGCAGCGCCGCGCTCCTCGCGCACGCGACCTCGCTCCTCGTGGTCCGCCAGATGGAGCCCGGCTTCACCTTCCTGAACAACGGGCCGCTCTTCCACGTCGGCACCATGATGTTCTGCCTGGCCACGCTCCAGATCGGCGGCACGAACGTCTTCATGCCCGCCTTCGACGCCGAGGAGCTCTGCCGCCTGGTGGACGCGGAGCGGGTGACGCAGGCGTTCCTGTTCGGGCAGATGATCGACGCGGTGGCGAAGGCGAACGCGGGCGGCAAGTACGACCTGTCGTCGCTCCGGTTCGTCGCGCACTCCGCCGAGTGGGACGGCATGATCACCGTGGACGACTCCCCCTGGTGCCGGTCCAAGATGGGCGGGTACGGCCAGACCGAGGTGGGCGGGATGCTCACGTTCCTGGGGCTGGCGCAGGGCGGCGCGGGGTTCGCGGGGCGGCCCAGCCCGCTGGTCCAGGTACGCCTGCTGGGGCCCGACGGCGCCGAGGTGGCGGCGGGCGAGGCCGGGGAGATCTGCGCCCGCGGCAAGACCCTCTTTTCCGGATATTTCGCCCGGCCCGACTTAAATGCTGAAAAGTCGTTGTACGGCTGGCACCACACCGGCGACCTGGGCCGCCGCGAGCCCGACGGCACGATCACGTTCATCGGCCCCAAGCTCCGGATGATCAAGTCGGGCGTCGAGAACATCTACCCGGCCGAGGTCGAACGCGCCCTCAAATCACACCCCGCCGTAGCGGACGCGGCCGTCATCGGCGTGCCCGACCCCGCCTGGCACCAGTCGGTCAAGGCCGTCGTGGCACTCAAACCGGACGCCACCGTCACGGAAGACGATCTCATCGAGCACGTGAAGACGGTGCTGGCGTCGTACAAGAAGCCGCGGCGTGTGGCCTTCGTACCGGAGATCCCCAAACGCGGCTTCACCCCCGACTACGACGCCCTGGACGCCGCCCACGGCGGCGGCAACTACCCGGGCGCCTGATCAGCGCAGCGGGAGCCCCGCCTCCAGGTGCTCCAAGGCCTGGTCGAGCTGGGCGGGCGCGTCCATGCCGGGATCCTTCACCCACTCGAACCAGACCGCGAACAGCACCCCGATGATCGCCCCCGTGACGTTGCGGATCTCCGGGTCGTCCGGAGCGCGCCCCTCGCGCGCCGCGAGCTGCCCCTGGATGGTCCGCACCACTCCGGTGACGTTCTCCAGGCTCGCCGCCCAGAGCTCGGGCACCGTGAGCATGAGGATCTCCCGCGCCAGCCCCTCGGCCCGCTCTTCCGGCGTCTGCGCCTCGGTCACAGCCTTCATGGCCATCCGCACGGCGCGGATGGGACCGACGTCGGGCGGCACCGCCTGGAGGGCGTCCATGAAGGGCGGGAACTGGTCGACCAGCACCAGATCCTCTTTTGTCGCGAAATAGCGGAAGACCGTGCTGGGCGCCACCTCCGCCGCCTCGGCGATCTGCTCGACCGTCGTGGCGGCGTAGCCCTGCTCGCGGAACAGCCGCAGCGCCTCCTTCTGGATCAAGGCCCTGGTCTTGGCCTTCTTCCGCTCGCGCAAGCCCGGTCGTTCGTCCATGTCCGCCTATTCTCCGGGTCCGCGGCGCACACGTCCACTTTCGAGAGATGACTGTTTTTCGCTATACAACTTCTAAATAGGAGTCTACTCTCATAATTATGCGACTTCCCATCCACCGAGACCCGCGCTGCCCCTTCGACCCGCCGCCCGAGCTGCGCGGCCTGCCGGCGATGAGCCGCCTGGAGTTCGCCGACGGGCACCTGGGCTGGCTGGCCACCACGAGCGCGGCGGCCCGTACCGTGCTGAGCGACCCGAGGTTCAGCGCCCGGCAGGAGCTCAAGCACGTCGTCCTGCACTCCGTACGCCCAGGCGGCGTCGCCAGCCCGGCCCCGCCCGGCTTCTTCGCCGCCATGGACCCGCCCGCGCACACGCGCTACCGCCGCCTGCTCACCGGCCAGTTCACCGTGCGCAGGATGCGCCTGCTGGAGCCGCGCATCGAGCGGATCGCGGCCGAGCGGCTGGACGCCATGGAGCAGGCGGGCCCGGTCGCCGACCTCGTCACCGCGTACGCGCTGCCGATCCCGTCCCTGGTGATCTGCGAGCTGCTCGGCGTCCCGTACGCCGACCACGACTTCTTCCAGCGCCACAGCACCAGGATCGTCACCCCGAGTCCTGAGGGTCCCGTCGCGCTGAAGGAGCTGACCGCGTACCTGGCCGAGCTCGTACGGCGCAAGAGCCCGGACGACGACGACCTGATCGGCGGGCTGAAGGCGGAGCTGACCGTCGAGGAGCTGACGAACGTCGCCCTCATCCTGCTCGTCGCCGGGCACGAGACCACCGCCAACATGCTCGCCCTGGGCGTGTTCGCGCTGCTCCGGGAAGGGCGGCGGGAGCGGGAGTTCGGGGACGAGGCGGTGGAGGAGCTGCTGCGCTGGCTGTCCATCCTGCATCTGGGCGCGCCGTTGCGTACCGCGCTGGAGGACGTGGAGGTGGCCGGCGAGCTGGTACGGGCGGGCGAGACGGTCGCGCTGTCCCTGCCGGTGATCAACCGCGATCCGGCCGCGTTCGACGACCCTGAGGAGCTCAGGCTCGACCGGCCGGAGGCGCGGCGGCATCTGTCGTTCGGCCACGGCGTGCACCAGTGCCTCGGCCAGCAGCTCGCCAGGATCGAGCTGCGCATCGGCTATCGCGCCCTGTTCGAGCGCTTCCCTGATCTGCGGCTGGCCGTCCCCGCCGCCGGCGTGTCCCTGAAGGAGAACGCCGCGGTGTACGGGGTCGGCAGCCTGCCGGTGACCTGGCCTACGGGCTGAGGCGCTCGGAGCGCGGTCACAGGATGGCCAGCGGAGTGATCGGGCTGCCCGTGCCTCCTTCGATCCTGAGCGGCGCCGCCACGAACACGAACTCCGTACGTCCCGCCGCCCCCAGCTCCTCCAGCCACAGCATCTCCACCAGGTGGATCCCGTGCCGATGGAGCAGGATCAGGTGCAGATCGTCGGCCAGTCCCTCGTCGGCGAGGCCCCGGGCGTTCAGGCCGCCGATCGCGGCGTTGTCCGAGGCCACGACCGAGACGTCGTGCGCGGCCAGCCAGCGGCCCGCCTCCGCCGACAGCCCCGGCTGTCCCGACCAGTACTCCTCGTGCGACCGCCCCCACACCAACGGCCAGCCGGTACGGATCACCGCCGCGTCTCCCGCCCGCGGCGTGCCCAGCTCGGCCAGCAGCTCGGCGGAGATCCTGAAGTCGGCCGGCAGATGGTCGAGCCCGAGGTGACGGGGCACGTCGAACAGGACTCCCCTGGCGACCACCCCGCCCACGTGCTCGATGCCGCACCTGGTGGCCCCGTACGAGCGGACCCGGGCGGCCGGATGACCGTTGTAGAGCTCGTCGCCCGACCACATGTGGCACAGGGCGTCCATGTGGGTCGTGGTGCCGTGATGAGTGACGATGAGCGCGTCGTCGGCCACCCTCAGCCCCTCGCCGATCGGACGGGCGCCGGCCGCGTAGTCGGCGCCGTCCACGGACATGAAGTGCTGCGGCAGCGGGCGGCCCGGCAGGTGCGGGACCGTCGTGGGAGCGGGTGAGGAGGTGGCGCCCCTGATCGGCATGGCCAGACTCAAGACCTCGCCCGTGGTGGCGCTGCGCAGGGCGTCGAGCACCACGGCAGGGGTGAGGAGATTGAGGGTGCCACGCTGATCGTCTGGGCCGAATCGTCCCCAGTTGTTAGGCTTGCGAACCAAGTAAGCGCTTCCTTCCCCTGCGGAGGTCTGATGCACTGCGATCCTCGGTTCTCCCGTGTACGCGAGGTGTTCGAGCGGCATTTCGCCGACGGCGAGGAGCTGGGCGCCGCCTTCGCCGTCTATCTGGACGGCGAGCTGGTCGTGGATCTGTGGGGCGGCGTCGCCGACCGGCACACCGGCCGGTCCTGGGAGCAGGACACCCCGGCCTTCGCCTACTCCTGCACCAAGGCGATCACCGCCACCGTGCTGCTGCAGCTCGCCGAGCGCGGGCTGGTGGACGTCGCCGCGCCGGTCGCGGACGTGTGGCCGGAGTTCGCGGCCGGGGGCAAGGGGGCGATCACCGTCGAGCACCTGCTCACCCACCAGGCTGGGCTGCCGGTGATCGAGGAGCCGGTGCCGGTGGAGGAGTTCGAGGACCACGCCGCCATCGCGGCCAGGCTCGCCCGGCAGACGCCGATCTGGGAGCCGGGGACGGCACACGGGTATCACGCGCTGACGTACGGGTTCCTGGTGGGCGAGGTGATCAGGCGGGTGACGGGGAAGTCCGTGGGCGAGCTGGTGGCCGCCGAGATCGCCGGGCCGCTGGGGCTGGAGCTGTGGGTGGGGGCGCCGGACACGGTGATCGCCCGCGCCGCCCGGCTCAAGGCGGGCGACAGGCCCCAGGTCGCCAGGACCGGCGACGGCCAAGAGCCCGCACCCCCGGTAACCGAGGCAGACGGGGCGGCGGCCGGTGACGGACGACGGGCGCGGGACGTCCTGGCCGAGATGACCAAGGCGGCGCTCGACCCGCAGAGCCTCATGAACCGCGCGCTCGGCAACCCCGGCATCCACCTGCTCAAGGGCGGCGCGAACAACCCGGTCATCCTGCGCGCCGGCTGGCCGGCCGCCGGGGTGGTCGCCACGGCCAGGGGCCTGGCCGGCTTCTACCGCTCGCTGGTCGGCGGCGACGTCCTGCGCCCCGGCACCCTTGAGGACGCCGTCCGGCCGCGGGTCAGCGGGCCCGACCGGGTGCTGCTCCTGGACACCTCGTTCGGGCTCGGCTACATGCGGCCGTCGGTCACGTTCCTGATGCCGTCGCAGACCGCGTTCGGCCACTCGGGCATGGGCGGCTCCATCGGCCTGGGCGACCCGGGACGCGGCCTGGCCATCGGCTACGTCATGAACAAGATGGCGAACGCGATCTCCGGCAACCTGCGCGGCATCCGCCTGGTGGAGGCCGTCTACAACGCGCTGTGACAGCACGGCCGGCTAGTGCATGGTCACGCCGCCGCTCACCGACAGGGTCTGGCCGGTGACGTAGGCGGCGCGATCCGTGCAGAGGTAGGCGACCAGGCCCGCGACGTCGGCGGGCGTGCCGAGGCGGCGCAGCGGGATGCCGCGGGCGAGCTTGTCGACGAGCCCTGGCTCGGCATCGGAGATCCGCCGGAGCATGGGCGTGTCCGTGGGTCCTGGGCACACGACGTTGGAGGTGATCTGATGGCGGGCCGCCTCGCGGGCGAGCGTCTTGGCCAGCCCGAACAGCCCGGCCTTGGTCGCCGCGTACGCCCCCTCGCCGCCCGACCCGGCCCGCGCGCCGTCGGAGGAGACGAACACCAGCCGCCCCCACCGCCTGTCCATCATCCCGGGCAGGAGCAGCTTGGTCAGCAGCATCGGCCCGCGCAGGTTGACCTGCCACATGAGGTCCCAGTCCGCCGGATCGCTCTCGGTGAACGCCGCCACGACCGACACTCCGGCGTTGTGCACCAGGACGTCCACGGGCCCGACCGCCTCGCAGAAGCGTTCGACGGACGGGGGCGAGGCGAGGTCCACGGCCAGCGCCCGCGCTCCGGCCAGGCCCGCCGCCACCTTCTCCGCGGCGGGGAGGTCCACGTCCGCGAGCACTGCCCGCGCCCCGAGCGCGGTCAGGTCCGCGGCGATCGCCGACCCGATCCCGCCCGCGCCGCCCGTCACCACGGCCACGCGCCCGTCCAGGCGCAGGCCGTCCATCATTTCCACGCCTCGACCAGGTCCGCCGTGCTCGTGCGGGTGGCGAGGAGGCTGATCGTGTTCTTCAGTACGGCCTGCGCGTAGTCCTCCGGGATCCCCGCCACGGCGTCCTTCACCACGGTCACCCGGTAGCCCAGGTTCACCGCTTCCAGGGCCAGGCCCGGAATGCCCAGGTTGAGCGACACTCCTGCGGCCACCACGGCGGAGACGCCGAGCGAGCGCAGCGTCATGTCCAGCGCGGTGCCGGTGAACGGCGAGAAGCCGTGGTGGCGGCGGCTCTCCAGGTCCCCGTCGTCCCGCAGCTCGGGGAGGACCTCGACGGCGGGCGTGCCCTCCAGCATGTGGCCCGGATCCTTGAGCAGGGACACGATGAACGGGCAGTTGCCGGTGTGGGACCCGGCCCGGCCGGGGCGGAAGGCGGCGGTGCAGTGGATCACCGGCAGGCCCGCCGACCTGGCCGTGTGGAGGAGCCGGGCGGTGTTGGCCACGACGTCGTGGCGCGTACAGGCGGCCACCAGATCGGGAAATTTCGTGAGATCGCCGACGACGCCCCTCTGCATCTCCATCACCAGCACGGCCACACGCTCCACGAGCGACCTCCATAGTTAGCCGAGCGCTTGCTTGGTATTCCGGCTCGGCTCAGCATACACCCGACACACAGCGTCATTTCGGTCTAACGTCGGGCGAAATATCTGCAGTCGTGACAACCAGCACCCCGGGTGAGACCGTCAGACCCAAGAGGCCGCTTATGGGGGTTGAACTTGGTCCCTGGTTACCGCGAAGTACGCCAGCTCGGCTCCGGCCGCACCGGCCGGGTGTTCCTCGCCACCTATCAGTCGACGGGCGCCTACGTGGCGATCAAATACCTGAACGCGACCCTGCGCAGGGACACCGAGTTCATGGATCGCTACCGTTCCGACACCCATGAGCTGGTCGAGATCGACGACCAGAACGTCATCAGGCTCTACGAGTACGTCGAGACCCCCACCAGGGCCGCCGTGGTCATGGAGCTGGTGGACGGCGTGTCACTGCGCACGCTGCTGGCCGAGCACGGCAGGACCAGCCCGGAGGCCGCCCTCGCCATCCTCAAGAGCACGCTGCTCGCGCTGGCCGCCGTGCACGACAAGGGCGTCCCGCACCGCGACGTCAAGCCGGAGAACGTCCTGGTCCAGGCGGACGGCACCAGCAAGCTGACCGACTTCGGCGTGGTCGTGCACGCGGAGGAGCCCGGCGTGCCCGCGGGCAGCCCCGAGTACATGTCGCCCGAGCTGTGGACGCAGGGCAGCACGGGGCCGCCGGCGGATCTGTACGCGGCGGCGTGCGTGCTGTTCGAGGCGGTCAGGGGCCGGCCGCCCTACCGGGCGTACAAGGAGGACCGGGAAGGCGAGCTGGACGTGCCCGCGGTGCGCGACCAGCACCTGGTGGAGCCGGTGCCGCTGGAGGTCGTTCCGGATACGCTGCGCGACCTGCTCAAGCGCGGCCTGGCCAAGGACCCGGCGGTCAGGTACGCCTCGGCCAGGCAGTTCGCCGCCGAGGTGGAGGAGGACGCGGTCGCCGGGTACGGCCCCGACTGGGAGAAACGCGGCCGGCGGCACCTGGCGGAGCTGGCCACGCTGCTCGCCCTGCGCTTCCCGCTGGCCAGGACCGACCACGCGGCGGGCGCTCCGCCCACCGTACGCGAGCGGATGCTGACGATGTCGCGGCTGCCGCCGCACCTGTGGGTCGCGGCCGCCACGGTGGTCGCCGTGGCCATCGCGCTCATGCTGTCCGGCGGCCGGATGCCGCCGGGGCCCGGCACGATCCTGATGCCGCCGCCCAAGACGGACAGCCAGGCCGACCCCTCCCCCGTCGACGCCGAGACGCCCAGCCCGAGCACGACGGCCCCCGCGCCCAGGCGCACGACCGCCAGGCCGTCGGACACGCCGCCGCCGCCCCTTCCCACCTCGTCGCCGCCCCCGCCGCTGCCCACTCGGCAGCAGGGCGGGACCTCCGTGCCGCAACCTGCCGTGCGCGCGGCCGGCATCGCCCAGTGGACCGGCACGGCGGGCACGATCCAGGTCGCGGCGGACGGCACCGGGCCGGTACGGCTGCGGATCTCGTACACGCGGCGGGACGGGGAGGAGGGCGCGGCCAGGACGGTGCGCAGGGAGACGCGCACCCTGAGCGGCAGCACGGCCTACACCGTCGGCGTCACGCACTCCCCGGCGAGGGTGGCGTGCGGCGAACGGGCCTATGTCGGGATCCTGGTCATGACCGAACCGGCGGCGGCCAACGGGCCTCAGGTGAGCGAGGCGGCCATGGACGGGCCCGCCTGCGCCACCCCTACCCCGACCCGTTCGGCCACGACAGCACCGACCACGACCGCTCCCACGCCCAGCCCGGAGCAGAGTACGCCCGCTTTGTCGGGATCGACGGCTCCGGACGAGCCGCTCGCCCAGCCGTCCGACGAGCCCAATGACGAGCCGCTGGGCCAGTCGTCCGACGAGCCCACGACCGCGCTTACCGCTGGGCCCGCGACTGTGCTTACGACCGGCTCGACGGACGGCGAGCTCCTGGATGAGCGCCTTGTCCCGCCCTCCGGCGAGCTCGCCGATTAGCCCGGCCGCTTTGGCGGGTGCCGTCCCTTGCCGGGCAACCAAGCGTGCGCTAGCTTGGCAGCGATGAGCGGTGACACCTCTGGGCGCGGCGAGCTGGTCATCCAGCGCTGTACGTCCTGCGACAGGCGCAGCTGCCTCCCCGAGGCGGCCTGCCCCCGGTGCGCCGGCGAGCTCGTCTTCGAGCCGGTCCCGGGCGAGGGCGTGGTGCACACGTACACCGTCGTGCACCGCTCGTTCGCCCCCGGCTACGCGGGCCGCGAGCCGTACGTGATGGCGTGGGTGGACCTGCGGGAAGACGTCAGGGCGTTCGGGCACGTGGTGGGGTGCCCGCAGGAAGAGGTACGCATCGGGCTGCCGGTGCGGGTGACGTTCATCGACGGACTACCGCATTGGAGGCCCGCGTGAGGCTCGGAAACGTGCTGATCCCCGTCACCGACCTGGACGAGGCGATCGCCTTCTACGGGTTGCCGGTGAAGTTCCGCGACGGCGACAGGTTCGCGGCGCTCGACGGTGGCGGGGTCACCGTGGCGCTGGCCGGGCCCGCCGAGCACGTCACCGCCTCGGCCGCGCCGTCGTACAAGGTGGACGACGTGACCCTGGCCGTACGGGAGCTCACGGCGCGCGGCGGCGAGGTGGTGCGGGAGCCGGAGGAAGGGCCGCACGAGACGCGGGCCGTGCTGCGCGATCCCTCAGGAAACGTCTTCGTGCTCTATTCGCCCCTCTGACCTGGAGGCACCCCCCATGGCGCGATCACCCTACGGCAACTACGGCCACGCGATCCTGACCGCCGGAGCGCTGCGCACGCCCGGCCGGGTGGCGCTCACGTACTGCGGCGAACAGAGCCTCACCTACGACGAGCTCAACCGCAGCGTCAACCGCCGTGCCAACGCCCTGCTCGCGGCCGGCATCGGCCCGGGGCATCGGGTCGCGGCGCTGCTGAACGAGACGCTCCAGGTGGCGGAGGTCTATCTGGCCCAGGCCAAGATCGGGGCCGTCACGGCGGCGCTGAACCCGTACTGGCCGGTGGAGACACTGCGCGACGTGGTGGCGGCGTCGGGGTGCACGGCCTTCGTGTACGACTCGACGGTCGCGCAGGTGGTCGAGCAGATCAGGGGGTCGCTCCCCGGCGTGACCACGTGGATCGACGCCAAGGACCTGACCGCGGACTCCGACGCGGAGCCGCCGCTGAGCGGCTGGTACGACGACCCGCTGGCCCTCTACTACACCTCGGGGACGACCGGGCTGCCCAAGGCCGTCGTGCACACGCACGCGTCGTCGCTGGCCACGGCCCAGATCTGGCTCGACGTGCCGCGCGGGCCCGACTCGGTGTTCGGCACGGGCGCGATCATCTGGGGCATCGGGTTCCCGGCCATCGTCGGGCCCGCGCTCTACGCCGGGATGCGCCTGGTGCTGGAGCAGGACTGGGGCCCGGCGAACTTCCTGCGCGTCGTCCCCCGCGAACGGGTCACGCACGTGTCGCAGATCCCCTCGTTCTACTCGGCGCTGCTCGGGTCGGCGGACCACGAGGGCGTGGATCTCTCGTCGCTCCAGGTCATCATGCTGGGCGGCGAGCCGCTGACCGCGACCATGCTCGACCGGATCAAGGCCAGGCTGCCGCAGGCGGGCGTGTTCTCGTACTACGGCCAGACCGAGGCGCCGTACACGTGCATGGGACGGGTGGACGACGGCTCCACGCCGCTCGGGTCGTCCGGGCGCGCGCGCATGGGGAACGCGGTGCGCGTCACCGGCCCGCGCGGCGACCTGGTGATCGACGAGGTCGGCGAGATCAACCTGGCCGGGCCGCATCGGATGACCGGCTACGACGGGCTGCCGGAGAAGACCGCGGAGGTGATGCGCGGAGAGTGGTACGTCGGGGGCGATCTCGGGACGTTGTCCGCGGACGGCGTGCTGCGCGTGCACGGGCGGCGGGAGGACTCGATCATCAAGAACGGCGTCTGGACGCAGCCGGTCGTGATCGAGGAGGCGGCCTCGGCGCTGGACGGGGTCGCCGAGGCGGGCGCGGTGGGCGTGCCTGAGGGGGCACCGGAGCAACGCGTGCTGCTGGCCGTCGTGCCACGTGCGGGTCACTCGCTGGACGCGTCCAAGCTGGCGCTCGCGCTGGCCGACACGCTGCCCGCGCATCAGCGGCCCGACCAGATCGTGGTGGCCGATGAGCTGCCGCACACGCAGGACGCCTCCGGCGGGCCGGGCAAACTGCTGCGCAGGGAGATCCGCGAGCGCCACGGGCACCTCCTCGCGTGAGCGCGGACGAGAGCACGCACGAGGGCGCGGTATCCGCGAGCCCGGACGCACACCAAGACGCGGCATCCGTGAGCCTGGGCGAACACGAGGGCGCGGCATCTGCGGCCGAGCACGTGTACGAGCATGAGGTCAAGGCGATGCTGCGGGAGGCCGGGGTGCCGGTGCCGCGCGGGTTCGTGGTGCGCGACCTCGACTTCGGCCCGGCGGCGGAGCTGTCGGAGCCGCTGGTGCTGAAGGCGTTCGGGCCCGGCCTGGTGCACAAGTCGGACGCCGGGGCCGTCGCGCTCGGGCTCACCGCGCGAGAGCTCCCGGCGGCGGCGCGCGCCATGACCGCCAAGGTGCCGGCCACGATCGCGGGGTTCCTGGTGGAAGAGCAGGCCGACGCGGGCGTGGAGCTCATCGTGGGCCTGGTGCGCGACCCCGCGTTCGGCCCGGTGCTGCTCACCGGGCTTGGCGGGGTGTGGGCGGAGGCGCTGCGGGACACGGCGCTGCGCCTCTGCCCGATCTCGGAGCAGGACGCACGCGACATGCTGGGCTCCCTGCGCGGGGCCGCGCTCCTGGACGGCCATCGCGGCGGCCCGCCCGTGGACGTGGACGCGGTGGTCAAGCTGCTGATGGCGGCCGGTGGTCCCGGCGGGCTGTGGGAGCGGCTGGAGCTGGGCGAGTTCGAGCTGAACCCGGTCATCGCCGGCCCTTCCGGCGTCGTGGCCGTCGACGCCCGCCACCTGCCCGGCCAGGCTCCCGCCCGCCCGGCGGCCCGGCCGCCCGGTGACCTGCTGCCGCTCTTCGAGCCCAGGGCCGTGGCCGTCGTCGGAGCCTCCACGACCCGGCCGAACTTCGGGAACATGTTCCTCGGCTTCTACCGCGCCACGGGCCTCCCGCTGGTGGCGGTGCACCCCACCGCGAGCGAGGTGTCCGGGGTCCCCGCCGTGCCCTCGCTCGCGCGGGCGGACGTGGACTACGCGCTCGTGGCCGTCCCCGCCGAGCGATGCGCCGAGGTGGTACGTCAGGCGTACGGGGTGCCGTTCGTGCAGGTGATGAGCGGCGGGTTCGGCGAGGCCGGGCACCCCGGGCTCGAACGCGAGCTGGCCGAGGCCGCCAGAGCGGCGGGGACGCGGCTGCTCGGGCCCAACTGCATGGGCGTCTACTGCCCCCGGGGACGTCAGACGTTCGTCGGCGGCGGGGTCGGCCCCGCCGGATCGGTGGCCCTGATCTCGCAGAGCGGCGGGCTCGCGGGCGAGGTGATCAAGGTCGGGGAGCGGCGCGGACTGGCGTTCAGCCGGGTCGTCACGGTCGGGAACTCGGCCGACGTGACCCCGGCCGAGCTGCTGCGCTGGCTGGCCCGCGACGAGGAGACCCGGGCCGTCGGGCTCTACCTGGAGGATCCGCGCGACGGCAGGGAGCTGTACGAGGCGCTGCGGGCCGCGGACCTGCCCGTGGTGCTGCTGGTCGGCGGGCGGAGCGGGCAGGGCCAGCAGGCGGCCGCCTCCCACACGGGCGGCCTGGTGAGCGACCGGCGGATCTGGGAGGCGGTGGCCGGGCAGTCGGGGGCGGCGCTGGTGACCAGCCAGGACGACCTGATCGGGGTGCTGGCGTTCTTCCAGGCGCACGGCTCGCGGGTCACCACCGGGGAGCGGGTGCTGGTGGTGGGGCCGAGCGGCGGCGCGAGCGTCCTGGCCGCCGACGCCTTCGACCTGGCGGGCGTGCGGCTCGATCCGCTGCCCGGCGACGCGCTGGAGTCCCTGCGCGGCCTCGGGGTGGTCGCGGCGGGCAATCCGCTGGAGGTCCCGGTGGGGCCGCTGGGCCGGGCCGGGCTGGTGCCCGAGGTGATCGACGTGCTCGTCCGGCGGCGGCCGTACCGTGACGTGGTCGCGCATGTGAACGTACCGGCGTTCTTCACGTACGGGGACACGGCCGAGCCCTTGTACGCCTACACGCGGGCGGTCGCGGCGGCGCAGGAGGCGCTGCCCGGCGTCAGGATCACCCTCGTCACCAGGAACGGCGAGTGCGCGCCTCCGGGCGTCGACGACGAGGTGCGGCGGATCGCGGCGGCGGCGGGGATCCCCGTCTACCGCTCCATGGAGGCGGCCGCCGTGGCCGTCGCGGCAGGAGGACGTTATGGGGCTGCTTGACGGCAAGGTCGCGCTGATCACCGGCGGGGCGCGGGGCATGGGGGCGGCGCACGTCCGGCTGTTCCTGGAGGAGGGCGCTCGGGTGGTGTTCGGCGACGTCCTGGACGAGGAGGGCAAGGCGCTGGCGGAGGAGAGCGGCGCGACGTACGTCCATCACGACGTGACCAGCCTCCAGGACTGGGGGCGGGCCGTGGCGACGGCGACGGAGCTGCACGGCAAGCTGGACGTACTGGTCAACAACGCCGGGATCCTGAAATTTCGTCGCATCCTTGATATGTCGCCCGAGGACTTCGACCGGGTGATCGACGTCAACCTCAAGGGCACCTGGCTGGGCGTCAAGTCGGTGATCGACCCGATGAAGGCGGCCGGGCGCGGCGCCATCGTGAACATCTCCTCGATCGAGGGCTTCATCGGCGCCGAGGGGCTGTCGGCGTACTCGGCCTCGAAGTTCGGGATCCGCGGCGTCACCAAGTCGGCGGCCAGGGAGCTGGCCAAATTCAAGATCCGGGTGAACTCGGTGCATCCCGGCGCGATCAACACCGCGATGGCCCTGGATCCGGACATCATGGCGGAGGTCGACGCGGAGACGTTCATGAAATCCATGGTCATCAAGCGCTTCGCCAAGCCCGTGGAGGTCTCCCACCTCGTCGCCTTCCTGGCCTCGGACCGGGCCAGCTACTGCACGGGGAGCGAGTTCACGGTGGACGGGGGACTGCTGACCGGGGCAGGCTACTGATCAATCCTCCTAGGTAGATCTTTTCAGGTTAAATCACCTGTGTTCGGACATTTCTGGCAACACCTCTGACCTGCGATTTCGCTCTCAGAGGAGGCTTGAACGTCTCTTGGGGCGGGCCTGACCTCGTGTTACGGCACGGTAACCTCGCTCATCACGGAAGATGACAAGCCTCCGGTTTTGTCACATGTGTCCCGGGATTCCCCTCCGTACCCCGGTATGCGTGGATAAACCCGGTCTTGCCCGGAAGGTTCCCCCAATACTTCCATGACGCCAGAGATCCAGAAGTTCATCGACCTGCTCGAGAGCCAGCTCGGTTACGCCGAGAAGGGCGGGGCGCACACCAAGTTCGGCGAGTGGTACGGCAAGAACGTCGAGTTCGACGCGGACTACAGCTCTGCCCCGTGGTGCGACATGTACCTGTCGTGGGCGGCGCACAAGCTCGGCTACGAGGAGTGGATCGGGCAGTTCGCGTGGACGGTGGCGCACGCGAAGTGGTTCAAGGAGCAGGGGGCTTGGGGCAAGACGCCCAAGCCCGGCGCGTTCGTCTTCTACGACTGGAGCGGCACCAACAAGATCGACAACATCGACCACGTCGGCATCGTGACGCGGGTCGAGGGCGACACGATCTACACCATCGAGGGGAACATCGACGGCGGCGTCGCCAAGCGCAAGGAACGTGACACAAGCAAGGTCGTCGGGTACGGCTACCCCGAGCGGATCAAGTCCCGGCTGGACGAGGCCGCCCAGAAGAAGGCCGAGGAGCAGGCGTCCGTCCAGGGCGACTACGGGGATCAGCAGGACGCCAGGACCGAGCCGGGCGGCGACGTGGGGCGGCTGCAGCTGCCCGAGTCGCTCAGCTCGATGATCCCGCAGCAGGACGCCGCGCACGCGCCGCTCGCCTCCCGCACCGAGCCCAGCCAGCCGCCGCGCACGGGCTCGGGCCCGGCGTCGGCCACCAAGTCCGGCACCGGCGCGAAGACCACTAAGAAGGCCCCTGACGCCGCCGCCACTCCCTCGGCGACCGGCTCCCCTGCCGGGAAGACCGCCGGGAAGGCCGCCAAGACGGGCAAGCACGCCAAGCCGACGACCGCCGGCACCACGGCCGCGACCGGCGAGCCCCTTCCCTCGCACGTCGACGCGTCGGCCGGCAGCCCGCTGCCGAACGTCTCCACCCCCACGCTGATCGGCTCGGCGCTGGTGGCCGCGCTGGCGCTGCTCGCCGTCGCCAAGACCCGCCGCTCCCGCACGGCACCGGTCGCCGCCGAGCGCACCGCGCCGCGCCCGGCCAGGTCGACTGCGAACCGCCGCCGTCGCCGCCGACCCGCCACCGCCGTCACGGCAGGTACGGCCCAGCTCCGCACCCTCACCGAGCCCATGGCCACCGTCGCGGACGCCATCCAGCCCTTGTCCGCCACCCAGTCCCTCTCCACCTCAGACGCCGTCCAGGCCATGGGCGCCGCCCAAGCCGTGGGCGGCGGGCTGCCGCGGCGGGCGAAGCGGTCCCTGGACACCAGGCCGTTCGACCTCGCCACGGACGCCGCCTCCCGCCACTCCGCGTCCCGCCACTCCGCCTCCCGCCACGCCACCGGCAGCCGCGCGGGCCGGGGCACCGGTCAGAACACCGCCCCGTTCACGCCCGCCTTCGACACCGGCCCCTTCGAGCCCGACTTCGACCGGAGCCGTTACGAGTTCACCGACGAGACCGGGACGTTCGAGATCGTCCTCGACACCGGGCCGCTGGAGCGGGTCGTGGACACCAGCCCGTTCGAGCGCATCGTCATCCCCGCGGCGACCAGCGAGTTCGACGCCTTCGCCCCGGCCAGGCGGTCGAGCGGGGACATCCTGGACGCTCCCGGCATCAGCGCCACCTACCAGGGAAGGCGCAGGCGCTACGAACGCCCCGCAGAAGAGATCACCGCATATCCGGCCGATCTCCCGTCCCGTGGCCGCCGCCACCGCCGCCCGGCCGCGAGGACCGCACAGACGCCGCAGCACGACTACGCGATGTCCCCGGCCCAGGACGTCCCGCTGCGAGGTCGCCGGCACCGCGCCGCCACGCTCCCCGCGTACCGGAACGACCGCGAACTGGTCGGCGCCACCAGCGCCCGAGGAGGCCGCCACCGCGCATGAGCGGCACCAGACCCCGTGGCCGCGAGCGGCGCCAGACCTCAAAGGGACGCCATCCGGACCATGAGCCGCGCCAGATCCCGACAGGACGCCTTCCGGACCGGGAGCCGCGTCAGCCGCCCACGCCGTAGTCGGCGGCGAACGCGGCCAGCCGGGACACCGCGTCCCTGCTGCGCGTCCACGGCCGGACGATCAGCCGCTCCACCCCCAGCCCCGCCCACGCGGGCACCTCGTCAGGAGAGGCCAGCTCATACGCGTGCGCCGTCACCGGCACCCCCGGCCCGAGCCGGTCGAGCTGCGGTTTGATCGACTCGATCGTGTGCGGCATGCTGATCCACCCGTCGCAGAGCCGGGCCGCCCTGCGCAGCGCGGCGGCCGACTCCCCGCCCGCGAGCACGGGCAGCCGCCGCTGCACCGGCTTGGGTTCGAAGGCGACCTCCGGGAAGGAGTAGAACGTCCCGGTATGAGCGACCACCGGCTCACTCCAGAGCCGCCTGACCACCTCGATCGCCTCGTCCAGCCGGGCCCCCCTGGTGCCGAACGGGACTCCGGCCGCCTCCCACTCCCCCCGGTACCACCCGGCGCCGACCCCGCAGATCGCCCGGCCCGACGAGACCACGTCCAGGGTGGCGAACGCGCGGGCCGACACGAAGGGGTGGCGCAGGGCGAGGAGCTGCACCGCCGTGCCGAGCCGGACGCGGGAGGTGTGGGCGGCCAGCCAGCACAGGTACGCGGGGGCGTCGAACAGCGGCGTGGCCGGCTTGATCCCCGGATCGGAGGTCCCGGGGTAGACGGCGAGCGACAGGTCGGTGGTGAAGATGAGATGCTCGGGCAGCCACACCGACTCGAACCCCAGCTCGTCGGCCGCCACCGCCACGTCTTTCCAGGCGGCCGGGTGCAGCAGGCCGAGGGGCACGCCGAACTTCACGGGTACCTCCGCAGGTCGCCGCCGATGATCGCGGTGCGCAGGCGTTCGCGGTGTGCGGCCGTGGTGCCGTACGCGGCCGACAGCGACCAGGCCCGCGCCAGCCAGAACCGCAGATCCAGCTCCTCGGTGTAGCCGATCGCCCCGTGCACCTGCAGCGCCACCCGGGCCGCCAGGACGGCCGCCTCACCTGCGGCGGCCTTGGCGGCGCTCACGTCCCGCTCGGCGGTGCCGGTCGGCCGATCCACCGCCAGGGCCGCCCGGTACACCAGCGGCGCGGCGAAGTCGGCGGCCACGGCCACGTCGGCGAGCTGGTGCTTGACGGCCTGGAACGACCCGATGGCCGCACCGAACTGCGTCCGCACCCGCGCGTACCCGACGGTGACCTCCAGCAGCCCTCTGGCGACCCCGACGAGCTGCGCGGCGGTCGCCACCGTGGCCCGGCGCAGCGCGGCCACGGGCGAGCCGCCCAGCTCCTCCGACTCCTCGAAGGACACCTCGAACAGCGGCCGGCACGGATCCGCCCCAGCCCGGGGCTCCAGGCGTACGGACTCCGCGGCCACGAGCCGCAGCCCGCCGGGCCGGGCCACGATCAGCAGGTCCGCGAGGTCGGCGTCCGGGACGTACGCCTGCCCGGGTGGCAGCACGCTCACGCACACCGCGCCCGAGGCCAGCTTGGGCACACCCGCCACCAGGTACGGCGCCACCACCGCGGTCTCCACGACCGGCCCCGGCAGACAGGCCCGCCCGGTCTCCTCCAGCGCGGGCAGCACGTCGACCAGCCCCAGCCCCAGCCCGTCGGCCTCGGGAGGCAGCAGCAGCCCGAAGAACCCGAGCGCGGCGAGCTGCTCCCACGCGGGCCGGCGCTCGGCGCGCAGCGCGGCGGGCGGGCAGTGCGCCCGCAGCACGTCACGCACGGTCGCGCCCAGGGCGACCTGCTCGTCCGTGAACCCGAAGTTCATCGCGGCACCCCCGGATACAACACCAGGCTCCTTCTCGCGGCGAGGTACGACCCCAGGCGCCTCATCGCGGCAGTCCCAGGACGCGCTCGGCGATGATGTTGCGCTGGATCTCGTTCGTGCCCGCGTAAATAGGCCCCGCCAGCGAGAACAGGAACCCGTCGAGCCACGGCGTCTCCCCCGCCCGATCCCCCAGCAGCTCCATGGCCAGGGCGTGCATCCGCAGGTCCAGCTCGGACCAGAAGACCTTGCCCATGCTGGCCGCGGACCCGATCTCCGCCCCCGCCATGATCCGCCGCGCCGTGCCGAACGTGTGCAGCCGGTACGCCTCCGCCTCCACCCAGCACCTGGCCGCCCGATCGGCCAGCACGGGATCACCGGCGGAGCGGGCCAGCTCGACGAGCCGGTCGGCGGTGGCCAGGAAGCGGCCGGGGCTGCGCAGGGCCAGGCCGCGTTCGGAGGACGTGGTGGCCATCGCGATCCGCCAGCCCTGACCGGTCTCGCCGAGGACCATCGAGTCGGGCACGTACACGCCGTCGAAGAACAGCTCGGCGAACCCCGGCAGCCCGTCGAGCTGCGCGATCGGCCGGACGGTGACGTCGTCCAGGGGGAACAGGAAGTACGTCAGCCCCTTGTGCCGCGTCCCCGACGTGCGGAACAGGCCGAACCCGTGCGTGGCGTAGGCGGCTCGCGAGCTCCACGTCTTGTGCCCGTACAGCCGCCAGCCGCCGGGGGCGGGCTCGGCGCGGGAGGTGAGGGCGGCCAGATCGCTGCCCGCCTCCGGCTCCGACCAGGCCTGCGCCCACACGTCGTCGCCCCTCGCCATCCGGGGCAGCCACCGGTCGAGCTGCTCGGGCGTGCCGGAGCGCATCAGGGACGGCGCCAGCAGGAAGATGCCGTTCTGGGTGACCCGGGCGGGGGCGCCGGCGGCCCAGTACTCCTCCTCGAAGATCAGCCACTCGATCAGGGAGGCGTCGCGGCCGCCGTACCTGCTGGGCCAGGAGACGGCGGACAGCCGGGCCTCGGCGAGCACCGCCTCCCAGGCCCGGTGCGCGGCGAAGCCCTCGGGGGTGTCCATGGACGGGAGTCGTTCGGGCACGTGCGCGCTCAGCCAGTCGCGAACCTCGGCGCGGAAGTCCTGCTCTGCCGGGGAGAAGTCGAGATCCACGTCACCCAACCTAGCGCACGCTTGGTACGGTCGCCAGTTCACCGCGCACCGATCTACTCTGGTGAGTGTGCAGGGACTGCTGCTGCGGCTCTCCACGCTCGACGCCGACGCGGAGAGCGCGGTGCGGGTCATCGCCTACTTCGACTCGCTCGTTCGCGACCACGTGAGCGTGCCCGTGCTGCTCGCCGCCACGGCGCGGCTGGCCCAATGCCCGGTCGGCCTGCTCGACGCGGCCACCGGCCGGCGCTCGCGCACCAGCCCGGGCGGCCAGGCCGACACATCCGCCGGCACGCCCTCCGGCTCACCCACGGGCTCGCCCGCTTCGGTACGCGAGCTGAGCTCAGGGCTCGGCGCCGTCTGGATGGAACGCGAGGGGCCCACCCACGGGCTCGACGAGATCGTCCTCGAACGCTACGCCGCCGCGGCCGAGGTCACCCTCGAACGCGCCACCGCGCTGGCCAGGCAGGGCCAGGACCCGGCGCTGGTGGAGCTGGCGCTGTCGGCGGATACCGGCGAGGCCGAGCGCGCCCGCGCGCTGCGCCTGCTCGGCTTCGCGCCGTCCACGCCGCTGCAGGCCCTGGCCATCGCGCTGCCCGGCGACGTACCGGCCGCCGGCCTGCGCGCGATGGGCCACCAGGTCCGCACCGCCAGAATCGGCGACACCCAGGCCATCCTGGTCGCAACCACCCTGCCGCGGCCAGCCCCCGAACGACCCTTGACGCCGGCACCCGGACGACCGGCCGGGCTGGGGCCTGAGTTGCCGGCGGGTTCCAGGGTCGGGATCGGGCCCGAGTTGCCCGGCGCCCGCGCGGCCGAGTCGTGGGCGGGCGCGCGCACGGCCCTGCGCTTCACCGGCCCGCACGACCAGGTGATGCGCTGGTCGGACCTGGGCGCGCTGGCGCTCTTCGCCGACCTCCCGGAGGCCGCGATCGCCGAACTGGCCGACGTCCGCGCGATGGCGCGGCTCGGCGACGAGGCCCTGACCGCCGTACGAGCGCTCTGCCTGGCGGGCTCGGTCCGCGGCGCGGCCACCGCCGTGCACCTGCACCACAGCTCGATGGCCGCGCGCATCGCGCGGGCGGAGTCGGTCCTGGGCTTCTCGCTCGCCGACCCGGCCGGCCGCCTGCGCGCCCACCTGGCCCTGGCGCTCGTACGCCTGCACGCCAACGTCAGAGGCGATAAGCCCGCTTGAGCGCCGCCAGCCGGGCCGCCTTGGCCCGCCTGCTGAGCTCGGTGTCCGGCACCATGCCGTCGAACCCGTGGAAGGCCCCCGGATAGAGGTGGAGCTCGGTGGACACCCCGGCCTGCGAGAGCCGCAGGGCGTAGTCCAGGTCCTCGTCCCTGAACACCTCCAGCTCCCCGACGTCGATGAACGCGGGCGGCAGCCCGGACAGGTCCTCGGCCCGCGCCGGAGCCGCGTACGGGGACACGTCGTCGCCGCCGATCCGGTCGCCGAGCAGGGCGGTCCAGCCGAAGAGGTTCGCGGCCCTGTCCCAGACGACGGCCTCGGCGAACTCGTGGCTGGACGGGGTGATGTTGCGGTCGTCCAGCATCGGGCAGACGAGGAGCTGGAAGGCCACGTCGGGGCCGCCCCTGTCGCGGGCGAGCAGCACGGTGGCGGCGGCCAGCCCGCCGCCCGCGCTGGCGCCGCCGACCGCCAGCCTGGCCGGGTCGATGCCCAGCTCGACCGCGGACTTGGCGGTCCACACCAGCCCGGCGTAGCAGTCCTCGACCGGCGCGGGATGCGGGTGGTCCGGGGCCAGCCGGTAGTCGACGGACACCGCCACGACGCCGAGCCGCTCGACCCAATCGATCATCATCGCGTCGTCGATCTCGGGAACACCGATGATCATCCCGCCGCCGTGGATCCAGTAGAGCCCCGGCCGTCCCGCACCCTCCTGCGCCGGGCGGTAGATCCGGACGCGGACGTCGGGCTCGCCGTCGGGCCCCGGCACGTGCCGGTCCTCGATCACCACGTCGGTGTCCGGGGACGGCGCCGCGGCCAGCATGGCGTTGATCTGCGCCCGCTGCCCGGCCAGCTCCTCCGGCGTCACGCTCGACAGGTCGAACATCGGCAGTGGCGACTTTTCGAGCGCGGCGCGGAGCTCTGGGTCGAGATTGCGGTGGAATGCCATGCGGGGTCCCTTCCACGGGATGGTGACGGCTACTCCTCGATGGTCGAAGCCGAGCCCGTGGCGCACAACCGCCATCCGGCGGCGATTGCGCTTCTCAGGCCCGCCGTTCGGCGAGGAGCTCGACGACGCGCTCGGCGAGCGGGGCGGCGCTGGCCGGGTTCTGGCCGGTGGCCAGACGGCCGTCCACCACCACCTTAGGCTGCCAGTCAGGACCGGGCCGGTGCGCGGTGCGGGCCGGCATGGGCGTCTCGGTCCTGCCCGCGTACCTGTGCCGCCGTGACCTGGCCGCCGGCTCCCTCGTGACGCTGGCCGAGCCCCGAGAGGCGCCGATCAACACCGGCTACCTCGCCGTCCGCGCCGGCGCCCAGGCCAGGCCCGCCGTGGCCCGGGTACGAGCCCATCTCGTACGGGCGTTGCGCGCGGCCCCGCCCTACTGACGGCCGTGCACCACAACAGGCCGTACTGATGGGTCCGCCCTCGTACACACCGCACCGATGGGCCCACAAGAGGGATAGCCGGGATCATCGTCGGGCATGCTGGGCGCATGTGCCATTCCACTGACAGCAGGCCGCCCGCACCGCCGGTCCAGGGCGACGTGGCCTCCCACGAGCAGATCGAGCTGACCGCGGCCGACGGCAACACGTTCCTCGCCTACCGGGCCGAGCCCGCCGAGCCGAACGGCCGCTCGGTCGTGATCCTGCCTGACGTTCGCGGGCTGCACCCGTTCTACCGCGATCTCGCCGTACGGTTCGCAGAGGCGGGCTTCCGTACGATCGCGATCGACTACTTCGGCCGTACGGCGGGCCGCGGCGACCGGGGCGACGACTTCGACTTCATGACGCACGTCAAGCAGCTCCAGACCGGCCAGGTCAGGGCCGACGCGGTGGCGGCCACGCAGGAGCTGGACGGGCCCGTGTTCACGGTCGGCTTCTGCATGGGCGGCGCTCATTCGTGGCGGCAGGCCACCGAGGGGACCAACGGCCTGGCCGGCGGCATCGGCTTCTACGGCGCGCTGCGCGCCATCGAGACGCCGACCGAGGGGCCCGGCGCGCCGATTCTGCTGCTCAGGGGTGGTGCGGACACGGTTTCGACGCCGGAGGAGTTCGACGCGTACACGGCCGCGCTCGACCGGGTGGGCACGGAGCACGAGACGCACCTCTACGACGGCGCGCCGCACTCGTTCTTCGACCGCTCGTACGGCGAGTGGGCCGAAGCCTGCCAGGACGCCTGGCGCCAGATCCTCTCGTTCACCGAACGCCACGCATAAGCCCAGCCCGCGAACGCGAGCCCGCGAGCCCACGAGCCCACGAGCCAGGTAAGGCTCAGCCCAGGTAGGCGGCCCGGACGACCGGATCCTGCCTGATCGCCTCCGGGGTGCCGGTGGCGATCACCCGGCCCAGGTCGAGCACGACGATCCGATCGCAGGTCTCCATGACGAAGCCCATGTCGTGCTCCACGAGCAGCACAGTCGTGCCCAGCGCCCTGACCGCCGCGGCGAGCCGTACGGTCTGGTCGGCGTCCAGGCCCGAGGTGGGCTCGTCGAGCAGCAGCAGCCGGGGCCGGTCGGCCAGGGCACGGGCCAGCTCGACGAGCCGGCGCTGGCCGACGGGCAGCGCGGCGGCGTAGGCGTCGCGCAGTCCGGTGAGCCCGCACAGCTCCAGCACTTCGGCCACGCGCTCGCGCCGCTCACGTTCGAGCCGCCGCCGGCCAGGCCACCCGGCCAGGTCGGCGGCGAGCCCGCCACCGCCGCCGTGCCAGTCGAGCGCCGCCAGCACGTTGTCGGCCACGGTGAGCCGCCCGAAGACCTGCGTCCGCTGGAACGTACGCCGCAGCCCGGCCCTGGCCCGCTTGACCGGGGACACGCGGGTCAGGTCGTGGCCCGCCAGGCTGACCCGCCCCTCGCTCGGCCGGCACAGCCCGGACACGACGTCGAACAGCGTCGTCTTGCCCGCCCCGTTCGGCCCGATCACGCCCTGGACGCAGCCTTCGTCCACCTCGAACGACACCTCGTCCAGCGCCTTGACCCCGCCGAACCACACCGACACGCCATCGACGGCCAGCACTCAGCTCACCCCCAGGTAGGCGGCGGTCAGCCGCTCGCTGTCCACCTCGGATCGCGGCCCCGTCCAGGTGACGCGGCCCAGCCGCATGAACGCCACCCGGTCGGCCACCGCGAGCACCTCCGACGCCTTCTCCTCGACCAGCAGCAGCGCCACCCCGAGGGCACGCAGCTCGGCGAACACCTCGAACACCTGCCGCACCGCCAGCGGCGACAGCCCGAGCGACGCCTCGTCCGCGATCAGCACCCGGGGCGGACGCACCAGCGCGGGGGCGAGGGCCAGCAACTGCTGCTCGCCGCCGGACAGCGCGCCGGCGAGCACGGCCCGCCGCTCCCCGAGCTTCGGCAGCCGCTCGTAGGCGGCAGCGGGGTCGGGCAGCCAGGTCCGCAGGTTCTCCTCCACGGTGAGGCCGGGGAAGACGCCCCGGCCCTCCGGCGCGAGCAGGATGCCCGCCCGCGCCCTGCGGTGGGCCGGCCAGGCGGTCACGTCCGTCCCGTCCAGCAGGATCCGGCCGCTGGTGGCGGGCAGGTCGCCGGCCGCCACCGCGCAGGTGGTGGACTTGCCCGCGCCGTTCGCGCCGAGCAGCGCGACCACCTCACCCGGTCGCACCTCCAGGTCGACGCCGCGCAGCACGGTGCAGTCCGCGTACCCGGCGACGACGCCCGCCATCCTGAACAGCGGCCGCTCCCGCTCCGCGAACCCAGCGGGCGCCGTGGGAGCCGTGGGAGCCGTGGGAGCCGTGGGCGCTGTGGGCGCCATGGGAGCCGTGGGCGCCGTGGGCGCCGCTGGCTCTGTGGGCGCGCGTTCCGACACGACCAGGCGAGGGCCGGGAACCGGCTCCTGCGCGAGGTCGCGTTCCGCCGTGGGGCCACGCCCAGCGAGTGCCGCCACTTCCCCGGAAAGGCGGTGGCGGAGCTCCGCGATCTGCGTGAGCACCCCGTCGGGATGCTTGGCCAGGATCACACCCCCGGCCCCGAACAGGATGGCCCCCACGTGCGCCGACAGATCCCAGCTGGCCAGCAGCTCGGGCACGACGACGGCGACGAGCCCGCCGAGCACCGCGCCGCCGATGCGGCGCACCCCCTGCAGCACCACCACGGCCAGCCACACGAACCCGGAGAAGGCCGGCAGGTCGGTCGCGGTGATCGAGCCCTTGGAGATCGCGAACAGCACCCCGCCCAGCCCGGCGATCGCCGACGCCAGCGCGAACAGCATGATCTTCGTCCGTGGCGCGGACAGCCCGGAGGTGGTGGCCGCGGCGGGCGCGGACCGTACCGCCAGGATCGCCCGCCCGGACGCCGACCGCTCCAGGTTGCGTACGAGCAGCGCCACCCCGCCGATCAGCACGAGCAGCACCACCACCCGCACCCGCGGATCCGAGGTGTCCGCGAAGCCGAACCCGAGCGCGGGCAGCGACCACCCGATCGTCCCGTTGCTGAACGCGTCCACCTGGAACAGCACCTGGTCGGCCAGCAGCGCCATGGCCAGCGTGGCGAGCGTCAGCACCCGCCCGCCCAGCCGCAGCGCGGGCAGCGCCACCAGCATCCCCACCGCGCTGGCCGCCAGCACGCCCAGCAGGATCGCCACGATGAACGGCAGCCCGGAGGAGAACGCCCACCCGCAGGTCAGCGCCGCCATCGAGGCGAACGCGGCCTGGGCCAGGTTGACCATGCCGCCGATCCCCGTGACCACCACGAACGAGCAGAAGATCAGCGCCAGCACGAGCCCCTGCGCGGCCACGCCCGCGTAGTACTCGGACGCCGTGAAGGTGAACGCCAGCAGCGCGGCCAGCCCCAGCGCCCACGGCAGCCGCCGGCGCCACGGCGGCAGCCCCGCCAGGTGGTCGGGCGGCGGCGCGTCCTCGGCCGCGCTGCCCGCGACGCGCGCGCGTGACCTGTTCAGCAGCACGAGGCCGGCGAACAGCAGGATCACCGGCACGGCGGTGCGCAGCCCGGTGACCTCCTGGAGGAAGTCGGTGTAGCCGGCCACCAGGTTCTGGACCACGCCGAGCGCGAGCCCGGCCGCGAACGTCCACGGGATCGACCGCAGCCGCCCGAACACCGCCGCCGTGGCCGAGGCGAACAGCAGCACGGTGTACGCCGTCGCGTCCAGCCCGATCACCGGCACGGCCAGCACCCCGGCCAGCCCGGCGAGGCCGGAGCCGAACATCCAGGCCAGCGCGGAGGTGGCGTCGGCGTCGATGCCCCGCAGCGTGGCCAGCCGGCGGCGGTCGACGGAGGCCCGCATGCGCAGCCCGTACGGGGTGTGCCGCATGAACGCCCACAGCCCGGCCGCCGCCACCGCCGAGAAGCAGAACGTGATGAGCTGGTCGGTGTCCAGGGGGACGCCCATCAGCTCGAAGGACCCGGCGGGATGCGGCCCGACGCCGCGCGGCAGCGAGGTGGCGTCCGCGGGCGGCAGCCCGGCCAGGTCCACGACCAGCAGGCCGAGCGCGGGCAGCGCGATCGTGAGCCCGATCGTGGCGACGATCTGCGCGGTCTCCCCCGCCTGGGCCAGACCGCGGAACATGCTCTTGTGCAGCACATAGCCGAGCGCGGGCGCGAACAGCCCGGCCGCGACCAGGGCCGACAGCCACGCGGGCAGCCCGGCGGCCACGTTGAGCTCGTAGAACAGCAGGGCGGACAGGAATCCGACGGCGCCGTGGGCGAAGTTGAACACCCCGGTCGCCGCGTACGACAGCGTCAGGCCCGATCCCATGATCGCGAAGACTGCTCCGGTGACCAGGCCGCTGAGCACATAGCCAAGGATCATTTGAGCGGCACGTTGTCGAAGCACTTCATGCTCTTGGCGACCTGGAAGGCGCCGTTCTCCAGCTTGACCAGGGCGCCGCAGCCGCTCGGCTCGGTGTGGTCCCGGGGGTACTGGATCCTGCCGAATCCGGCGTTCTCGTACAGGTACGAGCCGTTGCCCGTGGCCAGGAACTTCTCCCTGGTCAGGTCCTTGCCGGTCTTGGTCAGCATGTCGAGGAAGATGTCGGCGGCCCAGTAGCCGATCGCCATGTGCTGGGTCGGCACCGCGCCCGGCGCGACCTTCTCGACGTCCTGCCTGAACTGGGCGATCTCGGGGGCGGCGGACTCGAACGGCTCGAACATCGGCGCGGCGAGCACGCCCTCCAGGGCCTGCGCGCTGGCCTTGTCCTTGAGTATGGCGGCGTCGTAGCTGGTCGCGTCCGTCAGCACGCCCTGGTAACCGGCCCGCTTGAGCGCCGAGTACAGGCCGACGTTGAACTTGGTGCCCGCGATCACGGAGACGACGATGTCAGGGGCCTGGCCGTCGTTCGAGGTCATGATCTTGTTGACGTACGGGAGCCAGTCGGGTGGCGGGGCGGCGGCGGGGAGGCCGGAGTTCACGCCGACCAGCTTGAAGCCGGCCGCGGTGAACGACTGGGAGATCGTCGTGCCGCCGTACTTGCTGCCGCTGGAGTCGCTGGTCTGGACGTACACGGCCTTGCCGTCGGCGCCGCCGAGCAGGTCGGCCATCTGCCTGCCCCACCACGTCTGCGAGCCCGCGCCCGGCTTGGGCGCCAGGCAGCCGTTGTAGCCGAAGCCGGTCTTCGTGCCGCACCATTGCGGCCCGGTCGCCCAGCCGAACCAGGGCACGCCCTGCTGCTCCAGGAAGGCGGCGCCGCCGAAGTTGGGGGCGTGCACGGGGACGAGGGCGAAGACCTGGTCCTTCTGCACCAGCTTCTTGGCCGCCGCGTCGCCCTTGGCCGCGTCCTGGCCGTCGTCCTCGGCGCCCAGGAACTCGATCTTGCGGCCGTGCACGCCGCCGGCCGCGTTGGCCCGCTCGAACCTGGCCTTGGCGCCCACCTCGGCGTCCTTGGTCGAGTAGCCGCTGGCGCTGGTCTTGGTCAGCACGCCGCCGATTTTTATCGTGGTGGCGGTCACGCCTGGGGCGGCCGCGCCGCCGGCGCTCTTCTGCTGCGCCGCGCACCCTGTGACGAGCAGCGTGAGCACCGCCGTGACCACCATTGGGCCCCGCCATACCATGATGGCCTCCTCGCGATTTGGCCTAGCGCTCGCTTGGTTTTGTGCCGAGCGTAAATTCGCCCAAGAGGGGTGTCAACGGCCAACCGAGCAACCGCTTGCTCACAATTTCGCGCCGGGTTACCGTGTGGCCCATGCTGATGCGCGCCGCCGTGCTGACCGGATTCCACGCCCCGATGGAGCTGCGCGAGGTCGAGATCGCCGATCCGGGCCCCGGCGAGGTCCGCGTGCAGATCAAGGCCTCGGGCGTGTGCGGGTCCGACCTCAAGGCCATCGACGGCAAGAGCCCCGTGGTGAGCAGCCCGCCGTTCATCCTCGGTCACGAGAGCGCCGGGGTGGTCGAAAGCGTCGGTACGGGCGTCACCACCGTCAAACCCGGCGACCACGTCATCATCTCCATGAACGGCCCCTGCGGGCACTGCCGTCAGTGCGGTTCCGGACGCTTCCACCTGTGCTCGGGCCCCGCCAGGCTGCCCACGATCATGGGCGGCCCGCCCAGGGTCACCCTCGACGGGCAGGAGATCCGCCGCTTCATCGGCATCGGGTCGTTCGCCGAGTACTCGGTCGTCAGCGAGCTCATGTGCGTGAAGGTCACCAAGAACGCCCCCTTCGACGCCCTGTGCCTGCTGGCCTGCGGCGTCGTGACCGGCGTCGGCGCGGTGCTCAACGTCGCCCACGTCCCGCCCGGCGCCAGCGTCCTCGTCGTGGGCTGCGGCGGCGTGGGGCTGAACGTCGTCCAGGGAGCGGTGCTGGCCGGCGCGACCACGATCGTCGCCGCCGACGTGGCCGAGCAGAAGCTCAAGCTGGCCGAGCGCTTCGGCGCCACCCACACCGTCCTGGCCACGGATCTTCCCCGCCAGGTGGGCGAGCTGGTGCGGGGCGGCGTGGACTACGCCTTCGACGCGACCGGCGTGCCCGGCGTCCTGGCGCAGGCGTTCGCGGCGACCCAGCCGGGCGGCACCACGGTCATGGTCGGCAGCCCGCCGCAGGGCCGTCCGATGGAGCTGGACACCGGGCTGCTGTTCTCCTCCCGCCGCCTGATGGGGACCCAGGGCGGCGACGCCGCACCGCACCGCGACCTGCCCATGCTGGCGGGCCAGTACCTTCGTGGCCGCCTGGACCTGGGCGGGCTGATCTCGGAGCGGCTGCCCCTGGACCAGATCAACGAGGCCGTGACCCACGTCAGGCAAGGAAGCGTCGCGAGGACGGTCATCACCTTCTGACCGCCGCGTGCGAGGCTGGACGGACCGCCGGGACGGGGCTATCAGGGGAACATGACACAAAAGACGATCCGGTTCGCCGTCTCCCTCCCCCAGCAGGTCGCCGAGGGCACGTTCGACCCCGGCGCGTTCCGCGCCTACGCGCGGCGGGCCGAAGAGCCCGCGCAGCTCGAACTCATCGCCACCCAGGTCCTACCGGAATTGCGCTGACTATTCTAAGCTTCCTTAGAAAACTAGAGGAGGCGCCATGTCCTACCCTGAGCCCCGCTACTTCGGCGAGACGGGCGAGCACAGCGGCACGTTCGATCTGTCCGGCCGGGCGCCGGACCTGTCCATGGGCGAGGGCGGCACGAAGGTGCACTACCTCGCCACGGGCGGCTCCACGAACGGCGCCTACGGCCTGTACCGGTGGGACATGAGCGCCCGCCCGTCCGGCCCCGGCGCGCACTTCCACCGGACCATGACCGAGTCGTTCTACGTGCTGTCCGGCACGATCCGGCTCTTCAACGGCGACAAGTGGGCCGACGGCAAGCCGGGCGACTTCCTGTTCCTGCCCGAGGGCGGGGTGCACAGCTTCCGCAACGAGTCGGGCGAGCCGGCCTCGATGCTGATCCTGTTCACCCCGGGTGCGCCGCGCGAGGCGTACTTCGAGGAGCTGGCGGAGATCGCCACGACCGGCCGCGAGCTCACCCCCGAAGAATGGACAGAGCTCTACCTGCGGCACGACCAGTACATGGTCTGATGCCGCAGTTCCCCGAGGAGCCCATCTACGAGCAGCTCGCCCGCATCGGCAAGGCGCTGGCCAGCCCGGTGCGGCTGCGCCTGCTGGACGTGCTCGACCAGCGCGAGCGCACGGTCGAGGAGCTGGCGCGGTCGGCGGAGATCCCGCTGAAGAACACCTCGGCGCAGCTCCAGCAGCTGCGCGCCGCCCACCTGGTGACCAGCAGGCGGGAGGGCACCCGCGTCTACTATCGGCTGGCCGACGCCCGGGTGTCGCGGTTCCTGGGCGAGTTCCAGGGGTTCGCCGGCGGTCGGCTCGCCGACCTGCGCGACGCGGTGCGGGCCCGGCTGGGCTCCTTGGAGGGGGTGACCGCCGACGAGCTGGCCTCCCGGCTCGCGGATCCGGCCACGCTGGTCATGGACGTACGCCCGGCCGCCGACTACGCCGCCGGCCACGTCCCCGGAGCGATCTCGGTGCCCCTGGCCGAGCTCCGCGACCAGCTGGACGACCTGCCGAGACAGGCGCGGATCGTGGCGTACTGCGGCGGCCCGTACTGCGTGGTCTCCCCCGAAGCGGTCCGTCTGCTGCGCGAGCGCGGCTACGACGCCAGCCCCCTGGACGGCGGTTTCCTGGGCTGGCGGCGCCGGGAAAAACCATTGGAACATTGAGTAGCCACCCCCTTACTGTGAGCGACAGCGACATCACAGAGGGAGGCAATCATGCACGTCAGACGAGCCACCATGGCCGGTCTGCTCACCACCCTGGCGCTCGGCGGCCTGGTCCACGCCCAGGCCGCCGAGGCCAGACGCCTGTACGACTTCGGCGCCCAGGGCGTGGTCATCTGGAGCGAGCCGCGGGCGGGCTCCGGCCGCAACGGCCTCGGCTACGCGGGGCAGGGCTTCGACTCCGACCGCTCTGAGGAGCACCAGCTCTACCGGTGCGACAACTTCGAGAGCACCCTGTGGCACCACGGCCGCAACGCGACGACCGGCGTCGTCGGCTGGGTCCCCGCCTGCAACCTCGCCGACCCGGACTGACGGCCGGGCTCCCGGCCCCGGTTCACATCCCCCATGCAAGGAGAGCTCCATGATCCGTCTCGTCACGTCCGCCGCCGCCCTCGCCCTGACCGCCGCGGCGTTCACCCCGTCCGCGGCCCAGGCGGCCGACCCACCCGTCTACACCTGTGAGACTCTGCACGGTGATCCGGCGACCACCGTGCTGACCGGCGGCTGCGCGGCCTCGCCGGGCGCGGTCACCAACGGCGACTTCACCGGCGAGGTCATCGGCCAGACCCGCCAGTTCCCGATCAGGATCAGGTGCACGGGGGGCGGCCGGGCCGACGTCCCCGACCAGGTCCTGATGATGGACTGCGTACAGATCGGCTGACCGTCCGACGGCGCGGGCCGCACCGGCCCGCGCCGTCAGACGCCCGCCTTGACCGGCTCAGGCAGGCGCGGGGCGGGCTCGTCCTCCTCGTGGCCCTCCACCGACAGGTTCGGCAGGATCCGGTCCAGCCACCGCGGGCACCACCAGTTGAGCCGGCCCAGCAGCACCATGGTCGCGGGCACCAGGAAGCCCCTGATGATCGTGGCGTCCACCGCGATGGCCACCGCCAGCCCCACCCCGAACGTCTTCACCATCGGATCCGGGTACGCGATGAACGCCACGAACACCGCCACCATGATCAGCGCGGCCGACGTGATCACCCGCCCGGTCGAGCCGAGCCCCTCGGCCACCGCCCGCTTGTTGTCCCCATGCCGCAGGTACGCCTGCCGCACCGCCGTCAGCAGGAACACCTCGTAGTCCATCGACAGCCCGAACAACACCGCAAATAGCATCAACGGCACATAGCTCTCGATCGGCACCGAGAAGAAGACCGTCTGCACGAAGGAGGAGTTGACCGGCGGATCCATGCCCACCAGCCCGCTGCCCAGCCCGATCGAGAACACCATCGCCAGCGCCCCGAACGCGGCGCCCAGCGAGACCAGGTTCATCACCGCCGCCTTGATCGCCACGACGGGCGCGCGGAAGGCCAGCAGCAGGAGCAGGGCGCTCAGCAGCACCACCACGCCGATCACCAGCGGAGTACGCTCGGCCATCCGGTCCCCGGCGTCCGTCAGCCCCGCGACCTTCCCGCCGACGTGCACCTGGACGCCGGGCAGCGCGATGGCCCTGACGTCCCTGACCACCTCGGCGGCCCGGCTGTCGCTGGGGGCGTACTCGCTGACGACCTGGAGCAGCACCGAGCGGCCGGAGGTGTTGACCTTGGGCTCGCTCACATGCGCGACGCCGTCCACGTCCGCCACCTCGCGAGCGAGGTTGTCCACGATGGGGTCCTTGGCGTCCGCGACCTTCGAGGGCAGCTCGGCCACCACGATCAGCGGCCCGTTGGAGCCGGGGCCGAAGCCGGTGGCCATCAGCTCGTAGGCGCGCCTCGACTCCGAGCCCTGGACGCCGTAGCCCTCGTCGAGCGCGCCCAGCTTCAGCGCGAGCGCGGGCGCGGCCAGCGCCCCCAGCACGAGCGCGCTGGCCAGCAGCACCCGCCAGGGGCGGCGCGCCACCCACGAGCCGAGGCCCGCCCAGCCGGTGCCCGCCTTGCCGGAGCCGCGCAGGAAGGGCACCTTGAGCGCGTTCACGCGGTGGCCGAGCACTCCGAGCAGCGCGGGTACGAGCGTGACCGACGTCAGCACCGCGGCGACGACCGAGATGCCGGTGACCCAGCCCAGCGTGGCCAGCAGCGGGAAGCCGGCCAGCATCAGCGCGCTCAACGCAATGATCACCGTGCCGCCCGCGAAGACGACCGCACCGCCGGAGCTGGCCACGGTCCTGCGTACGGACTCCACGACCGGCACCCCCTCGGCCAGCAGCCGGCGATGGCGCGACAGCAGGAACAGCGCGTAGTCGATGCCCACGCCGAGCCCGATCATCGTGGCCATGATGCCGGCCTGCTTGGGCATGTCCACGACCCACCCGAGCAGCCCGATCACGCCCAGGCCCGACGCGACGCTGATCATCGCGGTGAAGATCGGGATCAGCGCGGCCACCAGCGTCCCGAACGCGAACACCAGCACCAGCAGCGCGCACACCACGCCGATGATCTCGCTCGGCCCGGTCTTGATCTCCTTGTCGGCGGGGGTGGAGCTGTCGGCCGGCACCACTTCGAGCCCGGCGGCCCGCGCGGGGTCCGCGGCCTTCGACAGGGTCTGCGTGGTCTGGGCGAGCTTGTTCGGGTCATGCCCCTGCATGCGTACGGTGATGAGCCCGATCTGCAGGTTGGAGGAGATGCCGCCGCGGCGGAAGGGCGTGTCCACCTGCTCGACGTGCGGCATCGTGCGCAGCCTGTCGATGGACTGCTCCACGGCCCGCTTACGCGCGTCGTCGATGAGCGGGCCGCCCGCGGAGTACACGAGCAGCTGCACCGTGCCGCCCGTCGCGTATCCCGACCCGAAGCCCTCCTTCATGAGGTCGTGCGCGCGCTGCGCATCGGTGCCGGGAATGCTCGCGTCATTGCTCGTCGGGCTCGGGAAGGCCAGACTGCTGCCCATCAGCGCGGCGGCCGCGATCACCCATAAGACCAGCACGATCCGACCGTGGCGCGCACACCATCCACCCAGCCGTCCCAGCAACCGCGTCATCGCTCAGCCCCCACCCGACGCCCGTCCTGTACGGTCGTACAGGCCATACGATAAAGCGGGGGATGACCGGAAGGCTCTATCCCGCAGGGAAATGAGACGATGAACACAGCCGACGACACCCGTACCCGGATTCTGGCCGCTGCCAGAGAGCTCTTCGCCGAGCGCGGCTACGCGGCCACGTCACTGGCCGACATCGCCGCCGCCGTCGGCCTGACCAAGACCGCCGTCGCCTATCACTTCCATCCGAAGGACCGCCTGGCCTCCGAGCTGCTCTCCCCCGCGGCCGGCGACATGCTGGTGCTGCTCGGCACCGACCACGGCACGCGGGCGGACTTCGTCGAGGCCCTGGTCGGGTTCGCGGTGCGGTACCGCTCGGTGATCCGCCTGTTCATGGAGGACCTGGCCGCCGACGACTCCGTGCCGCAGGACGCGGAGCGCGTGACGATCCGGACGCTCAGGGACGAGATCTTCGCCAAGCTGACCGGCGACGATCCCGGCCCGGAGCTCAGGCTGAGGAGCTGGGCGCTGCTCGGCGCGCTGCAGTGGGGCGTGGTCAAGACGATGGACCTGCCGGAGGAGCAGGTCAGGACCGTCCTGCTGGAAGCCGTCCGCGGCTGCTAGAGCCGGTTGCCGGAGCTGGCGACCAGACCCGGTTGCTGGAGCCGGTTGGAGCGTCAGAGGCCGAGGATCTCGCGCTCGACGTGGTCGAGCGCCAGGCGTACCGCGCCCAGCGCCACCCCTTCGTCCCCGAACGTGGACGTGACCGCCTCAGGCGCGCTCACGCACAGCTCGGCCAGGTGCCTGCGCAGCGGTTCGAGCAGCACGTCGCCGGCCTGCGCGTAACCACCCCCGAGCACCAGCAGGTCGGGGTCGACGGCCAGGGCGAGGGCGGAGGCGCCGATCGCCAGGTGCTCGGCGTAGCGGTCGACCCGGCGCACGGCCTCGCGCTCGCCGCGCAGCGCCGCCTCGAACACCTGCGCCGCCGAGGCGTCCTTGACCAGCTCGCGGGCCGCGTCCTCCCAGCCGACCTGCCGCAGGGTGCCGATCTCGCCGGCGGCCCCGTTGCGTCCGGGATGCAGCCGCCCGCCGATGAGGATGCCCGCGCCCGCCCGGTGGCCGATCAGGACGTACACGATGTCGGAGGCGTGCTGCGCGCTGCCGCGCCAGTGCTCGGCGAGCGCGGCGAGGTTGGCGTCGTTGGCCGCCAGTGCGGCGCACCCGAACCACTGCTCCGCCAGCCCGGCCAGGTCCACGCCCGTCCAGCCGGGCAGGGTGATCGACAGCGACACCCGCCCGGTGCGGTCCACGATGCCCGGGGTGCCCGCCGCGACCGCCCACACGTGCTTGCGTGCCACGCCCGCGCCGTCCACGCACGTCAGTGACGTACGCCGGGCCGCCTCCAGCCGCTCGTGCGCCGCGGCGTCGCCGGAGACAACGGCCCGCTCCCAGGCGATCACCTCGCCGTTCAGATCGGCCAGCGCGGCCACGATGACGTCGCCGCCGACCTCCACGCCCACGACGTAGCCGGCGTCGGCGCGGAACCCGAAGCGCCGCGCGGGCCGCCCCATGACGCCCTCGTCGGGCGGCAGCTCCCTGACGTAGCCGCGTTCGCCCAGCTCGTCGAGCACCGCTTCGACCGTCTGCCTGGACAGCCCGGTGACGCGGCCGAGCTGGGTCAGCGTGGCCACACCCGCGCGGCGCAGGGCTCTGAGCGTGACCTGGGTGTTGACCTTGCGCAGGAGCGACGCGTCACCCGGCCGGAGCTCCGTCACTTATGAGACCCTTCCCCATAACTTTCTCTATTGACGTCTACGCAGGCTGGATCCTAGCATCGGCCGACATACGGAAACTGGTTACATATGTGGAGGCGTCATGGTCACTCTCGCCGTCGTCGGCGCGGGCTCGCGGGGGACCTCCTACGCCCGCCACGCCGTCGAGAGCGGGCAGGCGCGGGTGGTCGCGGTGGCGGATCCGCTGGACAGCCGCCGCGGCAGGTTCCCCGAGGCGGCGCAGTACTCCGGCTGGCGTGAGCTGGCCGCGCTGCCCCGCCAGGCGGACGCCGTCGTCATCGCCACCCAGGACCGCGACCACATCGAGCCCGCCGTGCGCTTCGCCGAGCTGGGTTACGACATCCTGCTGGAGAAGCCGATGGCGGTCTCCGAGGACGACTGCCGGGCGATCGTCGCGGCGGCCGAGCGGTCCGACGCGGTCTTCGCCGTCTGCCATGTGCTGCGCTACACCCCGTACACGCGGGCGCTCAAGGGGCTGCTCGACGCGGGCCGGATCGGCGAGATCGTCAGCATCCAGCACCTGGAGCCGGTCGGGTGGTGGCACCAGGCGCACTCATACGTGCGCGGCAACTGGCGGCGTACGGACGAGTCGACGTTCATGCTGCTCGCCAAGTCGTGCCACGACCTCGACTGGCTGGTCCACCTCACCGGCAGGCAGGTGACCCGCGTCTCCTCGTTCGGCGGGCTCAAGCACTTCCGCCCGGAGAACCGGCCGGCGGGCGCGGCCGGGCGCTGCCTGGACTGCGCGGTCGAGGCGGCCTGCCCGTACTCGGCCAAGCGCATCTACCTCCCGCTGGCCGGGAAGGCCGCCTGGCCGCTGTCGGTGCTCACGGACGACGTCTCCGAGCAGGGCGTGCTCGACGCGCTCAGGACCGGCCCGTACGGCAGGTGCGTCTACGACTGCGACAACGACGTGGTCGACCACCAGGTCGTGAACATGGAGTTCGAGGGCGGCACGACCGCGTCGTTCACCATGACCGCCTTCACCCCGGCGCTGCACCGGCAGACCCGGATCTTCGGCACCCGCGGGTCGATCGACGGCGACGGCGACCGCCTGACCGTCCACGACTTCGTCACCGGCCGCTCGGAGACCGTCGAGACCCGGCCCACGGGCGACGCGACGGCCGGGGGCGGCCATGGGGGCGGTGACGAAGGGCTGATGGACGCGTTCCTGTCCGCGGTCGCCACGCGGGACCGCTCGTCGATCCTCTCCTCGCCCGGCGAGAGCCTGCACAGCCACCTCATCGCCTGGGCCGCCGAGAGATCACGGCTGACCGGCGAGACCGTGACGCTGGAAGGAGCCCCCCGATAAGGCTCAGCCTGCCCGGCACCGCACCCGGGTGACCGCAGGAAACCCGGCACCGCGCCCGGGTGACCGCAGGAGACCCGGCACCGTGCCCGGGTGGCCGCAGGAAACCCGACGCTGCGGCCGGGTAGCCGCAGGAGAGGTGTCACTGGGCGGTGGCCGGGCCGGTCGGGGTCTCCGTGGGCTCGTTGGGGTCGGGGCCGGACTGACCGGCCAGGCCGACCACGATCAGGACCTCGGCCCCGGCCTTGGCGCATGTGCCGGACGGGACGCTCTGGCTCAGGATCGTGCCCACCTTCGACTCGTCGTCCACGACCTGCTCCCTGGAGCCGACCGTGAAGCCCGCCGCGACCAGCGCGGCCCGCCCGCTCTCGCGCGCCTGCCCGACGACCGAGGGCACCGGGGCGCCCTGACGCGCCACGGTGAGAGCCACCGTGGCGCGGCCGGAGACCCGGCTGCCCGCCCGGGGCTGGGTGGCGAGCACCCGGCCGTTCTGCTGGGGGGAGCAGACGCGGGTGATCAGACCGGCCTGGAGCCCCGCCCCGGTCAGCGCCTCCTCCGCGGCCCTGCGCTGGAGCCCGGCGAGCGCGGGCACGGCCAGGCCCGCCGACACCTCCAGCGAGACCTTGGTGCCCTTGCCGACGACGGTACCCGCGGCGGGCCTGCTGCCGACCACCTGGCCGATCTTCCTGGCCGAGTCGATTTTGGCGACGCCGCCCGGCACCAGCCCGGCCTCCTTGATCGCCCTGGTCGCGGCCGCCCTGTCCATCCCCGTCAGCGCCGGGATCGGCACCGTCACCGGCTGCGCCACCGGCGGGTCCGCGGTGGGCTTGCGATCCTCCTGCGTCGCCTTGGTCTTGGGCGGCGTGGACCTGTTGTGCGTGGTCTTGGAGGGCAGCGACCGCGAGGGCGACGGCGCGGAGGGTCCGCCCGCCTGGTTCGTCTGCTTGTCCTCGCCCATCGTCGGCATGATCACGGTGATCAGGACGGCGGCCGTGACCAGCAGGGCCGCGCAGACCGCGATGGCCGCCCGCGGCCACCCGGCCCTGGGCCGCCGCGCCGCCACGGGCCCGCTCCCGTTCCCGCTCCCCTGGCCGAACGGCCCGGCGGACCCGGCCGACGGGCCACCGTCATGAGAGCCCCCCGCGCGCTGCGGCTCCTCCGCGCCATAGGAGGAGGCCAGCCGGTAGCCGCCCGGCGCGCCCGTCGCCTCAGGCTCGGCCAGCGGCACCCTGGGCGTCGGCCCAGACCCAAGCCCAAGCCCAGACCCCAGCCCAGACTCCGGCCCAGACCCCAGACCAGATCCCGGCCCAGACCCAAGGCCAGCTCCCAGGCCAGATCCCGGCGCAGACCCCAGGCCAGGCCCCGAACCGGATCCCGGATCGGGCTCCGGGTCAGGGGTGGAGGTGGCCGGCCGGGGCTCGGGGATGAGCGGCGGCGGGACGCGCAGGATGGGGGCGGGCGGCGACCTCAGCACCTCAGCCGGGATCTCGTCCGTGCTCCCGAGCAGCGAGAACAGCAGCTCCCTGCTGCTCGGCCGGTTCCTGGCGTCCTTGTCCAGGCACGCCTCCACCAGCGTCCGCAGCCGCCCGTCCAGGCGGCCGAGCGCGGGCGCGGCGGTCAGGATGCGGTGCAGCACCGGCGCCACCGAGTCCTGCCCGAACGGCGCCGAGGCGTTGGCCGCGAAGCACATCGTCGCGCCCCACGAGAACACGTCCGCCGCCCCCGTGACGGCCGACGCCGTGATCTGCTCGGGCGCCATGTACGCCGGAGTCCCCACACCCCTGCCGCTCATCGTGGCCGCCGCGTCCAGCGCCCTGGCCAGGCCGAAGTCGATCACCCGCGGCCCGTCGGAGCCGAGCAGCACGTTCTGCGGCTTGAAGTCCCTGTGGACGATGCCCGCGCGATGGATCGCGGTGAGCGCGGTGGCCGTGCTGACGGCCAGCCGTTCGAGCGCGCCGCCGCGCCGCGGCCCGGTGAGCGCGACCTCCCGGTGCAGCGAGGGCCCGTCGATGTACTCGCTCACGATGTACGCCCGGCCGTCGTCGAACCCCGCGCCGACCACCTGCGCCGTGCAGAACCTGGCCACGTGCTTGGCCAGCTCCACCTCGCGCAGGAACGCCTGCCGCTCGTCCCCCACCGGTCCGTGCAGTAACTTGACCGCGTATGTCTCGTCGTCTCTAGAACCGAGGAACACGGCTCCCTGTCCGCCCTCGCCCAGCCGTCCGGCAAGCTCGTACTCCCCGAGACGGTGCGGGTCCCCCGTTCTGAGCGGCTGCGCCGTTGGCACGGGCCGCCTCCCCTCGCCGCCACCCGTTCCTGCTCTCTAATGAAAGCAACCGGCCGCGATCAGTCAACGGTGCGCAGGCCAATCGCGGCCTGACCGTGACACAGAGAGTCAGGAGGTACGCGCGACCTTGCCGGAATACGTCACTTCGTCCTTACCTTCGCGAGTCACCTTGATGTCCATCTGGTTCGCGTCGGCCGTCGGGAGCAGCCGCAGCGTCCCCGGATAGCACTCGCTGCCCGTGACCTGATCGACGGTGAACACCATGCCGCTGTCCGTGCGCCCGACCCGGCCGGTGCAGTGCAGGTCGGCGCCCCAGCGCATGTCGCCGCCGTCCGCGCCCAGGCGTACCTCGACGGGGAAGATCCGGTTCGCGGTGAAATGCTGGGCCGAGCCGGTCCACGTCCCTTCCAGCCCCGGTCCCTGCGCGCCGCGCAGCCAGATGGCGAACCCGGCCACCCCCATGGCCAGCCCGGCCAGCGCGACGATCACCTGCCAGGCGCGCGGCCGCCTGGCGCGTACCGCCTCGGCGGCCACGCCGGGCTTCTCGGGGTGGTCCGCGGCCACGATGGCGGGAAAGCTGGTGGTCGGGTCGGGATCCTCGATCGGCCCGGTCCCCGCGGCGGCCGGGTTCAGCGCGGCGATCAGCGCCCGCCCGGCGTCGGCCCGGGACACGCCGGAGCGCGCGACGGCCGGGGAGCGGTCGGCGTGGCCGCCGACGGCGGCCATCGCGCCGGACGACAGCACGTCCCCGGTCACGCCCTCCTGCCCCAGGAGCCGCCGCAGCACCTCCTCCGCGTCCGGCCGGTCCCCCGGCTCCGGCGCCAGGCAGGCCTCCACGATCTCGCGCAGCCGCCCGGTCAGCGCCCCCAGGTCCGGCTTCCCGTACAGGACCCTGGCCAGCACCTCCTGGTGGGTGTCCGCCGTGTACGCGTGCCGCCCCGTGGCCGTGTACGCGACGGTCAGCCCCCAGGCCCACAGGTCGGCCGCCGGTCCGGCCTGCTCGCCCTTGATGCGCTCGGGCGGCAGGTAGGCCGGGGTGCCCATGGGGATCAGGTTCGTGGTCGCGGAGGTGCCGAGGAGCCGGGAGATGCCGAAGTCGATCACGCGCGGCCCGTCGATCCCGAGCAGCACGTTGCCCGGCTTGAAGTCCCTGTGCACGACCCCCGCGCGGTGGATCGCGCCGAGCGCGGTGGCGGTGCCGATGGCCAGGCGGTCGAGCGAGCCGCCCTCCCGGGGCCCCTCGGCGATCACGTGCTCGCGCAGCGAGGGGCCTTCGACGTACTCGCTGACCAGATAGGGCCGGTCACCTTCGAGATCGGCGTCGAGGAGCTGCGCCGTGCAGAACGCCGCCACCCTGCGCACCGCCTCGACCTCGCCGAGGAACCTGCGCCGCACGGCGGGGTCGTCCGACAGCGTGGCGTGCATGAGCTTGATCGCGGCCGGCGTCCCCTGCTCGGACCGGCCGAGGTAGACCACGCCCTGACCGCCCTGGCCGAGCCTGCGTGACAGCCGGTACGACCCCAGCTGCCTCGGGTCATCGGCACGAAGCTCGGACATATCCCATCATTATGCCGCCATCAAGTGAGCTCTGCGTATTCGTCCAGCGCCCGCAGCACCACGCCGGCCGGACCACTGGGCAGCGTGGCCACCGCCTCCTCGATCCCGAGCCCGGCGTAGTAGTCCAGCTTCTCCCTCGTCGGCCGCGTCCCGAACGGGATCACCTCGGCCATCGGCCGACCGGCCTTCTCGCACGCCTCGCGCAGCGCGGGCAGCGCCGCCTTGATCCCCGCGCCGCCGATGGGCATCCAGCCGTCGGCGTACTCGGCGACGTGGGCGAACAGCTTCGGCCCCGCCGCGCCGCCCACATGGACGGGCGGGCTCGCGATCGGCTTGGGCCAGGACCAGGACGGCTCGAACCCGTCGAACGCGGCCACCTCCTCCCGCCACAACGCCCGCATCGCCAGCACGTTGCGCCTGGCCACCTCGCGGCGGCGACCGTACGGGACGCCGTGGTTCTCGATCTCCTCGACGTTCCAGCCGAAGCCGACCCCGACCACCACGCGGCCGCCGGACAGGTGGTCGAGGGTGGCGATGGCCTTGGCGGTGACGATGGGGTCGCGCTGGGCGGCGAGCAGGATGCCGGTCCCCACGCGCAGCCGCCGGGTCGCGGCGGCGGCGAAGGACAGGGCGACGAGGGGGTCGAGCGTCCGCTTGTACTCCTCGGGCAGCTCCCCCTGACCCCCGGCGGGCGGGGTGCGGCGGGAGACGGGGATGTGGGTGTGCTCGGGCAGGTAGAGCGAGTCGAAGCCGCGCTCCTCCGCCGCCACGGCCAGGTCCTGGACCGGCATGGCCAGATCGGTGGCGAACATCGTGACGCCCAGCCTCATGCCGCCTCCTCGTCGTCAACCAAGCGATTGCTCGGCTAAGATTTCCAGAGTACCTTGCGAAAGACCATCTCGCGGAAAGAGGTCCCCGGTGAAGTTTTCTATCTTCCTGAATCCGCAGATTCCAGGCTCCGGATACGCGGCCGAGGAGAACGCCAAGGCCAAGCGCCCTATCGGCCGCGACACGGAGTCCTATCAGAAGCTGCTGCACGAGGTACGGGAGATAGCCGTCCACGCCGACCAGATCGGGTTCGACGCGCTGATGATGACAGAGCACCACTTCCATTCGGAGGGCATGGAGTTCTCGGTCAACCCGCTGATGTTCCTGACCGACCTGGCCGCCAGGACCGAGCGGATCCTGCTCGCGCCGCTCGGCCTGGTGCTGCCCGCCTGGGACCCGATCAGAGCGGCCGAGGACGTGGCGCTGCTCGACCAGTTCAGCAAGGGACGGCTGCGGCTGGGGGTGGCGCGCGGCTACCAGAACCGCTGGATGAACGTCCTGGGCCAGCGCTGGCACGCGGCCGCCGCCCGCTCGGACGGCTCGGCGAGCGACACGCGCAACTTCGACGTCTTCGGCGAGGTGCTGAAGATCATGAAGATGGCGTGGACGCAGGAGACCCTCCGCTACAAGTCCGACGTGCTCGACTACCAGGTGCCCTTCCCGTACGAGGGCATCGAGGGCTGGCCCGCGCAGGAGTGGACCAAGACCTTCGGCGCGCCCGACGAGCTGTCGGAGGACGGGAAGGTGGTGGCCGTCTCCGTCTGCCCCAGGCCGTACCAGAACCCGCATCCCGAGCTGTGGCAGCCGTTCACGATCTCGGACCGGTCGGTGATCAGGGCCGCGCAGGAGAACATCCTGCCGTGGATGTTCACCCCCAACCCCGACGACCACGCCGCCAAGGCCAAGCTGTACCAGGAGGAGTCCGCCAGGCAGGGCCGCCAGTACAAACTGGGCGAGCACACCGGCATCCTCAAGATCGTCGGGATCGCGGACACCACCGAGGAGGCCATCAACACCTTCGGCCGCAGCATCCCCAAGGACTTCGCCGCCTTCTTCGGCCCCTTCGGCTATCTGGAGGTGCTGCGGAAGAAGGAGGACGAGAAACACAAGCCCATCTCCCCGGAGAAGGGCGACGCCAAGCGGATGAACGACGTGGAGATGGCCCTGTTCGGCACTCCCGACGACATCAAGCGCGGCATCCAGCGGATGCTCGACCGGATGCCCGACCTGGAATGGTTCGGGCTGTACATGCAAGGTCAGCAGGGCGTGCTGCCGCTCGACACGGTCAAGCGCAACCTGGAGCTGTTCGCCACCAAGGTCATCCCGGAGTTCCAATGAAATTCTGGCTGGGCGCCTCCTTCGTCGACACCGGCCAGTTCATGGAGCTGGCGAAGACGGCCGAGCGGTGCGGGTTCGACACGCTGACGCTGTCCGATCACCTCTTCTACGCCGATTTCGCCACGCCCTACCCGTACTCGCGGTCGGGGCGGCCGCGCTGGGACGCGCGCACGCACTGGCCCGACGTGTGGGTGACGATCGGGGCGATGGCGGCGGTGACCACCTCGCTGCGCTACTCCCCCAACGTCTACATCGCGCCGGCCCGCGACCTGTTCACCGTGGCCAAGCAGGTGTCCACGGCGGCGGTGCTGTCACACGACCGGGTCACGTTCGGGGTGGGGGTGGGCTGGTGCAAGGAGGAGTTCACCGGCACCGGGCAGGACTTCCACACGCGCGGACGGCGGCTCGACGAGATGCTGCCGGTGCTGCGCTCGCTCTGGGCCGGTGAGACGGTCAGCCCGGACGGCCTGCCCGCGCTGTCGATCTCGCCGACGCCCGCCGCCCCCATCCCCGTGTACGTGGGCGGCGACAGCGAGGCCGCCCTGCGCAGGGCCGCCCGGCTGGGCGACGGCTGGATCGGCAACCGCATCTACACGGAGGAGCAGCTCGACCCGGTGCTGGACACGCTGCGGCGGCACCTGGACGAGAACGGCAGGACCGGGCACTTCGACATCATCGCCCCGCTGGCGGTGCTCCCCGACGCGGACACCTACCGGCACTTCGCCGCCAAGGGCGTGACCGGCACCATGGCCGCCCCGTGGTGGCTGGCCACCCCGGAGGAGAAGGCCCGCTACGGCGAGGGCAGCCTGGAGCTCAAGATCGCCACCATGGAGCGCTTCGCCGAGGAGGTCATCGCCAAGTCCTGACCGCCCAGGGCCCGTCAGGCGCCGGACCGGGCTCCCGCGCCACTGAGAAGGGACGATAGCCTCATCTCGTGCTGGAAAAGATCGCGGCCACCCGTTACGTGACCCCGCTGCGGGAGGGCGGATCGCTGCCCGGCGTCGTCGAGGCCGACGATCTGGGCACGTACGTCGTGAAGTTCCGCGAGGCGGGTCAGGGGCGGCGGGTGCTCGTCGCCGAGATCATCGCCGCCGAGCTCGGGCGCAGGCTCGGGCTCAGGGTGCCGGAGCTGAAACTCATCGACCTCGATCCGCAGCTCGGCATCAGGGAGCCGGACGAGGAGGTCCAGGACCTGCTCAAGGCCAGCACCGGCCTCAACCTGGCGATCGACTTCCTGCCGGGCGCGCTCGGGTTCGAGCCGCTGGCGTGGGTGGCCGATCCGGTGCTGGCCTCCAGGGTGGTGTGGTTCGACGGGCTCATCCACAACATCGACCGGAGCTGGCGCAACCCCAACCTGCTGGTCTGGCACCATGAGACCTGGCTGATCGACCACGGCGCGGCGCTCTGGTTCCACCACAACTGGCGCACGGCCGACCCGCAGCGGCCGTTCGACGCGGACGATCACGTGCTCGCACCTTTCGCGACCGATGTGGCGGGCGCGGGCGCCCTGCTGGCCGGGAAGATCGACAGGGAGCTGCTGGAGACCGTGACGGAGCTGGTGCCCGACGAGTGGCTGTGCGACGAGCCCGGCTTCGACTCGCCAGGGGCGGTGCGCGAGGCGTACGTCGATCATCTGCTGCGGCGGGCGCACGGGCCTGGCGAATGGCTCGTACGCAGTGAGGAGCGGACGCCACGCTCCGGCCCCGGGTCCGTCGGCGAGTTCTGGCGCGGCACACGCGACGGGGGCAGCCGGTGACCAGGGACGTCTACGAGTACGCGGCGATCCGCGTGATGCCCAGGGTGGAGCGGGGCGAGCTGATCAACGCGGGCGTGCTGCTCTATTGCCAGCCGCGCGGCTACCTGTGCGCTCGGGTCGAGCTGGACCCCGTCCGGCTGCGGGCCCTCGACCCGGGGGCCGACGTCGACGCGGTGCGCCGCGCGCTGGGCGCGTACGAGCTGGCCTGCGGGGACGAGGCAGGGCCGCTGGCCGGCGAGCCCCTCGGCGGCAGGTTCCGCTGGCTGACCGCGCCGCGCAGCACGATCGTGCAGGCGGGGCCGGTGCACGCGGGCCTCACCGCCGACCCCGGCACCGAGCTGGCCAGGCTCTTCGACAAGCTCGTCCGCCTCTGACCCTCGCGGAAGAGGCTAGAAGAGCACCGACATGAACGTGTCGACCTCGTGGAAGCCCACCTTGCGGTAGACGGACCGCGCGGAATGGTTGTAGTCGTTGACGTAGAGCGAGACCACGGGGGCGAAGCAGCTCATCGCGGCCTCGACCACGGCGGCCATGCCCGCCACCGCGTGCCCCTTGCCGCGCAGCTCGGGGGCGACCCAGACGCCCTGGATCTGGCACGCGTGCGGCGTGACGGCCCCCACCTCCGCCTTGAACACGACTTTCCCGTCGTCGATGCGGGCGTAGGAGCGGCCGATCCTGATGAGCTCGGCGACCCTGGTCCGGTAGAGGGCGCCGCCGTCGCCGAGATTGGGCGAGACGCCGACCTCCTCCGTGAACATGGCCACGCACGCCGGCAGCAGGACGTCGAACTCCTCCGGCCGCACCCGGCGTACGAGAGGGTCGGGCGGCACCGGCGAGCGGCGCGAGGTGGCCATCACCGGCTGTGCCCAGCGGATCGCCCGGGCCCTGCCCCAGTGCGGCTCCAGCCGCTCCCAGAGCAGCGAGACGGCATCGACGGGGCCCACGATGGACGAGCACCGCCGCCCCTGTTTCCTGGCCCGGTCGGCGAAGGCGTGCACGGCTTCGGGACCGGCGTTGACCGGCACCATGTTGGCCCCGGCGTAACAAAGTGACACGAGGCCACCGCGCGGTCCGAACCCCCACATCTGCCCGCCGAGCCTGGCCGGATTGAGTCCGACGGCCCGCACTCTGGAGGAGACGAAGACGTTGGCGACCGGATCGGAGTCCAGCAGGGCGAGGACTTCGTCCCGGTCGCTGTCGTCGAGCACGCGCGACGCCGATGTACGCAGCATCACATGGTCAGACTACGCGAAGGGTTACCGATTAGCTCATCCGGCACTGCCCACAGTAACCCATTCTTGACGTCTACCTCCGGGCGACAAGCCCCAGCACACCGAGGATCCCGAGGAGATCGGGCTGGTTCTGGGGGGTCACCGAGGTCATGTGCGCGGCCGGGCGTGGCTCGGGCAGCGTCGCGCACGACGCGTCCTGCCTGGGCAGCGTTCCGTCCCGCAGGTACGCCGCCAGATGCCCGTCCACGCAGGTGTTGCCCGCCAGCGACACCCCGTGGTTGCCGCCGCCGTCGATCACCATGCGCGCCTTCGGGAACTGCTCGCGCATCTTCATCGCCCCCTTGTACGGCGTCGCGGCGTCGTCGCGCGACTGGAGGATGAGGAACGGCGGCAGCTTCGGCGACCCGTGCACCTGGACCGGCTGCCCGCCGCGTACCGGCCAGAAGGCGCAGGGGGCGTTGAACCAGGCGTTCGGCCAGGTCAGGAACGGCGCTCGGGAGTGCAGCCGGACCATGTCGGTCCGCCACCTGTCCCACTGGCGCGGCCACTTGGCGTCGCGGCACTGCACGCCCAGGTAGATGGCGTAGCCGTTCTCGTCCTCCGCGTCCTGCTTGCCGTGCCGGTTGTAGATGTCGAGCAGGCTCTTCACGTCGCCCTGGCGCACGTACGAGGACCAGGCCTGGGCGAACTGCGGCCAGATCTTGTCGCTGTACCCGGCCACGGTGAAGGTGTCGTCGAGCTCGCTCGGCCCGACGATCCCGCCGGCCGGGCGGGCGCGCAACCGGTCGCGCATCGCGTAATAGGCGAAGGACGCCTGCTTGGCGGTGGCGCCCAGCTTGTAGACGCTGTTGTGCTTGGCCGTCCAGGCGAGGAAGAGCCGGTGCCGGCGTTCGAAGGCGCGGTCCTGCTTGAGGTTCGACTCGTACCAGACGGTGGTGGGATCGACCGTGCTGTCCATGACGAGGCGCTTGACCCGGCTCGGGAAGAGCGTGGCGTAGACGGCGCCGAGGTAGGTGCCGTACGAGTAGCCGAGGTAGCTGATCTTCTCCTCGCCGAGCGCGGCGCGGATCGCGTCCATGTCCCTGGCGGAGTTCTCGGTCGTGAGGTGCGGGAGCAGCCACGACCAGAGGTTGCCGCAGCGGCCGGCGTACTCGGTGGCCCTGGCCAGCAGCGTCTTCTCCGCCGCCCGCCCGTGCGGCACCGCGTCGGGCCTCGGGGCCTTGTAATAGGTGGCCGGGTCCACACAGTGCACGGCCGGCTCGCTGCCGCCGACCCCGCGCGGGTCGAAGCCGACGACGTCGTAGCGCTGGCCCAGCCCCTCGGGCAGCGCCGAGGATACGAACTCCGTCAGGTTCCGTCCCGACGCCCCGGGCCCGCCCGGGTTCACCAGGAGCGTGCCCAGGTGATTGGCGTCCCTGGAGACCTTGGCCCTGATCCGGTTGAGTGCCAGTTTGATCGACTGGCCCATGGGCTCGCGGTAGTCGAGCGGCACCTTCACGGTGGCGCATTCGAGCTCGGCCGACACGGCCTTGCCCGCCACCGCGGGACAGGTCCCCCACACCACCGCGGACGCCGGCGCCCCCTTGCGGGCCATCGCATTGTCCGCGCTCGCCATCCCGGCAACCAGCACCGCGATACCGGCGACAACCCCCACTAGCCGCTTCACCCGTTCCCCTTCCTTGTCATAAGGCCTTGCGATGCTCCCGTGGGCGGCCCGGTGACGACTGCGGGTATGGGGAAAAGCTTGCCATTCTGTCATCGGTCCATTGCAGCCGGTTATGCGCGCTGCGCCGTCGCGTAGAGGGACTTGGCGGCGTCGCCCAGGTAGGGGCCGTACATCGTGCGCTGGTCGTCGACGTACTTGAAGCTGCTCAGCGACGTGATCGTGCCCTTGCCGGTCGCGGCGTCGAACGCGGTCATCCAGGGGCCGCCGCTCGAACCCGCCGTCATGTCGCAGCCCAGCCCCTGGTCGCGGGTCTGGCCGTGCGGGTCGTCCTTCAGCCGTCCCGCGCAGTAGACGAGGTGGCCGCCGTCGTACGGCGGGTCGGCCGGGTAGCCGAAGCCGAACGCCTGGCCGCCGCGGGCCACGTTGAAGCCGATCTCCTGGGTGCCCACGGCGTCGGCCACGTGCCGGCCCTTGGACGTGGCCAGGGCGACCATGCCCACGTCGTAGTCGTCGTCGCCGCTGCGCGACCAGGGGCCTGCGACGAACATGCGGCGGGCCGCGTACTGGCCGTACGGCTGCTCACTGCCCGTCCCGTAGCCGGGGACGAACGTCCAGTTCGCGGCCCACTCGCCCGCGCCGTCCTTGACGCAGTGGCCGGCGGTGACGACGACGTCCCTGTTGGCGCTCCTGATCGTGCTCGCGGAGCAGACGAAGTCGGCCCCGCCGACGGTCAGGAACACGCGGCCCGTCGTCTTGGCCACCAGGCCGCCGGTGACCCATCGGGAGCCGACGGTGCTGGTCAGCGGCTTGGCGCCGGTCCTGAGCGGGACGGCGAGGTCCCGCGCGGGGGCCAGTCCCTTGAGTACGCGAGGTGAGACGGGCAGCTTGCGCGCCTCGGAAACCGTGCGGGCCTCGGAAACCGTGCGGGCCTCGGCCGCGGAACGGGTCCTGGGAGCGGCGCCGGTCTTGGGGGCCGTACGAGCCGCGCCGGTCAGACCGCCGCCCAGCAGGCCGTCGGCGCTCGTCACGAGGTCGAGCAGGCCGATCGGCAGCGCCTTGGCCATCCGCTCCGGCGTCCAGTAGTCGAGCACGCGCTGCTGCTCGGCCGCGGTGCGGGCGGCCGCGTGCTCGACTATCTCGGTCCTGGCCCGCCGTGGCTCGTGGACGGGTGCGACGGCGGGTCGATCGGCCTGCTGCGAACCGGGGGCCGCGCCGATGAGGGCGGGGCCCAACAGCCCCGCCAGGAGCGGAGCTGCCGCAAGCAGGGGGGTGCTCAAGGTCATGCCCCCCGAGTGTGCACTACGAGATGTGTTCTTGTGACTACTTTCGGTAAGTTGCTCAGAGTGCGCCGGTGGTTTGGGCGGCTTGGTAGACGGCCTGCGCCTCGTTCCCGAAATATGGGCCGAACATCCAATTGGCGGCGAAGTTGTATTTGAAGCTGTTGACGGAATTCTGCGTGCCGAGTCCGGTCGATTCGTTGAAATTCAGCATCCAGGGGCCGCCGCTCGATCCGCCCGTCATGTTGCAGGTCAGGCCGAGGTCGTCGGTCAGCAGGAAGTCGTCGAAGGCCCGGCCGCTGCAGTAGATCAGCTTCGAGCCGTCGTAGGGTGCTGCCGCCGGATAGCCGAACGCGTACATCTGCTGGCGTCGTTGCTGGTTGAAGGCCACGCCCTGGCCGCCCACGGCGTCCACCAGCGTCTTGCCCTGCAGCGGCGCGACCACGGCGGCGGCGACGTCGAAACCGATGTCCTCACTGGCGTTCCACTGCGGCGTGGTCAGCAGTCTGGTGGCGGCCCAGGTGCCGAAGGGGCGGTTGCCGGCGTTGTAGCCCGGCACGAAGACCCAGTTCGTGTGGAAGGCGCCGTTCAGCTTCACGCAGTGGCCCGCGGTGAGCACCACGCTCTTGTTCGCGCTGGTCACCGCCGAGCCCGAGCACGAGGCGTTGCGCCCCTGCGTGGTGAAGAAGACCCGCCCGGTGGTCCGCACGACCGTGCCGCCGCCGGCCCACGGCTCACCCGGGCTCCTGGCCGATTGCACCGCCGCGGCGCCACCGCCGCTGGGAGCGCTGGTGGGCGGCGCCGTCCACGGGGTGCCCTCGGTGGGCTCTCCAGGCTGCCCCGCATCCGCCGCCAGCCCGCCCTTGCCTTGCTGGGGTCTCGGTGCGTCCAGCGGCGGTGCCGCCTCCATCCTGCGCTCGGTCCAGTACGTCAGCACCTGCCGCTGCTCGGACGCCGAGTCCGCCGCCGCGTGCTGCGCCGGCTTCGGCCGCGCCTGTAAGGAAACCTGCGCGGACGCGCGGGCGTCGGCCTGCGCCCCTCCCGCGGGGAGCAACAGGACCACGCTCCCCGCGACGAGCGTGAGGGTGGAGAGCAGAGCAAGTCTGCGGTGCATTACGTACCTCCCGAAACCGGACCTGGGCTTGGAAAGTAGCGGCACCAATATCCCGATTTCTCAAGATATGCGCATACCGATATAGCGATATTCGGGCACAAATTCACTGTGTTATCTCGAGTCACATAACTGCGGGACTTCCGGTACGACGGGTCCCGCGTGCCCGACTGCGCCGCGCAGCGGGGACAATGGACACGTGCATGAAGAGACCCTCCGCTCAGTCGTCGTGCTCGGCTCCACCGGTTCGATCGGCACCCAGGCCCTCGACGTCATCGCCACCGCCGGCCCTGGCGCGTTCCGGGTCGCGGGGCTCGCGGCAGGCGGCGCCAAGGTCGAGTCGCTGGCCAGGCAGGCGGCCGAGTTCGGGGTCGAGGTCGTGGCGGTGGCCGACGCCTCGGCCGTTCCCGCGCTGAAGGAGGCGCTGGCGGCGCACGGCGTCGCGCCCACGGTGCTCGGCGGCCAGGACGGCGTCGCGGCGGTGGCCGGCTGGGAGTGCGACATGGTGCTCAACGGCATCACCGGCGCGCTCGGGCTGACCTCCACGCTGGTCGCGCTGGAGGCGGGCAGGACGCTCGCGCTGGCCAACAAGGAGTCCCTGATCATCGGCGGGCCGCTGGTCAAGCGGCTGGCCAAGCCGGGCCAGATCCTGGCGGTCGACTCCGAGCACTCGGCGATCCAGCAGTGCCTGTGGGCCTCCGGGCCGGACGGCCACGACCCCGAGAGCGTCCGCCAGCTGGTGATCACCGCCAGCGGCGGGCCGTTCAGGGGCATGAAGCGCGAGGAGATGGCCGACGTCACGCCCGAGATGGCGCTGGCCCACCCCACCTGGTCCATGGGCCCGGTGATCACCATCAACTCCGCCACCCTGGTCAACAAGGGGCTGGAGGTGATCGAGGCACATCTGCTGTTCGACCTGGGGTTCGACCGGATCGAGGTGGTCGTCCACCCGCAGTCGATCATCCACTCCATGGTCGAATACGTCGACGGCTCCACGATCGCGCAGGCCAGCCCGCCCGACATGCGGCTGCCGATCGCGATGGCGCTCGGCCACCCGCACCGCATCCCCGGCGCGGCGCGGCCCATCGACTGGACCAAGGCGCACACGTGGACGTTCGAGCCGCTGGACGACCGGGCGTTCCCGTCGGTCGCGCTGGCCAGGCACGTCGGCAGCGCGGGCGGCACCGCGCCCGCCGTCTACAACGCGGCCAACGAGGCGTGCGTGGAGGCGTTCATGCGGGGCGCGCTGCCCTTCCTGGCGATCGTCGACACCGTGGCCCAGGTCGTGACGGAGCATGAGGTCACCCCGGCCGGCTCCGTGGACGAGGTGCTGGCGGCCGACGCCTGGGCCCGTGCGCGTGCGGCCGAACTCACAGTCGGGCAGTCCCGCTGACTACCTAAACTGGAAACCGTCGTCACATTAAGGGTTGAAATGTCTCCTGTAGCTCTCGGCATTCCGACGGTTCGCCCGAAGCCGCTCGCCGAACGCCGCCACTCCCGCCAGATCATGGTCGGCAACGTGCCCGTGGGCGGCGACGCGCCGGTCTCGGTGCAGTCGATGACGACCACGGTGACCGCCGACATCAACGCCACCTTGCAGCAGATCGCCGAGCTCACCGCGTCCGGTTGCCAGATCGTCCGGGTGGCGGTGCCGTCGCAGGACGACGCCGACGCGTTGCCGATCATCGCCAAGAAGTCGCAGATCCCGGTCATCGCCGACATCCATTTCCAGCCGAAGTACGTCTTCGCCGCCATCGAGGCGGGCTGCGCGGCCGTCCGGGTCAACCCGGGCAACATCAAGAAATTCGACGACAAGGTGGGCGAGATCGCCCGCGCTGCCGCCGACCACGGCGTACCGATCAGGATCGGCGTCAACGCCGGCTCGCTCGACCCCCGCCTGCTGCAGAAGTACGGCAAGGCCACGCCCGACGCGCTGGTGGAGTCGGCGCTGTGGGAGTGCTCGCTGTTCGAGGAGCACGGGTTCCGCGACATCAAGATCTCCGTCAAGCACAACGACCCGGTCGTCATGATCAACGCGTACCGGCTGCTGGCCGCCCAGTGCGACTACCCGCTGCACCTGGGCGTCACCGAGGCCGGTCCCGCCTTCCAGGGGACGATCAAGTCCGCCGTCGCCTTCGGAGCCCTGCTGGCCGAGGGGATCGGCGACACGATCAGGGTCTCCCTGTCCGCGCCTCCGGTGGAGGAGGTCAAGGTCGGCGCCCAGATCCTGGAGTCGCTCGGGCTGCGCGAGCGCGGCCTGGAGATCGTCTCCTGCCCGTCCTGCGGGCGCGCGCAGGTGGACGTCTACACGCTCGCCGAGCAGGTCCAGGCGGGCCTGGAGGGCATGAAGGTCCCGCTGCGGGTGGCCGTGATGGGCTGCGTCGTCAACGGCCCCGGGGAGGCCCGCGAGGCCGACCTGGGCGTGGCCTCCGGCAACGGCAAGGGCCAGATCTTCGTCAAGGGCGAGGTCATCAAGACGGTGCCGGAGTCGCAGATCGTCGAGACGCTGATCGAGGAGGCGCTGCGGTTGGCCGAGGAGATGGGCGTCGAGGTCGACCTCGACGACGACTCGTCCCCCACCGTCACCGTGGGCTAAGCCTCTACGCGGAGATTCTGGCCCAGACCTGGTGTCCCACCTCGTCGGCGCCTTCGCACCCGACCTGATCGGCGATCGCGGCGACAACGGCCAGACCACGCCCGCGCTCGTCCTCGGCGCGTCTCCGTCTCGACCCGCGGGACGCCGCCCCATCCGCAGTCGTAGACGGCCACAGTGATCGTCCTCGTGCTGCGGGTGATCTCCACGATGAAGGTGCCCCTATGGGTGGCCACTGGCGGTGTGCTGGAGGGCGTTGGCGGCGAGTTCGGCGACGATCGATTCGGCGTCGTCCTGGCACGGGGAGTCGGCCAGGAGGCAGCGGGCGAAGTGGCGCACGCGCGGGATCTGGTCGGTGGATCCGGCGAACGTACGCCGCCAGACCAGCCCGCCGGGGTGCAGGTCGATCATCGCATCGATGAGCTCGCGCTGGATGGCACGCGGCTCACGTTGCCCGGGAACGAATACGGCGGCGGAATACGTATGCAATCCCAGGCCAGAGGGGGTGCGTGATGTCCGGTGAGGGCAATCGGGTGCTGCTGCGGGCTCGCGCGTGGAGCAAGCGCCTGCGTAGCAAAGGCTTCACGTGGGATCAGGTCGCCGAGGTGCTCGCACTCACCCACACGGTGAGCCCGTTACGGCTCTACCGGCCGGCACACGGCCGCACCGCCGCCGACGTGGTGTCCGTCGTCAACGACGCCGACCCCGCGGGCACAGCCTCGCTGCGGGAGTCCCGGCTGTACGACTTCGAGGCTTGGCCAGGGCGCGGGCCGCCGCGCGCCATCGGTGCCGAGGAGACCGACGTGAAACGACGCGAGCTGCTCTTCGAACTGGCTCTGGTGCTCGGCGGCGCCCCGGCGCTCGACCTCCTGCGTGTGCTCACCCCGGACGAGGAAGAACGCCTGGCCGGAGTGCTGCGGAAGACCTGGCGCGTGGACGAGATGACAGCGCGCACGTTCGAGAAGCTCACCCTGCACGCCCGCCGAGCCGACGACCAGACCGCGGATTCGCGCTCGTCCGATACGCGGCCGCGCTGGCCCTGGCCAAGGAGGTTTCCGAGGCGACGGCGCGGCTGTCGGAGGCCGCGGAGATCGCCTCGCAGCACAGCTCGGCTCGCCTGACCGACCAGATCACCCGAACGCGCACCCGGCTGGAGCCCTGGGCGGGCAACACTCACGTCCGGGAGTTGGATGAGACGCTCCGGGCCCACAGCTTGCGGTAAGCGGCACGACAACGGGCGGAGAGCACGCGTAGCCTTGTTGCCGCTGGTGGAGCGGACGAAGTCATGCGGGATGTGGAGCGGGTGAGCACGGTGACGGATCATCGGTTGTTCTCTTTGGAAGTGGAGAACTTCCGCAGCCTCCGGCAGGTCACTCTGCCGCTGGGGCCGGTCAACGTACTCGTCGGGCCGAACGGCGCGGGCAAGACGAACGTGCTCGAAGTCTTCCGGTTTCTGGCTGACATCGTGCACACGGATCTGGTCCCGGCGCTGGACGCGCGTGGCGGATTCGAACGGCTCGTCTTCCACGGCGGCACCGAACCGGCCACATATCTGCGAATCGGCATAAAAGGGTCATGGTCCCCCACCCCAGGCGACCGGCAGGAAGAGTACGACCTGCGGATCACCGGAGCGCCCTTCACCAGGGAAGAGACCTTTCGCTCCAGCGCGGACCGGCACGTGTTGCGGACGATCACGGTCTCGGGTAATTCGGCGATCACCCGCGCCGCGGGTCCCGATACTTCAGCGCCGCTTCCCGAACAGCCGGGAGATGAGATCGGGATCCAGCCGTTGAGTAGCGGGCTGTCCACGCTGCCGAGGCTGAGCGACGAGAAGTTCGGGCCGATCACGGAGCAGGTCGCTGGGCTGCTGCGGGGCTTTCGGATCTTTGAAGTAAACGTCCGTGCAGCGGCGCAACCGACTCTCGCTCCGCTCAGATCGGGCGATGGCATCGCGAGTGACGCCTCGAACCTCTCGACCTTTCTCCTCTGGCTGAGCGCCAACCACCCGGACGCCTGGGAGCGGTTGCACGCTGATGTGGCCGACGTGTTGCCCCAGTTGGAGGCCATCGAGTTCGACCACGTACGGCTGGCCGGTCAGCCCACTGTGCTGGCGATGCTGCAAGAGCGGGGGTTGCGCGAGCCGACGCCGCTGCCGGACGCCTCTTTCGGGACCATCCGGCTGCTGGGGCTGCTCGCCATGCTGCACGACCCGTACCCACCCGCTTTGACGTGCGTGGAGGAGATCGATCACGGGCTGCACCCTCAGGTGCTGGAGTTGCTCGTGGAGCGGGTGCGTGAGGCGGGTGACAAGACGCAATTCATCATCGCCACTCACTCGCCGGCCCTGGCCGATCGGCTCAAACCGGAGGAGCTCATCGTGTGCGAGCGCGGCGACGACGGCTCGTCACTGATTCCGGCGATCTCCAGGAACAAGGTCGAGCAGATCGTCCGTGCCAGTGAGGGGCTTCCGCTCGGGGAGCTCTGGTTCTCAGGGGCTCTGGGCGGTGATCTGTGAACCGTCGCGGCAGCACCCGCGTCAAGGCGACACGAAAGCCGATCGTCGTTCTCGCAGGTGAGGATCGCAACGACCGGCGCAGCATGCGGGTGCTGCTGGAGCAGTGGTGCCCGGACATGCGTGGCCGCATCGTGGAGATCAACGACAAGCCCACCCTTCATCAGGCGAGCAGCGCCGTCTTGGCCGCCAGGGCCGAGACGCTGGCGGCCAAGGTTCGCGCCCGGGCCGCTTTGGAGGAGACGGACGTCGCCTGCGTGTTCGTGCATGAAGACCTCGACGGCGTGGACAGTGACCAGCATCCAGCGATCCGGGAACGAGTGGAGAAGGCCCTGGCGGCGTCCATGCGGTCAGGAACGGCCCATTATGTGCTGGCCGTTGCTGAGATCGAAGCGTGGCTCCTGCTTTTCCCTGAGGCGTTGAGTGCGTTCGCGCCGTCCTGGTCGGTCCCTGCCAAATATCGGGGTAAGGACACAGGACGCCTCGAAGACCCTAAAAAGGTGCTGAAATCGGAAGTCTCGGCCGGACGTTATCGGGAGTCCGACGCGCCGCTCATCCTGGAGAAGGCGGTCGAGCTCAGGTTGCTCAGCCGCCCGGCAGGCCAGAACCTGTCTTACGCCCAATTCCGCAGCAGCGCGATCGAGTGCTGTACGCACCACCTTCCCAACGGCCACTCGCGCTTCCAGAAGCGCGAGTGACCGCCTGGGCTTCAGAGCGAGAGTCCCGTCAGGACCATGACCTTCTCGTACGTGAGGTCCGCCATGGCCGAGTGCAGCCCCTCGCGTCCGATCCCCGAGTCCTTCACCCCGCCGTAGGGCATCTGGTCCGCCCGGTACGAAGGCACGTCGCCGATGATCACGCCGCCCACCTCCAGCTCCCGGTTGGCGCGGAAGGCGGCGTCCAGCGAGCGGGTGAACACCCCGGCCTGCAGACCATACTTCGAGTCGTTGACCAGCGCGTACGCCTCGTCGATCGAGGCGGCCGGCTGGAGGATCATGACGGGTCCGAAGACCTCCTCGCAGGCGACCTTGGCGTCCTGCGGGACACCGTCCAGCACCGTCGGCGCGTACGTCGCCCCCTCGCGGGTGCCGCCCGCCAGGACGCGGGCCCCGGACGCGACGGCCTCCTGGACCCATTGGTCCACCCGCTCCGCGGCGTGCTCCGAGACCAGCGGGCCCACCTGAGTCTTCTCGTCCGACGGGTCACCGGTGACGAGGGCGGACACGGCGGGCAGCAGGCGCTCGACGAAGGCGTCGTAGACCGGCTGCTCGACGATCACCCGCTGCACCGCGATGCAGCTCTGGCCGGCCTGGTAGTTGGAGTAGAGGGCGATGCGCTGGGCCGCCCAGTCGAGGTCGGCGTCGGCCAGCACGACCGCGGCCGCGTTGCCGCCCAGCTCCAGCGTCACGTGCTTGCGCGGGACCTGGTCGGCGATGGCGTACCCGACGGGCGCGGAGCCGGTGAACGACACCACCGGCAGCCTCGGGTCCTGCACCAGCGCGGAGGCGCGCTCGTTCTCGATCGGCAGCACCGAGAACATCCCTGCGGGCAGGTCGGTCTCGGCCAGGATCTCCCCGAGCACGAGTGACGACAGGGGCGTGGCGGGGGCGGGCTTGACGATGACGGGGGCGCCGACCGCGATGGCGGGGGCGACCTTGTGCGCGACCAGGTTCAGCGGGAAGTTGAACGGGGTGATGGCCAGCACGGGCCCGTACGGCACCCACGACACGTACGCCAGGCGCCCGGCCGCGGCCGGCTCGGTGTCGAGCCGCTGAACGTCGCCCGACCAGCGGCGGGCCTCCTCCGCGGCGAAGCGGAACGTGGCGACGGCCCGGCCGACCTCGCCGCGCGCCCAGAAGATCGGTTTGCCGTTCTCGGCGGTGATGAGCCGGGCGATCTCGTCGGCCCGCTCCGACAGGCGGCGCGAGACGTGGGCCAGCGCCTCGGCCCGTACGTGCACCGGCAGCGCGGCGGCCTGCCCCGCCACCTCGTGAGCGGCCGCGATGGCCGCTTCGACCTGGGCATCTGTCGGTACGGAGTGCCGGCCGACCTCGCGACCGTCATGGGGGTTGGTCACAGTGAGCTCGGTGTCGCCGGTCGCGGCGCGGCCGGCCAGCCAGAAGGTACGCACGTCCATACCCATGACGTTATGCCAAGCGGAGGATCGGGGATTTACACCACGGTGCACAAGCCTCCCACGAGGCCTCACCGTTAAGTACAAGCTCCGTGGTATACCCACGATGTAACAGAAGTAGACCTAATTCGGGATGTTTACCATGCGGAGTGGTTTGAGCGATCTCCGCCATGGCTAAGTCACCGGGTGCGGGTCTCCAGTGCGGTGGGCCCCCGATCAGAAAGGCGTGGGCCCCGTGACCGAACAACGTGAGGTCACAAGGATGCGTTGGTCCTTGGCCACATGGGAGGTCTCATGACCTCAGTGCCGCTGGGACTGCAAGGCGCCTACCTCTTGGGTGAGCGCGCAAGCCACGACGAGCTCCGCTCCCGCCTTCTCGACGTGGCGGTGAACCTGCTCGCGTCGGACGGGGCCGAGAGCCTGACCATGCGCAGGATCGCCGCCGAGGCGGGGTGCACGACGACCGTGATCTACACGATGTTCGGCAACCGGGAGGGTCTGGCGGAAGCGCTTTATCTGGAGGGGTTCGAGCGCTTCCGCCGGTTTCTTGAGGCTGTGTCACCACGCCGGAACCCGCTGGAGCACCTCACCGCGCTCGGGCCCGCGTACCGGCAGGCGTGCCTGTCCGAGCCCGGCTACTACAGCCTCATGTTCGAGCGGGCGATCCCCGGCTTCGAGCCCAGCGAGCGCGCCAGGACCCTGGCCCGCGCGGCACTGAACATCCTGGACCGGGTGATCGCCGACTGCATCTCGTCCGGGTACCTCATCCCGACGCAGCCCCGCAAGATCGCGGACGCGCTGTGGGCGGCGGCCCAGGGGGCGATCAGCCTCGAACGGGCCGGGCACCTGCGCGACGACCGCACGTACGAGACGGTCACGACGGCGACCATCTGCTGCTTCCTGGTGGAGAAGAAGAAGTAGCCCTCCGTACCGAACAGAACACCTTTCTGTCCGGTGCGGCCCGTTCTGCGGGCCGTTCAGTGGCGGCGGGCCGCTTCCAGGGCTAGCCACAACTCAGCCCGTACGCCGGGGTCGTCGAGGTCGCGGCCGAGCAGCTCGGCGACGCGTCTCATGCGGTAGCGCAGCGTGTGGCGGTGCACGCCGAGCCGCTGCGCCGCCGCGTCCCAGTGCCCGTTGCTCTCCAGGTACGCCCGCAGCGACTCGACCAGGTCGGCCCTGGAGCCGTACCGGGTGAGGGGCGCCAGCGCCGCGGCGGAGAACGCCTGGGCGGCGCCCGCGTCGAGCAACCCCAGGAGCCCCTGCCCGGCCAGCTCGCCGAACCGCACGACCCGGCCCCCGAGATCCGCCGCTCCCCCGCCCTTCCCGCCGGAGCCGCCCGCGTCGCGGCCCGTCCCTCCGTTCGTACGCCCGCCCCGGGCCGCCGCCAGCGCACGCCTCGCCTGGTCGACCGCCCCGTGCAGCGCCGCCGCCGCGTACCCGCACGGCAGGCTGACGCCGACAGGCCCGTCCGCCTCCCGCGCCACCTCACCCGCCACCCGCACCGCCGACTCGTCCATCGCCCGACCGGCCATCTGCCCAGCCGACTCGTCCGCCGTCTGGCCGGCCACGTGCCCAGCGGGCTCCCCGGTCCGCTGACCGCCCTCGTGCTCGGTCGGCTGATCGGTCGGCTGATCGGCCGCGCGTCCCGTCACCCGACCGGCCGCGCGTCCCGTCGGCTCGGCCGTCAGCTCGGCCCTCGGCTCGGCTGGCAGCTCGCCTGCGGGCACCAGCGCGACCGCCACCGTCTCGTCGGTGGTGCGGAGGGCGGCGAAGGCGTGGGCCTCCAGTGCGTCGAGCGCCTCCGCGCCTGCCGCGAGCACCACCAGCGGCTCCCGCGGCAGCCGTCCGCCGAGCGGCTCCAGCACCGCGCGCGCCTGGTTCTCGGCCCCGGACAGCAGCAGCTCCAGGACGGCGCCCCGGACCCGCCGCGCGGCCTCGAGCTGGGCTCGGCCCTGCTCCATGGCCAGCGTGAGCAGCGACCCCGCCGCGTTGATCACCGTGTGTGCGACCGGCGTGAAGGGCCGCCCGGCCCCAACGGCGAAGAAGCCGCGCGGACGTGCCCCGCCACCCAGCGGCTGCACCACGATGTGCTCGTCAGGCCCCGACAACGCCAGGCTGGCCGGCGGCCGATCCCCCGCAGGCAGACCGCCCCCGCCGGCATCGGCGAAGCGACCGGCCCCAGCCGGCCGTCCGACCCCGGAAGACGTGCCTGTCCCAGAGGACCGGCCGCCACCAGACGACCGGCCAGCCCCAGAGGACCGGCCGCCACCAGAGGACGGGCCGGGACCAGGAGGGCGGGTGGTGCGGAGGCGGGCGAGTTCGGCCGCCACCGCCTCCGTCTTCGCCCCCCGCGTCGCGTGCCGCACCTCCCCCGCCTCGTCCAGCAGCGCCGCCCAGCCCCCGACCTCCTTGGCCAGCCGGTCGATCACCGCGTGCATCCCCTCGGGCCGCAGCGCCGCCCGCGTCAGCCGCCCCTGCGCCGCGAAGGCGCGGCTGATCTCCTCGTACTGCTCGGCCGCCAGCAGCTCGCTCACCGCCTTGCCGATCGCGATGAACGGCGTCTCCCGCGGCACCTCCAGCAACGGCAGACCGGCCGCCTCAGCGGCCTCGATGAGCGCCTCGGGCACGTGCTCGTGCGAGACCCCGACACCGAACCCGAGCCCGGCCACGCCCCGCGCCACCAGCCGGGCGACGTAGCTGGACAAGACGTGGCTGGACAAGTCGCCTTCCATCCGCATGCCGGTGGTGAGGAGCAGCTCGTCCCCCTCCAGGTACGGTGTAGGGTCCGCGAGCTCGCTCACCGCCACCCACCGCACCACGGCATCCAGCTTCCCGCGACCGGAGGTCCCGGCCAGCGGCCGCATCCCCATACGGCGCACCACGGTCTGCAGCGAAGGCGGCATGCGAGTTTGTCCATTCCGGCAAAGACGAGCACCCCTAGTGTGACATATCGACCTATCGGCGCAGGTGGGAGCCCGCCGTACCGTCGGACCATGAGCATTCCCCAGGAGCGGCGCGTCGTGACCGCGATCCCAGGCCCCAAGTCGCAGGAGCTGCTGGCCCGCAAGCAGGCCGCCGTCCCACCCGGCATCGGCACCACCCTGCCGATCTTCGTCACCCGCGCGGGCGGCGGCGTGGTGCAGGACGCCGACGGGAACTCGCTGATCGACTTCGGCTCCGGCATCGCCGTGACGAACGTCGGCAACGCCGCCCCCAAGGTCGTCGAACGCGTCCAGAAGCAGGTCGCCGACTTCACCCACACCTGTTTCATGGTCACCCCGTACGAGTCCTATGTGCAGGTGTGCGAGAAGCTCAACGAGCTGACCCCCGGCGACCACGAGAAGCGCACGTTCCTGGTGAGCTCCGGCGCCGAGGCCGTCGAGAACGCGGTCAAGATCGCCAGGCATGCCACGGGCCGCCCGGCTGTGGTGGTGTTCGACCACGGCTACCACGGCCGCACGCTGCTCACGATGACGCTGACGGCCAAGAACATGCCGTACAAGCACAAGTTCGGCCCGTTCGCGCCCGAGGTGTACCGGGTGCCGCTGGCCTACCCGTTCCGCTGGCCGAGCGGCCCGGAGAACTGCGCGGAAGAGGCCGCCGAGCAGGCCATCGACATGATCAACAAGCAGATCGGCGCCGAGAACGTGGCCGCCGTCGTGATCGAGCCGATCGCGGGCGAGGGCGGCTTCATCGAGCCGGCCAAGGGCTTTCTGCCGCGGATGGCGGAGTTCTGCAAGGCCAACGGCATCGTGTTCGTGGCCGACGAGGTGCAGACCGGCTTCGCCAGGACGGGCACCCTGTTCGCCTGCGAGGACGAGGGCGTGGTGCCCGACATCATCACCACCGCCAAGGGCATCGCGGGCGGGCTGCCGCTGGCCGCCATCACCGGCCGCGCGGAGATCATGGACCAGGTGCACGTCGGCGGCCTCGGCGGCACGTACGGCGGCAACCCCGTCGCCTGCGAGGCCGCCCTCGGCGTGCTGGAGACCATCGAGGAGGAGGACCTGGTCGCCAAGGCCCGCCGCATCGGCGACATCATGCTCCCCCGGCTCAGGGCGCTCCAGGAGCGCTTCGCCGTGATCGGCGACGTGCGTGGCCGGGGCGCGATGATCGCGATCGAGCTGGTCGAGCCCGGCACCAAGGAGCCGAACCCGACCGCCGTGCAGGCCGTCGTCAAGCGCTGCCACGCGGAGGGCCTGCTGGTCCTGACCGCGGGCACGTACGGGAACGTGCTGCGCTTCCTGCCGCCCCTGGTCATCCCCGAGCACCTGCTCGAAGAGGGCCTCGGCATTCTGGAGAAGGCGATCGCCGAGCTTTAGCCGAAATCCCTTCGAATCGGGCATCCAGCTTGCGGCTGGATGCCCGATTTTGTTGGTGTAACTACCGTCACTCGGGTAGAGAATTCACCCTGACTTGACGCGCACCTAGACGCTCACGGCCTCGGTCAGGGTTATAACGGTTGCGATATACGGATGGGCGACGGCTGCTGGGAGCGTGATGAACTGGGGTCCGACCAGAACGGCGCGGGACATGTTGACGTTCGACCCTGAGGGCCTCACCGGGGCCCAGCGCGACGGCGACGCCTGCGTCGTCTGCCACAAGAGGTGGCCACGCCCACGCGTGCGCGTGGGCCGGCTCCCCGACGACTCCTCGGTGCACGCCTGCGGCGACTGCGCGGAGGCCCTCATGCCCGCCCCGATGGCCACCGTCGTGGCCTTCCCGTCCCGCTGAAGCTGGAAAGTCCCGCTGAAGCTGGAAAACGGAGACGACGGCAAAGGCCAGCGAAACGCCCCGGGACGGGGGGAAGGCCCGGGGCGTCTCTGCAGGTCGCACCCAGCGGGGGGAAGGGCGCGCCCGCGGCACGGTCAGGTGGGGATCGGCGGCCCCCACTCACTCGGCGACGAGTGCGCTCCACCGTCGCGTCCAAGTGTCATAGTCAGTGCATTCCCCGTCCTCGGCCCGGCAACCGCCGGGCGGCCGCTCGGCGAACACGACGCGGTCGAGCCGCTTGGACTTCCCTCCGCCGCTCATCCCGTACGCCTCGCACATCGGCTTGGCCCGCCCCTTGCACGCCTTGTCGCTGGCGGGGGCCAGCCCGGCCCAGGCGGCGGCGTCGCGCTGCGCGCCCGGCGCGGTCACCCAGTTGAGCCACCGGTAGGCGCAGGTGGTGTCGGGCAGGTTCGCGCCGAGCATCCAGGAGTCCACCCACCCCGTGTTCTTGCGCGTCTCCAGGGTCTTGATCTGCTTGCCCGCGTTCTGCAGGAGCAGGCGATAGTACGGGGTGGCCTGCGCGTAGTCGATCGACCCGGTGGCGAACGCCTTGATCAGGTCGATCGGGTATTTCCAGTAGGTGCGCTCCTTGTGCGACTCCAGCAGCGCCATCGTCCGGTCGAGCTGCTCCTTGGTGAGCTCGAACGGCTTGTCGGCCGAGCCCTCGGCCAGCGCGGCGTCGGCGATGCTCAGCGGGCTGTCCTTGAGCGCCACGCGATCGGAGGCGAACGCCTGCTTGAGGTCGCCCCCCTTGACCATGGCCGAGTCGTAGATGAACTCCTGATATCCCCACAGGTAGGGCACGCCGTACACCTTGCCCGACACGGTGGACATGTCGCGGAAGCGCTCCTCGGTGTCCTCGTAGCCGGTGACCTTGGCCGGGTCGATGGCCTGCACCTGCTTGTTCTGGATCAGGCTCGCGGCCAGCGCGGGCCCGGCGGACACCAGGTCGTAGGGGCGCTCGCCGACCCTGGCGGCCATCTCCTCGGCGGTCTGCACGGTGTCGAGCCGGGCGATCCGGCAGCCGGTCTCCTTCTCGAACGAGCCCACCCAGTTGACCTTGGGACTGGTGCCGCCGTATTCGGCGTAGCCGCGGTAGGTGAGGATCTGCAGCGTGCCGTCGCTCTGCGTCGCCGTGGGGGTAGGTGTCGGCGTGGGCGTGGGGCTCTTCCGGACGGTGATCGAGAGCGTGGGTCTCGGCTTGGAGCTCACCGCGGGGTCCGGCGTCGGGTTCGCCGCGCCCATGCCGGCAGCCAGCGCGGCAGCGCCCAGCGCCAGGGCATATGCACGGCGACGATTCACGAAGTCCCCCCAAGTCCGTCCTGCTGGATCTTACCGGGGAAGCGGCCGGGACGGACTCTTGTCCGTCCCGGCCGGAATCGCTACTTGTTCGTGGGAAAGCCGAGGTTCACGCCGCCGTGCGAGGGGTCGAGCCAGCGCGAGGTGACGACCTTGCCCCGGGTGTAGAAGTGGACGCCCTCGGTGCCGTGCACGTGCGTGTCGCCGAACAGGGAGGACTTCCAGCCGCCGAAGCTGTAGAAGGCCATCGGCACCGGGATCGGCACGTTGATGCCGATCATGCCGACCTCCACCTCGTTCTGGAAGCGCCTGGCCGCGCCGCCGTCGTTGGTGAAGATCGCGGTGCCGTTGCCGTACAGGCCGCCGTTGATCAGCTCCACCCCTTCCTCGTACGAGCCGACGCGCACGACCGACAGCACCGGGCCGAAGATCTCGTCGACGTGCGTCCGGGAGCCGGCCGGGACGTGGTCGAGCACGGTCGGGCCGAGCCAGAAGCCGGGCGTGCCCGCCGCCTTGCCGCCGCCCAGCACGGGCGTCTCGCGGCCGTCCACGACCAGCTTGGCCCCCTCCTCGACGCCGAGGTCGAGGTAGGAGGCGACCTTGTCGCGGTGGGCCTCGGTGACGAGCGGCCCCATCTGGGACTCGGGGTTGTCGCCCGGGCCGATCACGAGCTGGTCGACGCGTTCGACGATCTTCTGGACGAGCTCGTCGCCGATCGGGTCCACGGCCAGCACGACGGAGATCGCCATGCAGCGCTCGCCCGCCGAGCCGAACCCGGCCGACACCGCCGAGTCGGCCACCAGGTCGAGGTCGGCGTCGGGGAGCACCAGCATGTGGTTCTTGGCGCCGCCGAGCGCCTGCACCCGCTTGCCGTGCGCGGTGCCGGTCTCGTAGACGTAGCGGGCGATCGGGGTGGAGCCGACGAACGAGACGCCGCGCACGTCGGGGTGCTCCAGCAGCCGGTCCACGGCGACCTTGTCGCCCTGCACGACGTTGAACACGCCGTCGGGCAGCCCGGCCTCCTGCCAGAGCCGCGCCATGAGCAGCGACGCCGACGGGTCCTTCTCCGAGGGCTTGAGCACGAAGGCGTTCCCGCACGCGATCGCGACGGGGTACATCCACATCGGCACCATGGCCGGGAAGTTGAACGGCGTGATCCCGGCCACGACGCCGAGCGGCTGGCGCATCGAGTAGGAGTCGACCCTGGTCGAGACGCCTTCGGAGTAGCCGCCCTTGAGCAGGTGGGGGATCCCGCAGGCGAACTCCACGACCTCCAGGCCCCTGGCCACCTCGCCGAGCGCGTCGGAGTGGACCTTGCCGTGCTCGGCGGAGATCAGCGCGGCCAGCTCGTCGCGGTGGGCGTACATGAGCTCGCGGAAGCGGAACAGCACCTGCGACCGCTTGACCAGCGACGCGTCCCGCCAGGCGGGGAAGGCGGCGACGGCCGCCGCCACGGCGGCGTCCACGTCGGCCGCCGAGGCCAGCGTCACGTGCCCGCTGACCTCTCCGGTGGCCGGGTCGAAGAGCTCCGACGTACGGTCGCCGCCCCCGGCGAGGTCTCCGTTGATCCAGTGGCTGACGGACTTCACTGAGCTGCTGCCTCCGCGTCGATGACTTCGAGTGCGTGCACGATGATGGCCAGGCCCTCGGCCGCCTCGTCCACCGTGAGGGTGAGGGGCGGGGCCATCCTGATGGCGTTGCCGTACAGGCCGCCCTTGCCCGCGAGGAGGCCGGCCTTCTTGGTCTCCTCCATGAAGCGGGCGGCCTGGGCGGGGCTCTCCAGCTCGATCGCGAACATCAGGCCCTTGCCGCGCACGTCCTTGATGACCGGCAGCCGCCCGGCCGCCTCCTTGAGCCCGCCGATGATGATCGCGCCGGTGCGCGCGGCGTTGGCCTGCAGGTCGTGGTCGAGGACGTAGTCGAGGGTGGCGTTCGCGGCGGCCATGGAGATCGGGTTGCCGCCGAAGGTGGACAGGCCGACGGCGTGCGGGGCGTCCATCAGGTCGCCGCGGGCCACGACGCCGCCGACCGCGAAGCCGTTGCCGAGCCCCTTGGCGAACGTGATCATGTCGGGGGTCACGCCGTGGTTCTGGATGCCGAAGAACGCGCTGCCCGTACGGCCCCAGCCGGTCTGCACCTCGTCCGAGATGAAGTGGATGCCCTGCTCGTCGAGCACCTCCTTGTACGCGGCGAACAACCCGTCGGGCGCCATCGTGAACCCGCCCACGCCCTGGATCGGCTCGGCGATCAGCGCGGCGACGTCGTTGGACACCGACGTGGCCAGCACGTGGCGCAGGTCGTCCGTGCACGCCTTGATGTAGTCGGCGTCGGACAGGCCCTTGAACTGGGTGAGGTGCCGGTCGGCGCCGTGCAGGAAGTGCACGTTGAGCGGGGAGAGCGAGTTGTTCTTCCACGCGCGGTTGGAGGTGACGCTGATCGCGCCGAAGCTGCGCCCGTGGTAGCTCTGCCGCATGGCGAGGACCTGGTCGCTCTTGCGCGCGTACGTGGACAGCAGCAGCGCCGTCTCGTTGGCCTCGGTGCCGGAGTTGGTGAAGAAGACCTTGGCGTCGGGGATGCCGGAGAGCCGCGCGATCTTCTCGGCCAGCTCGATCTGGCCGCGCAGCAGATAGACGGTGCTGGTGTGGACCACTCCGGTGGCGAGCTGGCGCTCCACGGCCTCGCGCACCTCGGGCACGTCGTAGCCGATCATGTTGGTCAGGATGCCGGCGAAGAAGTCGAGGTAGCTCTTGCCGTCGGCGTCGAGGACGCGATTGCCCTTGCCGCCGACGATCTCGATGGGGTCGTGGTAGTTGAGTGCCAGCCAGTTGGGCATGACTGCCCGGTGGCGCGCGAGAAGCTCCGACATGGTATCGAGTATCCCGGTCCGGCCCGCGTGCTCCTAACCGCAACCTGTCGGCACGCGGTCAAATCACCTTACAAGATGTAAGTCCGCCCCTTAGGGGATCCCCCGTGCGCCTGGCGATGTACGGAACACCGGCCCGATACACCCCCGGAGGCACCTGCGATCGCGACTGGCGGGCGACGACGCGGCGCACTCCCGTCCGCGACCATCGGATCATCACGAACAAGGAGATCGAGATGACCGTCACCGTCGACCACCGCCCCGAAGCGCCCTCCGGCCCGCCCAAGCTCGACCGCGACCGGCTCCGCCGCGCCCAGCAGGACACGATGGACAGCCCTCGGATGGCCTACAGCCTGCTGGCGAAGATGATGTTCAAGCCGGTGGACCTGATGTACGGCAAGAAGGGCTCGTACACGAAGTTCGCCATGCTGGAGATCATCGCCCGGGTGCCGTACCAGGCGTGGGAGCGCATGGGCTACTGGGCGGTGCACCGGCACGCGGGCCGCTCGGCGCTGGCCAGGAGGGTCTTCGAGCGCATCGTGGAGGCCCGCGCCGACCAGGACAACGAGCAGTGGCATCTGCTGATCGTGCAGGACCTCGTGCAGCGCACCGGGCAGCGGCAGACGTGGCTGCTGCACAAGGCCGCGCCGTGGGCGATCGCGTTCTTCTACTACCACGTGTCGTGGATGCTGTTCCTGCTCAGGCCGGACTGGAGCTACCGGCTGAACGCCGAGTTCGAGGACCACGCCGAGCACGAGTACATGACGTTCGTGGCCGAGAACCCCGACCTGGACTTCGTCCCCGACCCCGGCACCTACGCCGCCGAGTACGGCCGCTACCGCTCGGTGGCCGACCTGCTGCGGCAGATCGGCCACGACGAGCGCACCCACAAGCTCGACAGCCTGGAGAGCATGAGGGAGCCCCGTGTCCGCTAGACCTCCGCGGCGGCGGGCTCCGGAGCGGCGGCAGGAGCCGCCGGGCGCAGCACGATGACCGCGAGCAGCGCGGCGGCCACGCTGAATCCGGCGCCGACCCACGACCCGACGTGCATCGCATCGGTGAACGCCGCCTTGGCTGGCCCCACGATGCCGAGCTTGAACGCCTCCCCGATCGACTCCTGCGCCGCCGGGGGCACGCCGTCCGGCATGGACGAGGTGAACACCCCGGCCAGCACGCTGCCCAGGACGGCGATGCTCATGGCCAGGCCGACCTGCTGCACGGTGTCATTCAGCGCGGAGCCGACGCCCGCGTGCTCCAGCGGGATCGCCCCCATCAGCGAGGCGTAGGCGGAGGGCCCCGCCAGGCCGCCGCCCGCGCCCATGAGCACCAGCCCGGTCATCAGCGGCAGGTAGCCGGTGGTGGTCGCCATCAGCACGAACCCGCCGCCCATCACGAGCAGCCCGGCCGAGATCAGCACCCGGTTGCTGAGCTGCTTGCCGAGCGTCGCGCCGATCCCGTTGAAGAGCACCGCGGCCGCCGCCTGCGGCAGCATGGCCAGCCCCGCCTGCAGCTCGCCGTAGCCCAGCACGAACTGCAGGTACTGGGTGAGCATCAGCATGACGGCCCCGGCCCCGAACGACATCAGCAGGATCGAGAACGACGCGCCGCTGAAGTTGCGGTTCCTGAACAGCTCAAGCGGCAGCATCGGGTGCTCCTGCCGCCGCTCCCAGATCACGAAGGCCGCCAGCGCGACCACGGCCAGCCCGATGACCAGCGGGTTCCACTCCCGCTCGATGATGACGTAGACGGCCGAGGTCAGACCGACGATCGACAGCACCACGCCGACGGGGTCGACGCGGCGCCCGCCGCTGCGCGTCTCCGGCATCAGCGCGAACGCCGCGATGATCGCCAGCACCGCGATCGGGATGTTCAGCAGGAAGACCGAGCCCCACCAGTAGTGCTCCAGCATGAAGCCGCCCAGCGTCGGCCCCGCGATCACGCCGAGCATGGCGACGCTGCCCCAGATGGCCATGGCCTTGCGCCGCTCGTCCTCGTCGAAGACGGTCATCAGGATCGACAGGGTCGAGGGCATCAGGATCGAGCCGCCGACGCCCATCAGGGCGCGGGCGCCGATGACCTGCCAGGGCTCGGAGGCCAGCACGGCGAGCAACGACGCGCCGCCGAAGAAGGCCAGGCCGATGACGAGGAACTTCCTGCGGCCGTACCGGTCGGACAGGCTGCCGGCGGTCAGCAGGAGACCGGCGAAGACCAGGACGTAGGCGTCCAGGATCCACTGGATGTCGGAGGGCGTGGCGTCCAGCTCCGTGATCAGGGAGGGGATCGCCAGGTTGAGCACGGTGCCGTCCACGGTCAGCACCAGCAGCGAGAGGCAGAGGACGACGAGAATCCACCATCGGCGTGGGTCTCGTACGGTGTTCGAGTTCACTCGCACACCGTACGACAAACTCGCACACTGTGCGAGTGGATTTATCCTGGGAGGATGACCGGCAAGCCGCTCACCTCCGTCTGGCTCCGCGAGCCACGCAAGGCCACGAGCCCAGGGCGCAGTCGCGAGGAGATCGTCCGCGCCGCGATCCAGCTGCTCGACGAGGAGGGGCATGCCGGGCTGAGCATGCGCAAGCTCGGCGCGAAGCTGAGCGCGGGTGCCACCAGCCTCTACTGGTACGTCGCCAACAAGGACGAGCTGCTGGAGCTGGCCTACGACGAGGTCTGGGGCGAGATGCCCGTCCCCGATCCCGGCGAGGTCGGCTGGCGCGGCTCCGCCTCCGCCATGGCCCGCGGCATGCGCCAGGTCATCCTGCGCCACCCGTGGTCGGCCGACCTGATCGGCCGGGTGCCCGCGCTCGGCCCGCAGGCGCTGCGCGTCACCGACCTGATGCGCAAGACGTTCAAGGCGGCCGGGTTCGCCGGGCTGGAGGTCGACTACGCCAACTCCACGCTGACCGCCTTCGTGTTCGGCATGACGATCCCGGAGATCGCCTGGGACGCCGCGACGAACGGCCCCGACTACGACGCCGAGGAGATGCACGCGTCCGTCGTCAGGGCGGTGGCCGAGTACCCCGATCTCCTGGAGGGCGTCCACCAGGACGCATACGACGATCCCCGGGCAATGCGCGAGATGTGTTTCGAGTTCGGTCTGGCGTCCGTGCTCGACGGCCTTGAGCGGCGGCTGGTGACGTAGCAGGATCCGGGCATGAGCGATTTTCGTGCTGCCCGTGACTTCCTCCTCGGCGCCGAGCCCGCCGCCGCCCGCCGCGAGTTCCGCTGGCCGCAGCTCACCGAGTTCAACTGGGCGCTCGACTGGTTCGACGGGGTGCTGGCCGCCGAGACGCCCGGCGCCGTCGCTCTCAAGATCGTGGGCGCGAGCAGCGCCTCCTACACCTTCGCCGAGCTGTCGGCCCGCTCCAACCAGGTCGCCAACTGGCTGCACGAGCAGGGGGTGCGCCGGGGCGACCGGATCCTGCTCATGCTCGGCAACCAGGCCGAGCTGTGGGAGTCGCTGCTGGCCGCGATGAAGCTGGGCGCGGTCATCATCCCGGCGACGACGCTGCTGACCGCCAAGGACATCGCAGAACGCGTCGAGCGGGGCGGCGTCTCCCACGTGATCGCCAACGCGGCCGACGCGGGCAAGTTCGGGAGCGGCGCGTACACGAGGATCGCGGTCGGCGACGCCTACAACTGGCTGCCGTACCACGAGGCCTACGAGGCGAGTGAGCGCTTCACCCCCGGCGCGCCGACGCCGGCCGGCGACACGCTGCTGCTCTACTTCACCTCGGGCACCACCTCGCAGCCGAAGCTGGTCGAGCACACGCACGCGTCCTATCCGGCCGGGCACCTGTCGACCATGTTCTGGATCGGGCTCCGGCCGGGCGACGTGCACCTCAACGTGTCCTCACCGGGGTGGGCCAAGCACGCCTGGAGCAACGTGTTCGCGCCGTGGAACGCCGGGGCCACCGTGCTGATCCACGACTACCAGCGCTTCTCCGCGCCCGCGCTGCTGGAGGTGCTGCGGGACGAGCGGGTCACCACGTTCTGCGCGCCGCCGACCGTGTGGCGGATGCTCATCCAGGAGGACCTGTCGGCGTGGCAGCTCCCCCTGCGTACGGCCGTGGCCGCCGGCGAGCCGCTCAACCCCGAGATCATCGACCAGGTGGCCAAGGCGTGGGGCATCACGATCAGGGACGGCTACGGGCAGACCGAGACGACCGCGCAGATCGGCAACCCGCCTGACGAGCCGGTCAGGCCGGGCTCGATGGGCCGGCCGCTGCCCGGCTACGAGGTCGCGCTCGTCGACCCGGTCACCGGGGAGCAGGGGGACGACGGCGAGATCTGCCTGCCGCTGGACGACCGCCGCCCCCTCGGCCTCATGTCCGGATATGTCGGTGGATCTAGTGAAGCTATGCGCGGCGGTTTCTACCACACCGGCGACGTCGCCACCCGCGACCAGGACGGCTACATCACCTACGTCGGCAGGACCGACGACGTCTTCAAGGCCTCCGACTACCGCATCTCGCCGTTCGAGCTGGAGAGCGTGCTGCTGGAGCACGCGGCCGTGGCCGAGGCGGCCGTGGTCCCCGCGCCGGACCCGGTACGCCTGGCCGTGCCGAAGGCGTACGTGACGCTCGTCCCGGGGTTCGAGCCGGACGAGGGCACCGCGCGGTCGATCTTCGAGCACTGCCGGCGGGAGCTGGCCCCGTACAAGCGGGTGCGGCGGCTGGAATTCAGCGAGCTGCCGAAGACGATCTCCGGCAAGATCCGCCGGGTTGAGCTGCGCGTACGCGAACCGAGGCAGGAATACCGCGAAGAGGATCTCCATCCATGACAACGGGTACATTCTGTAAATTGACCTCTGGCCGTTCTTACAGGCTGATCGGCTAGGCTCTGCCCCGTGTTGCCCACCATCGCCGACGTCCTCGCCCTGGAGACCGTGCGCCGGGGCAGCCCGCGCGTGGTCGCGGGCGCCGACCGGCTCGACACCAGGGTGCGGTGGGTGCACGTCGGCGAGATCGCCGACATCGCCCAGCTGCTGCGCGGCGGGGAGCTGGTGCTCACCACGGGCGTCGCGCTGCCCGAGGACCCGGAGAAGCTCGCCGACTACATCGGCGAGCTGTCCTCCGTCGGCGCCTCCGGCCTGATCGTCGAGCTGGGCCGCAGGTTCGTCGGCGAGCTGCCGCGCGTGGTGGTCAAGACGGCCGAGGAGCACGGGCTGCCGGTCATCGTGCTGACCCGCGAGACGCCGTTCGTGCAGATCACCGAGTCCGTGCACGCCCGCATCATCGACATCCAGCTGGAGGAGCTGCGCGCCTCCGAGCAGCTGCACGAGGTGTTCACCGAGCTGTCGGTCGAGGGCGCCTCGCCCGCCGAGGTGCTGGCCCAGGTGGCCAGGCTGTCCGGCAAGCCCGTGCTGCTGGAGAACCTCGCGCACCAGGTGCTGGCCTGCGAGTCCGCCGGGCGCGACGCGGGGACCCTGCTGGCGGGGTGGGAGACCAGGTCGAGGGCGGTGGCTCCGGCCGAGCGCACCGCGTACGACCCGGCCTCCGGGTGGCTGTGCACCACGGTCGGGGCGCGCGGGCAGGACTGGGGGCGGCTGATCCTGCTCTGCGACGCGACGCCGTCGCCGCGCGACATGGTGCTGGCCGAGCGCGCCGCCACCACGCTCGCGCTGGGCCGCCTGCTGGAGCGCCACCAGGAGTCGCTCGAACGGCAGGCGCACGGCACGATCATCACCGGCATCCTGACCCACGCCTACGCCGACCCCGACGAGGCCGCCGCCCGCGCCCGCGCCGTCGGCGTGCCGCTCACCGGGCGCAAGCTGATCAGCGTGGTGATCCGCCCCACCGACCCCGTGGACCAGGCGCTCGACGGGCAGGCGCAGCTCGGCGAGCTGGCCGAGGCCACCGCCGCCGCCTGCCGCGACGCCCGCCTGCCGGCCCTCGTCGGCGCGCTCGACCAGGAACGGGTCGGGGTCCTGCTGCCGCTCCCGCCGCGCACCCAGGCCGAGCCCGCGCTGACCGCGCTCGCCGACCGGCTGCGCGTGCTGTGGCGGCCCGGCTCGGCGTTCGTGCTGGCGGCGGGCTCGGTGGTGGAGTCCATCAAGGACGTACGCCGCAGCTTCCTCGAAGCCGAGCAGGTGGCCGACGTGGCGGTGCGCCAGCCGGACGGCCGGGCCTTCTACCGGCTGCCCGACCTGCGCCTGCGCGGCCTGCTCCACCTGCTGCGCGACGACGCGAGGCTGCAGACGTTCGCGGAGCGCGAGCTCAGCCCGCTGCTGGCCCACGACGCGCAGCGGGGCGGCGACCTGACCAGGATCCTGCGCATCTATCTCGACGCGGGCCGGAACAAAGCGGTCGCCGCGCAGAAGGCCCATCTGTCCAGGCCGGCCTTCTACGACCGCCTGCGCCGCCTCGAACGCATCCTTGAGACCGACCTCGACGACGTGGAGTCGTGTCTCTCGCTCCATGTGGCACTGCTGGCGCTGGAGTCGTTCCGCCGGGAGTCACGTTGAGCGCGCTGATGTGCTGAAATGGGCGATATGTCTGATGTCCTGATGCCTGACGTGGCCGACCTCGGCCGCATGCTCGCCACCGCGGGCGCCTTCTCCGTTCCCGTCCACGACGTGCGGCTGACCCCCGAGACGCTCGACCCCGACCAGATCGTCGCGGGCGACCCCGTCACGTCCTCGCTGGAGCTGGGCGACGGCCGGGGCATCTGGGAGATCACTCCCGGCGTGGTGACGGACGTGGAGTCCGACGAGATCTTCGTCGTGCTGTCCGGCCGGGCCACGATCGCCGTGGAGGGCGGCACCACGATCGAGATCACGCCCGGAGACGTGTGCCTGCTGGCCGCGGGCGCCAGGACGACGTGGATCGTGCACGAGACGGTCCGCAAGGTGTACCAGACCCGCCGATCCGCCTGATCCTGCGCTTACCGTCGCAAGTGTGCCCCTCTTCATCAACGCCCTGGAGGCGGCGGCCCACCGGCTGTCGGTCGTGCCGCCCATGTTCGACTACTTCAACGCGCTCGGCCTGCACGCCCTCATCGCGGCGGCTCGGATAGGAGTCTTCGACGCCCTGGACGAACGCCCGTCCAGCGGCGACGAGCTGGCCGCCAGGCTGAACCTCGACGCCCGTACCACGACCATGCTGTTACGCGCCCTGGCCGGGCTCGGCTACCTGCGGGACAGGCGCGGGCGCTACCGGCTGACCCGTGTGTCGCGGCTGTGGTTCACCACCGGGTCGCCGACGTCGCTGGTGGCGGGGCTGGAGTTCTGGGAGCGTACCGCGTGCGTGGTCTGGCCGCGGCTGGAGAAGACCGTACGCGACGGCTCGCCCGCCACGCCCTTCTACGAGCTGCTCGAAAGCGACCCCGGGCTGTCGCGCTCGTTCCAGGCGTGGACGGCGGCGGTGGCCAGGCGGCAGGCCCCGGCCACCGCCCGGGCCATCCCGGTGCCGCGCGGCGCCAGGCGGGTGCTGGACGTGGGCGGCGGCCACGGCGTGTTCAGCCTGGCGCTGCTCGGACGCCATCCCGAGCTGCGCGCCACCGTGCTCGACCTGCCGCGGGCGCTCGAAGCGGCGGCCGAGCACCCCCGGCTGACCCTGCGGGCCGGGTCCTTCCTGGAGGACGACCTGGGCGGCGGGTACGACGTCGTGCTGCTGTTCAACATCGTGCACGGGCTGGACGACGAGGCCGTGGCCGCGCTCTTCCCGCGGCTGGCGGCGGCGCTCAACCCGGGCGGCACGATCGTGGTCGGCGACCAGTTCGGCGACAGCGCCATGCCGGGGCGGGCCAGCCGCACCCTGCTCGGCCTGCTGGACCTGAACTACCGGGTCGCGGCGGGCGGGCGGGTGCGGAGGTTCGTGGAGGTGGCGCGACTGCTGCGGGAGGCGGGCTTCCACCGGCCACGGCACCGCCGCCCGCTGCGATCGGTGGTCACCGAGCTGGCCATCGCGCAGACGCGCCGCCGCTAGAACACGTCGCGGGGACGCGTCGGCGCATCGCGGAAACGCCGCCGGCGCGGGAGAGCGTCGGCGCTCAGAAGCCCATCGCCGCGCGTACCTCGTCGAGGGTGGTGATCGCCCGCTCCCTGGCCCGCCGGTTGCCCGCGGCGAGGAGCTCACGGACGTCCGCCTCCGTGTGCTCGGCCCGCCGTTTCCTGATCGGCCGCAGGAACTCGTTGACCGCCTCGGTGACCAGCTTCTTGAGCGCGGCGGCGCCCCCGTCCCCGATCTCGTCGGCGAGCTCCTGCGGCGGGCGGCCCAGGCAGAGGCCGGCCAGCGTGAGCAGGGTCGCCACCCCGGGCCTGCCCTCCTCGTCGAACGTGATCAGCCGCTCGGAGTCCGTACGGGCCTTGCGGATGAGGGCGGCCGTCTCGTCCTCGGTGGCCGACAGGGCGATCGCGTTGCCGCGGCTCTTGCTCATCTTGCCGCCGTCCAGGCCCTTGAGCAGCGGGTGCACCCCCATCATGGCCTCGGGCAGCGGGAACACCTCGCCGTAGCGCTCGTTGAAGCGGCGCGCCACGAGCCGCGTCACCTCGACGTGCGGGAGCTGGTCCTTGCCGACCGGCACCAGCGTGCCCTTGCAGAACAGGATGTCGGCCGCCTGATGCACCGGATAGGTGAACATCAGGCCGCTGACCGCCTGCTGCAAGCTGTGCGCGATCTCGTCCTTCACCGTGGGGTTGCGCCGCAGCTCGGCCACCGAGATCAGGCTCAGGAACGGCAGCAGGAGCTGGTTCAGCTCGGGGATGGCGCTGTGCTGGAAGATCGTGACCTTGGCCGGGTCGAGCCCGATCGCCAGGTAGTCGAGGAGCAGGCCGGTGATGTTCCGCTGGATCTCACCGGGCAGGTCACGGTCGGTGATCACCTGATAGTCGGCGATCAGCACGTACATCGGGTATTCGTCCTGCAGCCTCACCCGGTTGGCCAGCGAGCCGAAGTAGTGGCCCAGATGCAGCGGGCCGGTCGGGCGGTCGCCCGTCAGAACGAGATCGTTCATCGCACTCTCTCCTAGAGGTCATGCCGTCCCGGAGAGAGCCCGCAGCGCATCGGTGGCCGTCTCGGAGACGGCCCGCGCATGGGAAATCAGCGGCCGTCGGTCGGCCGCCACCACATGCTGATGCGTGACATACACCAATCGTATCCGCCCGGGGTGTCAATCTCGTAACTGCTTTAACCGTTTCGCGTGTTCTGCTGCCCTGGACACCTTGATCTCGCCAGGATGGTGCGGTCCCTTTACCGCCCTCTGGAGAATTCATGTCTCGACGTACCCTCGCCGGCGGCCTGGCCATAGCCGCGGCACTCACTCTCACCACGCTGCCCGCGGCCGCGGCGCAGCTGTCGGTGAAGTTCCCGTCGGCCAAGTTCCCGCTGGGCACCCGGCCGGTGCCGACCAAGACGATGACGGCCGTCACGCAGGGCATCGACCTGTACGACGTGAAGGCGGGCTCGTCCACCGACGGCTACACGGTGACCATCCTGATGCCCAGCGGCCGCGACTACGGAACGCTGCCGACCGCCGAGGCCCGGGTCGCCGAGGTGGAGGCCACCGGGGAGAGCGCCAGCCTGCAGAAGGTGATCAGGCCCAGCGTCGCCGACGCCCCCTCACAGACCGTCTACATGGTGCGGGTCGGCCTCTGGTCCTTCGACGACAAGAAGAAGGCCGACGACACGGCCAAGAAGCTCAAGGAAGCCGGCCTGAAGGTCAAGGTCGACTACCTGGGCGACGACGGGCTCAAGACCACCGGCCCCTGGGACGCCAAGGTCGTCCTGATCGACGCCGGGGCGTTCCGCGGCTCGTACGCCGCCTCGCTCGGCACCAGCGTGGCCAAGCGGGAGACGGTCTCGTCGATGGCCAAGGCCCGCAACGCGGTGGTCGGCCTCAACGGCGGCTTCTTCAACATCCACACCGCCAAGGCGCTGCGCGGCGAGCCCGTCGGCGCGTCCGTCGTGGGCGGCAAGCTGCTGAGCGAGGCCGTCCCCGGCCGCTCCGCGGTGGTGCTCAGAGGCCGGAGCGCCAAGATCACGGAGCTCAAGACGACCGTGACCGCGATCTCCCAGGACGGCGAGAAGGTCGAGGTCAACGGCATCAACCGGGCCACCGTCACGGACGAGCTGGTGCTGTACACGGAGGAGTACGGAGCCAAGACGCCCACCGGTGGGACCGACGCCGTCATCGACGCCAACGGCAAGGTCACCGGCCTGCGCGCCTCGGGCGGCGCGGTGGCCGCCGGGATGCGCGTGCTGCACGGCAACGGCGTGGCCTCCGACTGGCTCAACGAGCACGCCTTCCAGGACTGGACCGTGCAGGTCGAGACCAAGGTCGTGGACCTGCGCACCAAGAAGGCGCTCAAGCTGACCCCCGACCTGAACGTCATCGCGGGCGGCGTCGGTCTCGTGCGCAACGGCAAGGTGAAGATCACCGCCAAGCGCGACGGCCACGACTCCATGAACATGATCCTGCGCCGCCACCCGCGGACCCTCCTCGGCACGACCAGGAACGGCAGCCTGATCCTGGCCACCATCGACGGCCGCCAGCCCGGGGTGACGGTCGGGGCGAACTTCGTCGAGGCGGCCCAGTTCATGCGCTGGCTGGGCGCGACCCAGGCCATCAACCTGGACGGGGGCGGCTCGACGGCGATGATCGTCGGCAACAAGCTGGTCAACCGGCCTTCTGACGGGGCCGAGCGCGGCGTGGGCGACGCGCTGCTCGTCCTGCCCAGCTGACACCTCCGCACGGAAAAGGGGTCCACACGCTGTGGGCCCCTTTTTTCGTACGGTCAGGTCACCGGCAGCCCTGTGTCCGCCTTAACCGCCTTCATCGCCAGATGCGAGGTCAGCTGCGCCACCCCCGGCAGCCCGGACAGCCTTTCGCTGTAGAAACGCTCGTAGGCCGCCAGATCCGCGACGGCCACCCGCAGCAGGAAGTCCGGATCGCCGAACATCCGGTGCGCCTCCACCACCTCCGCCATCCCCGCCACCTGGCGCTCGAACTCCGCCACCGTGTCGTGATCCTCGTACCTCATCACCACCGTGACGAACGCCTGGAACCCGCGCCCCACCGCCGCGCCGTCGAGCAGCGCCCGATAGCCGCGGATGACCCCTGACTCCTCCAGCTGCCGGACCCGGCGCAGGCACGGCGACGGCGTGAGCCCCACCCGGTCGGCCAGCTCGGTGTTGCTGAGCCGCCCGTCCCGTTGGAGCTCTTGGAGGATCCTGCGGTCGATGCTGTCCACGACGCAATATCCTGCCACGATCCTCCCGCGCTCGGCACGAATCCACCATCGCCTGCCACGCCTCCTGAACTACCGTCGGACGTGGACGAAGGAGGATCTCGTGGACACCCGGCTGATTTTGCTGTTCCTCGGCATGGATCTGCTGCTGATCTGCACCCCGGGTCCCGACATGCTCTACGTGCTGGCCCGCTCGCTCGGCCAGGGCCGCAGGACGGGCCTGACCGCGGTGGCGGGCATCTGCTCGGGCTACGCCGTGCACACCGTCCTGGCCGCCGCCGGGCTCGCCGCCGCGCTTCAGGCCGTACCCGCGGCTTTGCCCGCGATGCGCTACGCCGGAGCCGCGTACCTGGTGTTCCTCGCGATCAGGACCCTGGCGGCGCTGCGGCGGCCCGCCGCGCTCGCGGCCGGGATGAGCGCGCAGCCGACGGGCACGGTGCTGCGGCAGAGCATGCTCACGGCCCTGCTCAACCCGAAGGGCCTGCTGCTCTACCTGTCACTGATGCCGCAGTTCATCGCACCGGGCACGGGCGTCCCGCTCGGCTTCCAGCTCACCGCGCTCGGCCTGCTCCACGTCGTGAACTGCGCCATCCTGTACGGCCTGGTCGCCGTCGCGACGGCGCGCGCCGGCCGGGCCCTGGCGGGGACCCCGAGAGCGGCGCGCCGGATCTCGGCCGTCTCGGGCACCCTGCTCCTCGTGGTCGCGGCGGCCACGCTCGGCGCTCACTAGCACCGCCCTCATCGGGCCTGCTCTGTCCAGTAGATGAGCTGCTCGCCGGTGGTGACGGTCGCGGGATGGTCCGGGCCGAGCACCCGCTCCCTGACGGGCAGCAGCGCGGCGCACAGATCGCGGGCCGCCGCCGGGTCGCCCGACCGGCCGGTCCAGTAGGCGAGGTTCGCGCAGGCCGTCAGGGTGTCGGGGTGGTCGCGGCCCTGGACCCGTTCCCGGTCCGGCAGGAGGGAGGCGTACTGGTCCCTGGCCGCCGCGTGATCGCCCAGCTCGCCGGTCCAGCGGGCCAGCTCGTGCCGGATGGTCAGCGTGTCGGGGTGGTGCGGGCCGAGCACGCGTTCCCTGATGGGCAGCAGGACCGCGTACTGGTCGCGCGCCGCCGCCGCGTCACCCGCCTGACCCGTCCAGTACGCCAGGTTGTGCCGGGTGATGAGCGTGTCGGGGGATTCGGGGCCGAGCACGCGTTCCCTGACCGGCAGGAGCGCCGAGCACTGGTCCCGCGCCGCCGCCGCGTCACCCGCCTGGCCGGTCCAGTACGCCAGGTTGTGCCTCGTGGTCAGGGTGTCGGGATGCTCGGGGCCCGAGGTGCGCTCACGGCGTACGAGCAGGTCCGCGTACTGGTCCCGGGCCGACGCGGCATCGCCCAGCTCGCCCGTCCAGCGGGCCAGCTCATGACGGGTGATCAGCGTGGACGGGTGCTCGGCGCCGAGGACCCGCTCCCGGATGGGCAGCAGGGCGGCGCAGTGGTCGCGGGCCGCCGCCGGGTCGCCCGCCTGGCCGGTCCACTGGGCGAGGTTCGCGCGGGCGGTGAGGGTGTCGGGATGGGCGGAGCCCTGCACGCGTTCGCGGACGGGGACCAGCTCCGCGTAGAGGTCCCTGGCCGCGGCCGCGTCCCCCAGCTCGCCCGTCCAGCGGGCCAGCTCGTGCCGGATGGTGAGCGTGTCGGGGTGGTCGGGGCCGGAGACACGCTCGCGTACGACGAGCAGCGCCGCGTACTGGTCCCGGGCCGCCACCGCCTTCCCCAGCTCACCCGTCCAGCGGGCCAGCTCGTGCCGGTTGATCAGCGTGGAGGGATGCTCCGGGCCCTGGACGCGTTCGCGGATGGGCAGCAGCGCCGCGTACTGGTCCCTGGCCGCCGCCGGATCCCCCGCCTGGCCGGTCCACTGGGCGAGGTTGGCCTGGGTGATGAGGGTGTCGGGGTGCTCGGGGCCGGAGACGTGCCTGCGGACGGGGAGCAGGGCGGCGTACTGGTCGCGGGCCGCCACCGGGTCGCCCGCCTTGCCGGTCCATTGCGCGAGGCTGTGGCGGGTGGTCAGGGTGTCGGGGTGCTGGGGGCCGAGCACGCGTTCGTAGATGGGGAGCAGGGCGGCGTACTGGTCGCGGGCCGCGGCCGAGTCGCCGGCCTCGCCGGTCCACTGCGCGAGGTTCGCCCGGACGGTGAGCGTGACGGGGTGCTCCAGACCGAGCACGCGCTCCCTGGTCGGCAGCAGCGCGGCATACTGGTCGCGGGCGGCGACCGCGTTGCCCGCCTCGCCGGTCCACTGCGCCAGGTTCGCCCTGGCCGTCAGGGTGTCGGGGTGGTCGGGCCCCTGCACGCGTTCGCGAACGGGGACCAGCTCCGCGTAGAGGTCCCTGGCCGCCGCCGCATCCCCCAGCTCACCGGTCCACCGCGCCAGCTCGTGCCGGATGGTCAGGGTGTCGGGATGCTCAGCGCCCTGGACGCGCTCGCGGATGGGCAGCAGGACGGCGTACTGCTCGCGGGCCGCCGCCGCGTCCCCCAGCTCCCCTGTCCACCGCGCCAATTCGTGCCGGATGGTCAGCGTGGAGGGGTGCTCCGGGCCCTGGACGCGTTCGCGGATGGGCAGCAGCGCCGCGTACTGCTCGCGGGCCGCCGCCGCGTCCCCCAGCTCCCCTGTCCAGCGCGCCAGCTCGTGCCGGGCGGTCAGCGTGGAGGGGTGCTCCGCGCCCAGTTTCGCGGTGAGCGCCTCGCAGATCTCCAGATACAGGGATCTGGCCGTCCGGTAGTCCCCGCTCGCGCCCAGGTACCGTGCGGTCTTGTCCATGCCGGGCGAGTCGGCGGTGAGCACCGTACGGATGTGCGGCAGCAGGTACGCGTACCGTGGCCAGTTCGCCGCCGGCGCGGGGTCGTCGGGCAGCACCGTCTCCAGGAGCACGGCGGCGGCGTCCTTCCAGCGGCGTCGCTCCCGGGGGGCGAGCTGGTCGAGGGTGACGGCCTGGACCAGGCGGTGCACCGAGACCGTGCCGTCCACCGGCTGGCCGATGAGACTGTGGCGGCGCAACGCGCTCACGGCGACGTTGACCGTGACAGGGTTTCTCGGCAGCTCCTGCATCACCGCCAGCGCACTCAGCCAGGGACGGGAGTCACGCAGCCGGCGCACCGTCGAGCTCGGCAGCCTCCCGTACGCCCGCTGCCGCCTCATGTCGTCGCTGAACAGCCCGCGCGGCGAACGCCGTTCGAGCGGGGAGAGCAGCAGGTGGTACGGGACGGCCTCGTGGGCGTAGCAGGCCAGCACGCGCAGCAACGCGATCGCCTCCGGACTGGTGCGGGCCAGGCGTTCGAAGGCGAGCTGCCACGTGGTCGTGACGCGCTCGCGGTATCCCCACGCCTGCCCCTGGGCGAGCAGCTCGGCGCGCTGGCGGTGCAGCAGGTCGTGGTATTCGGCGATGGTCAGCCCCGTGTCCGCCATGAACGCGCCGGCCTGCTCCAGCGCCAGGGGCAGCGCGCCGAGCTCGACCGCCACCTGGGCCGCCGCCGCGTCGTCGTCCTGCCCGGACCGCACCAGCACCAGGGCCGTCGCCGGCTCCAGGTCCAGCACGGGCAGCTCCAGCCCCTGCGCCGGCGGCCAGTTCCCGGACCGGCTGGTGACCAGCACATGCCCCGGCCCCGCCGGCGGCAGGAAAGGGCCCAGCACGTGAGCCTCCGGCGCGTTGTCGAAGATCAGTAACCACGGCTCCGGGCTGGCGGCCAGCACGGCGTGCACCTGGTCGACCGGGTCGGCCGCGTCGACCGTCTCCCGCAGGCCCAGCAGCGCCGCCAGGCGGGCGAACGCAGCCGACAGAACGGCCGGTTCCACGGCCGGCAACTGCCAGACGAGGCGGTAACCCTGCTGGTAGCGGTAGGCGTACTCCAGCGTCAGGCTCGTCTTGCCGACCCCACCGAGGCCGTGCACCACGACCACGCGCGGCTCGACGCCGCCACCGGTCAGCCGCTCGCGCAGCCCTTCGACCATCTCGTCCCGGCCGAGCAGCTGGGGTGGCCTGGGGGGTAGCTGCATGGGGCGGGTGGGGACTTGGGGGCGGGACGGCAGGTGTACGTCGCCGGCGACGTCGATGTGCACGTCGGTGATGGCGGTCGCGCTGTCGCCGGTCAACGCCACCCCGGTGTTGTCCCCGCCTACCGCGATCGCCCGCTCCCCACCCGCATCCACCTCACCCACGGCAGGGGACTCGCTCGCCTCCGCACCCCCCTCGGCCGTCTCACCATCCTCTCCGGCCGCGTCACCTGGCCCTCCAGGGGACCTCTCTCCCGACCGTTCAGGCGCGTCCCCGCCCGATCCCTCAGGCGCGTCCCCGCCCAATCCAGACGCGTTCCCGCCCGATCCCTCAGACGTGTCTCCGCCCGGTCCATCAGAGGGGCCCGGTCGCAACCCACCAGAATCCCCCTCCACCAACTCGGCAGCGTTGCCGCCGGCCAGGTCGGCCGAGTCCATACCCGGATGCTCAGACGAATTCCCGCCGGGACGCCCAGAGGAAATCCCGGAGGACCGTTCCGACGGAATGCCGGCGGGATGTTCAGACGGTTGCTCGGAGGACTGATTGGACAGTTGCCCGGACGATCCAGCCGGTGGCCGAGCCTTGGTGTGCGAACGGCGTCGAACCCACGTCACCGCGCCTGCCGACAGCAGACCCGCGAGCCCCACGAGAATGCTGATCCTGCCGGCCCACTCGTCCAGCACTTCCAGCAACCGCCCGGACAGACCTAATGGCGCGGCGAACAACCCGACAAGTCCTGCCATCAACAGGACGATCGACAAAGCCATGACCAGAGCAGTCAGGAAACGCGGGCGCCGTCGGTTACGTCGCGCCGGCGAAGGGGGTGCCGTCACACTCCCAAGAGTGACGGCGTCGCGTGGGGGTCGCCACCGGAAGACAAGCATGCCCCGGTAAGCAGAAAAGGCCCGATTCGCTCCTGAAAAACAGAAAGGGCCCGACGCGTTCAGCGTCGAGCCCCTTCAAAAGATTGTCCGGCGGTGACCTACTCTCCCACACCCTCCCGAGTGCAGTACCATCGGCGCAGAGAAGCTTAACTTCCGGGTTCGGAATGTAA
>NZ_BAABDQ010000054.1:0-87487 GCF_039539705.1 Nonomuraea rosea | reverse complement strand
GGATGCGCCCGTCGGGGAACAGCTCACGGTTGTGGTGACCCCAGCGGACGGCGAGCGCCGTCTTGCCCACGCCCGCGGTGCCGCAGACGACCGCGATCCCCGGTGGGCGGCAGGCGTTCGCGGCGTCGAGCAGGGCCAGCTCGCCGGCGCGTCCGGTGAAGTCCGGCACCGGCGCCGGGAGCTGCCGCGGAATCCTCGGCACACCACGGCATTCCTGCTCCGCGAGCAGCTGCCGGTGCGCCCGTTCGAGCTCCCCGCTCGGCTCCACGCCCAGCTCCTCGGCCAGCACGAGGCGGGTGGCCTCGTACCGCTCGAAGGCGATCGTCCGCTGGCCCGTCGCCTGGTACGCGCGGATCAGCGTGGCCTGCACCGCTTCGTCGAGCGGGTTCGCCGCGCCCTGCGCCGCCAGCGCAGGGATGACCTCGGCGGCGTGGCCCGCCCGCAGCATCAGGTTGCAGTAGGACAGTTGCGCTCGGCGGCGCTCGGCCTTGAGGCCCCACACCTTGGGGTGGTCTTCGAGCGCCGGCACGTCGCACAGGGGGTCGTCGTCCTCCCACAGCCGCAGCCCTTCGCGGAACAGCGCGGCGGCTCGCGCCGGGTCGCCGTCGCTCTCGGCCTGCTGCGCGGCTGCCATCGTACGCCGGAAGCGCAGCAGGTCGAGGGCGGCCTCCGGCAGGCGAAGCAGGTAGCCGTCGCCGACGGTGGAGAGCACGCCGTCCTGGTCGCGCGGGCTGTGCCGCGGGTCGAGCAGGCGGCGCAGGTGTTTGGTGTGGGTGTGCAGCACGTTGACCGCGCTTGACGGCGGCCGTTCGCCCCACAGCGACTCGATCAGCTCCCGCCGGGTGGTCAGCCGCCCGGCGTTGAGCGCCAGGACTCCCAGCATCAGACGGCGGGCGGGCGGCCCGGCATCGACCTCGCGATCGTCGTGCCATACCCGCAGGCGGCCGAGCACCTGGACGACCAGCACCGCCACAGTGTAATGGCGACGGTCAACGAACATCCAGAGCCTGTCCAGAGGCTGGTGTTTTTCTTCGCCCGACGTTCTTTTACGAAGGGAGTGACCCGTGGTCAGATGGACAGCGGGGATCGCGAGCGTCGCTTTAGGACTGTTAGCCCTGCTTGTCCCCGCCACCCCGGTGACGGCGGAACCGGACAGGCCCGCACCCGAACCGGCCGTCGCACAGGAATGCGGCACCGACCTCAAACAGCACGCGGCGACGCTCGCCGCGGCCGGGAAGTCCGGGAACGCCACCTGCATCCGCAAGCAGACGAGGAAAGCCGACCGGGTCACGACCGGCGCCGGGATCGCCGCCGACATCTGCGGCGGGAGCCCCACGCTGAGCCGGGCGGCCGCATGCGTGATCGAGGACGGCATCCTGCTCATCTTCACGGTGCCCAACGGGGTCGTCATCGGCTCGATACAGTTCACCGTCTCCAGCCTGACGACCCTCGACTACAGCTCGCTGAGCTGGAGCCAGTCATGGCACTACCAGGCCAACTCCGTCGCCGGCCCGGCGATCCCGGCGGTGCTCGACAGCTTCGTCTACGCCGAGCCGGAATGCCTCACCAGCTGCACGGTGTCCAGCAGCGGGCTGGTCGGCGGGTCAGCGCTTCCTGGCCGCGTCCACTCGACCATCACGTACTTCCACAGCCCGCTCAGCGGCTACAAGTGGGGTGCACACGGTGGGATGCGGTACTGGTTCGCCAACTCGGCGTGGGTCAACCCGACGACGAACGCCTCGATCACGGCGCCGCCCGTGCATCGCTGCGACGACGCGCTGCCCGGTTACCCCAAGGGCTGCGTCTACGACTCGTTCCGCCCGGTGCACGACGTCCTGTCGTCACGCTATCCGTCGTATGCCCGCCACCTCCAGCTCGCCATCAACCAATACAAAATGACGGACATCCTGACCAGGACCCAGAACGAGACCATCATCGACCGCAACTACAACACGGCCTGCCCACCGGGGCACCCCAAACCCACGGCTCCGGGAGTCTGGTCCTGTGACGAGTACCCCTTCAAGTCCACCTACAACGGCGCGTACTCCCAGCCCTACGGCCGAAACATTGTGATCATCAACTGGAACACCGGGTCCGGGTTCAACTTCCTTGGCGGAGAACACTCTCGGCGGATCCGACCTGGGCGCCTTCTACTACAACATCTCGATGCTCTCAACGTCGGCCGAGTTCGGTGCGTAGCGTGCGGGCGCGGCCACACTTTCCACGCTGGGCCTTTCAAGGGCGGGTAATGACGTTTACTCGATCATCATGTGGAGCCGTTCCGTGTAGAGGTTGATCTGTCGCAAGACACTCTTCCGCCGACGGTTCAACACCTATTTCTGGCCAACTGTGATACTCGAATTCGATCTGTCCGGATCTCTTTCGTCGAAAAAACCTCAATGTCTGCCAAAGTTCGAAGCGTGTCGTGATGCCAGTACTACTAGATCTACGAAAGTAGTACCCCTATCATGGAAATATTGACAACAAAAGTGTTGCGTCAGGATAATGGGGAAAGATTGGGGGACGGTTGGAAGCCCGGATACTCGGGCCGCTGAGTATCCGCGACGGCCATCGAACGATTCCCGTGAACTCCGGCCGTCAGCGCGCGCTACTGGCCGCCCTCTTGGCAAAACCGAACCAGCCTCTGTCGGTGGAACACCTGATCGAGGTCCTCTGGGGCAGATACCCTCCGGACAACGCCAGAGTGGCTCTGCGCACCTATGTGATGCGGCTGCGTCAAGCACTGGGCGACGAACTGGGCGGCAGGATCGTAACCCGGCCGCAGGGCTACCAGATCAGAGCCGAGGTGCATGAGGTAGACCTGCTGATGTTTCAACGGCACGCGATGAGCGCGAGGTCCGCCGTACGGGAGGGCGACTGGGGGACGGCCGCAGGCGAGCTGCAGCGAGCGCTTGGGCTTTGGTCTGGCGAGCCATTCACCGAGGTGCCGTCCGCAAGCCTTCGGGAGCGCGAGCTGCCCCACCTCGAGCAGCTTTATCAGCGGACTCTGGAGCTGCATTACGAGGCCCAGCTCGCGCTCGGGCATCACGATGACATCGTGTTGGAGCTCGAGCGTGCTGTCGAGTCACATCCGTTCCGTGAGCGGTTCTGGGCTCAGTTGATGACGGCCCTCTACCGCAGTAGGCGTAAGGGTGACGCTCTCGCCGCCTTCCAGAGGATTCGCCGCGAGCTCATCAAGGAGCTGGGAAGCGAGCCGGGGCTCGAACTGCAGCAACTGCATCTGGCGATACTCAAGAACGACGAAACCCTGGTCGCGCCGCAAGCCAGTGAAGAACCAGAAGTCCGACAGCAGGCGATCGAGTCGCCCGCGATGGTACCCCGACAGCTGCCCGCAGCCCCATGTCACTTCACAGGACGAGTCGACGGGCTAAGAGTACTCAACCGAGCACTGAGTCAGACTCAGCGAGAGGACAGGACGGCTGCCTCCATCGTGGTGATCGGCGGCATCGGGGGCATCGGCAAGACTGCTTTGGCCGTGCACTGGGCACATCAAGTGGCAGATCTGTTCCCTGACGGCCAGCTCTTCCTCAACCTCCGAGGCTTCGAGACCTCGGACAATCCGATCGAGCCGGAGACCGCGCTCCGGTCCCTGCTCAACGCGCTCGGCGTTCCGGAAAGTCGATTCCCGGCACAGCTCGAGGCGCAGGCGGCCCTGTTCCGAAGTGTGCTCGCGGACAAACGGGTGCTGTTGATTTTCGACAACGTCAGGGACACCGAGCAGGTAATTCCCCTGATCCCCGCTTCGTCTGGCTGCCTGACTGTCATTTCCAGCCGCAACCAACTGACCGGTCTCCTGGTCAGTACCGGCGCTCAGTCGATCAGGTTGGGACCGTTGCGGATGGACGAGACGGCCAAGTTGATCGAGGATTTCGTCGGGGACGAGCGGGTCAAGGCTGAGCCCGAGGCGATATCCACGATGGTCGCGATGTCAGAGTGCATTCCGCTTGCGGCCAGCATCCTGGCCTCGATGACCCTCAGCCAGCCATCGTTGCGACTCGCGGACTTCGTAGAGATGTTCGAGGAGACGCTGAGCGCGCTGGACCGGTTGGAAACCGGCGAAACCGGCGACACCGCGACCAGCATGCGGTCCTTGCTCCACGGCTCCTACCGGCACCTGACTGACGATGGACGTAGGCTGTTGCGCTTCTTCGGCCTCCATCATGGAAATCAGGTGACCACTGCGGCGGCGGCCACTCTCGCCGGGATGTCCCTGGCGAACACGCACAAAGCTCTCACCCACCTCGCGAGAAACCACCTGGTGGAGAATGTGAGACCGGGGCAGTACTCGATGCACGACCTGGTACGCAGCTTCGCCGCGGAGGTCGTGAACCAGGAGGAGCTAGAGGCCGACCGACGGTTGGCCTCCAACCGTGTGCTGGATTACTACCTCCACAACATCCACAGAGCTGTGGGACTGCTCATGCCCACCCGCCGCCTCACCCCGCTGCCCACCCTGCAGCGCGGAGTGCTCACGACCCATTTCCAAACGGTGGCCGAGGCTGGAGCTTGGTTCGAGGACAACCGGAGCTCGATCATCGCAGCACTTCTCAAGGCACAGGACGACGGCTTCCCCAACCACATGTGGCGGATCGTCGAGGGGCTCGCTCCCTTCCTGGAATGGCTCGGCCACTGGCACGACTGGTACCGGGTGGCCAAGAACACGGTCGATGTGACCTGTGCCCTTGGCGATCCGTACGCTGAGGGCATCGCGCGGCTGGAGTTCGGGAGTGCCGCCGACTTGCTGGATCCCACAGGCGAAGACGCCGAGCCAGAACTGGTCCGCGCGCTCGCCCTGTTCGAAGAGATCGGCGACATCAGCGGACAGGCCAGGACCCATCACCGTCTCAGCGTGTACAGCGGTAGACGTCACCGTAAGCACGAGTGCCAGCACCACGCCGAGCGGGCATTCGATCTGCACACCAAGGACAACAACCCGGGCGGGCAGGCCGAGGCGCGCAATGCGTTGGGTTGGTACTTCGCATCGTTCGGCGATTACGACACGGCTGTGTCGGCCTGCCGCGAGGCACTGACCCTCAATCGCGAATCCGGAAACCTGGCCGGCGAGGCCGACGTATGGGACAGCCTCGCCTACGCGTACCAGAGCAGCGGCGACCTTGATGCGGCTGAGGAATGCTATCGGCAGGTGATTCCCATGGACGAGCAACTTCCCCGGCTCAGGCACCGCTATAACAAGGCCGAGACCTTGAGCAGGTACGGCGACCTTAGACAAGAGCTTGGGGATACAGTCGGGGCGCTGCAACTCTGGCGCAAGGCCCAGGAACTCCTAGAAGAGCTCAACCACCCATTGCGCGATGCGGTTCATCAGAAGATCCATTCCATGCTCGGCCAGTGAACGTCACCTGTCCTTGCCGATGGCATACCAAGCGGGGACGAGGGCCAGCACGGAGATCGCGCCCATGATGATCCAGGCAGGCTTGCCGAGGGTGCTCCAAAGGACGACGCCGATAGCGGGGCCGACAGCGGTTCCGATACCGAACATCGCGTGGGTGGCACCCTGATAGCGCCCGCTGCTCTCAGGGGGGGCGGCGAGGGCGGGGTAGGCGAACATTGACGGCCCCTGGATGATCTCGGCGAGTGTCCAGAGCAGGGTGCCGATGACGAACACCGCCAGTCCGCCAGGCAGCGCGTATACGGCCATACCGGCGCCCAGCAAGAAGAAGCCGACTGTCACCACCCGTCGCATCCGCCACGTCTGGACGAGCTTGGTCATCAGCAGCTCGAAGCAGATCACAATCGCACCGTTGATCGCGAGCATGACTCCGTACCAGAAGGTGCTGAAGCCCGCCTCGCGGATGGCAAGAGGAAGAGTGCTCATGTACTGGATGTACACCGCCGAGTTGAGCATCACAGCGAACATGAAGGCCACGAAGCGGCGGTCACGCAGGACCACCAAGTACCCACCTGTGCGGCTGGCAGGGGTGGCAACTGATGCGACGGTTCCGCGCGGCAAGGCCACCAGGACGATCACGGCGTAACAGAGGGCGGCGACCGCTTCGCCGTAGAACAGCAGCTCGTAGGAGACTGCTGCCAGTGCCGTTCCGAGCAGCGGAGCGGCGGTGGTGCCCAGGTTGAGCGCCAGCCGGTACATCGCGGTGATCATCACCTGCCGGTCGCCTGAGATCAGCGCGGCGATGTATGAGGAGGCTGCCGGCCGGTAGACCTGGCTGATCATCCCGACCAGAGCCACCGCCGCTAATATCCCCGCGTACCAGCGGATGTGCAGCACAGCGACGAGAAGTACGGCAGTTCCCAACATTCCCAAAACGATGGTCATCCGGGCGCCGATGCGGTCGGCCAGCGTGCCGCCGATCAGCACGCCTAGAACGGAGCCGGCACCGTAGACGCCTAGTGCTATCCCTGCTTGGACCCCTGTGAAACCACGGGTGGTCAGGAAAAGGATGAGGAAGACCTGGACGAACGAACCCAGCTTGTTGACCAGAACACCGAAGAGAAGCGCCTTCACGGCGAACGGGGACTCGGTGAAGGTCGCGAGTACACCGACTTTCCCGGCGTGGGTCGCAGGGGGGTGGGTGGTCACCGGACCTCTGTCCTTTCCCTGATCTGCAGTGCTTTGGCCGCCTGGTCGAGGGCGGCCACGCACTCTTGCGCGGTCGGGGCGACCGCGGTGGCGTACGCGATCCGGCCCAGCAGCAGGCCGCGCGGTGGTGGGGAGACGGTGTCGCCGGGCATGACGACGGCGAATGCTCGGTCGATTCCGGCCGGCAGTGCCGCAGCGTCGAACTTCACGCTGTCGATAACGGTGTCGTCATGCTCGGGATAGAAGAACCGGATCGCCGCCACCAGGTCGCGTTGCGCCTCGAGCACTGGCTCCGTGCCGCTGGCCAGCGCGGCGATAGCCAGGCCAGGGTCGATCCCTGAGGCGGCCATCCCAAGATAAGGGATCATGTCACCCCCGAGCCGGGCGTTCACCTCGATGACCTTCAGGATCGGGTCGAGTTTCAGCTCGGCGTGAGTCCAGCCGTGGGTGAAGCCGAGCGCAGTGTGGGTGTCCTGGAGCAAGCTGAGGAAAGTGGGGTCGCGCAGCAGCGGGTCATGGTTCGTGACCACATGGCCGGTTTCCTCGAAGTAGGGCGGGTAGCCGGTTTGTTTGCGGCCGACGAACAGCGGTGTCACGCGCCCACCGACGACTACGGAGTCCACACTCACTTCGGGCCCGGCGAGATACTCCTCAACCAGGACTGACTGGTCGAACTCCGGCATATGGGCCACGGTTGCCTGGTCCGCGAAGGCGAAGGATTCGGCCATCTTCTCGGCAGAGCGCACCAGCGACACGCCATAACTGGCCGCTGCGGCCCGGGGCTTGACCACCACTGGATAGCCGATGTTCTCGGCTGCGGCCAAGGCCTCTTCGACGGTCCCGGCCAGAGCGAACTCCGGCTGTGCAAGCCCGGCCAGGGCCAGGGCGGAGCGGCCCTGGTATTTGTCGCGGCAGCGCCACACTGCCTCGGCAGGAGTATGTGGGAGGCCGAGGCTCTCGGCGACGCATGCTGCCTGGTGGACCCGGGATTCGTCCCAGCAGATCACGCCACTGACCGGCTCACGCGCATTCAGCTCGGCGGCCGCCACGGTGAGTGTGTCGGTGTCGGTCGCCGCGACGACGGTGCTGCCGACCAGGTAAGGATCTTCCCAAGTGGTCGGGGTCAGAGTGAATAGATGGATCCGGTAGCGGGTGTTGATGCTCGCCAGTAGGTACTCACGGTACTTCTGAAGGCCCGTCACGATAAGGATGAGCAGGGGCCGTTGTCCTTGGGCGTGAATGGTGACTCTCCAGGGGGCGATCGGCTGTTAAGTCAGTAATCATCCCGTGTCATCCGTATCGCGCAGGTATCGCCAGTGGTCGTCGATAGCGGCTGGTCCTGCGGTCCAGGTGAAGCGGAGCCGCTGCCGTCCTGTACTGATCTGGTGCGTCATCTGCGCGATACTGCTGCGCTACTCCACGGGGGGATGTTGTTCACCCAGCAAAGATTCAGGGCGGGTGGACAGTGATCCTCACGGGTGCCGAGATTGAGCGGGAATGGGCGAATGGTCGTATCACCATCGAGCCCTTCACTCCCGAGCAGGTGAATCCGAACAGCTACAACTTCCGACTCGGTCGGACGCTATGCGTCTATCGGGACATGCCATTGGATGCTCGGCACGGCAACGAGTGCGACGAGATCGAGATCCCCGACGAAGGATATGTCCTTGAGTCTGGTCGGCTGTATCTTGCGCATACGATCGAGGTCCTGGGCAGCGAGTATTATGCGCCGACCTTCGCCGCACGCTCATCGGTGGCAAGGCTAGGGCTGTTCATTAACCTGTCGGCGAGTCTGGGCGACATCGGGTACAAGGGCCAATGGACGCTCCAACTTTACTCCATGAACAAGATCCGGGTCTATCCGGGCATCAATATCGGTCAGATGATGTGGTGGCGACCGCAGGGAGATATCGAACTCTACGACGGTAAGTACCAGGGCGCGACCGGACCCCGACGCAGCGACATCCATAAGGATTTCCACAAGCAGTTCGCCCGGCAGCGCTTCGTCGGTTTGAGGGCGAGCGTCGACCCCGCTACGACAGGACCGAAGTTCGCCGCTCTGGCGGCGCACAGTCGCCGCTTCCGAGTCCCTGACGCGTTCTGCATCTCAGCCGAGGAGTTTGACGGAGCGTTCAGTGACGACCAGCGCCGCGGGTTGGCCGCAGCCTTCGATGACCTTCGAGCCACAGTGGGAGCATTCCTCACGGACTCCCTGATGGACATCCACAAGATCGTGTCCGGGGTGCACCTGACCGAACAGGCCCGGCAATTGCTGGCAATCCGGATCGCCGACATATTCGGCGATGACGAGAGCGTCGAGTTCGCCGTCCGCTCCTCCGGCCTCGACGAGGACACCGCCGGCTCGAGCCTGGCCGGGATCCATACCACGGTCCTGAATGTACAGGGCGTTGATGCGGTGGCCCAGGCGGTCGAGCAGTGCTGGCGCTCCTACTACGAGGCCTCCGCTGTGGCGGCCCGGATCCGCGCGGGCGACTTCTCCCATAAACCCAGGCTGGCCGTCATCGTCCAGAGGATGATCCGGCCGGAGCTGGCCGGGGTCGCCTTCTCCGACCCCGAGGACGGGGTCGTGATCGAATATGTCGAAGGCTTGGCCGACTCTCTGGTCGCCGGGGTTGCCGTGCCGGTCCTTGCCAAATCGGCTGAGCTCACCGGTGATGTCCCTGCGCTGGCCGAGGTCGTGCGGTTGGTACAGGCGCTCCGCGCGGCCGAGGGCTATGACGTGGACGTCGAGTGGGCCGCCGACGTTGACGGGGTGCACCTCATCCAGGTCCGGCCGCAGACCGCCGCGTCCCAGCAGAACCCTTGCCATGACGAGCCGGTTGCTGATGCCTACAGACTGTACTTCGACGAGATACCCGCCTCCGTCGATCTCGGTGAGGTCTCCGCAATCTATGGCGGCTATGCGGCCAAGCGTGGGCCGGTGCACAGGCTGGCCGTCGAATGCGGTGTCGGTGTCGGCCACGGCTGGGTCGTCCACTTCAACGGGCGTGGCCTGAGCGCTGCGGAGACCGGTGGTCGACTGCGTGAGGTCATCGACGAGGGTGGCGCCGACGAGTGCGTATTGGACTTCGGTGAAACCCTCCGGCAGATCGTGGTGCACAAGGCGGAGCTTCTCGACCGGCTCGCCGAGACCACCGGAGCAGGACCGGACTCCACCCGGCTGCACACAGTGATCGTTCGGGACTACCTTCGGGGCGATCTGGGAATCATCTCCCGGCGGGTCGGCGACGACTTCATCGTCGAGTACACCCCTGAGGGCCTCATGGCACTCAACCGCGGCACCTCGGGCGCCGCGGCGGTGATGATACGTGACGGACAGATCGACCCGGCCGACAACCCGATCAACGCCCATATAGGCGAGCTTGCCCAGTTCACCGGGGCCATGAGTGACCGGTACGGACCGATGACTCTTGAGTGGGTGCGACAGTCGGGGAAGCTGTTCTTCGTCGATTACTCGCTGTTGGGCGGGGACGCCCTGAACTCCGCCGACGCGCGTGTGATCTCGGCGGGAACCGCCGCTGGGCCGCTGCTCGACCTGGACGAAGACGAAGTGCTCAGCCGGCTGTCGATCGGGCCGGCAGTCAGTGTTGACAGGTCGCAGGACCTGTCCGGCCACGAAGGGCTCGCGGAGATCATCGCGCGAGTCCGGGCCTGCTCGGAGCCACCGATCGTCCGGGCCTCTCGCCCGTACGCCGTGCTCTCGGTCCTCATCGGTGAGGTCGCAGGGTTCGTCTTCGATCAGGGCTCCACCCTCGGCCACCTGGCCATCCTGCTGCGGGAGGCCCGCCTGCCAGCGGTGGCGGCCCAGGGCCTGCCCAGCGAAGGACATGCAGTGATCAGCGGTGGGACCGTCACTGTGACGGGCGGAAAGTGAGACTGAACGTGACAGAGAGCAACTGCTGGCTGGTTCTGGGCGGGTTGCACGTCCTTAACGGAACAGCTCCGCTGCGCGCGGACGAGCCGCTCATCCTGATTCCGCTGGAGCTGCAGGCCCCGGGCAACACCCTCGTGCTGCGCTGGTCCGACCTCGGCCCGGTCGAGCTGATCGCTGGTGACTGCCGGGTCAGATCTGAGGGGGTCGCCCTGTTCCCCGGCATGCGGCCGAGCCAGGAGGTCCGGAGCCTGCTGGGAGACGGCCCGATCGTCCCACTGTTCTACCTGAGCGACACCGGCGACGGGCTGCACGTGTACTCCCAGATCCGATTCCTTGAGGAAGACGCGTGCTTCATCCGGATCACCTCGAGTCCGCTGGCCGAACCTGCCGATTCGCTGCGCTGGCTGCCCGAGGCAGCCCGGCTCCACAGCGAGCAGGCGCTGTTCCTCAACAACCACCAGCGGTACTACCGCAAGTGCTTCGCCGGCCAAGAGCTCGAGTACAAGTACACACTCACTCCCCCCGTGGACATATGGACCGCCAACCTGGACCTCTATCGGAGCCTGCTAGCGGGCGACCTACCCGGCTACGTCATGGAGTACCGCGATGAGTTCCAAGCGTGGGACTACCTGAACCACCTGTACGAGATCACCGCCCCCGCGGCAGAGCTGGGATACGTCTCCTTCATCCCCACTACCGACGGCAAGCATCTGGTCAAGCGCAAGTGGTACGCCGAGGACTCCTTCCAGCGCAGGGAGAGCCACACCTACGGTGTCGAGGTCGAGCAGTTCGGCGACTACATCACCAACGTGCTAGGCGTTGAGGCGGTCCGGCTGCCCTCCTTCCGTCGGGTCCGTTACGACGTCAACTTCGAGTCCGTGACCACCGGACACGTATACGGGATCTTCTTCGACCACTGCAGCCTGTTGGACGCCCCCGACGTCGTCTTGCACCAGTGCGAACTGGAGTACCTGCGCAGCCGTACTGCAATCGCTGCAGACGAGGCCGCTGTCCTGGATGAGATGGCGGAGATCGCACAGTGGCTGGAAGGGTTCCTTCGAGCCCGCGGCCTGAACGACCAGCGTGGCTTCTACTCGAAGAGGACCTTCCTGAAGGACTCTGTGTCCGCCCGCCCCGAGCTGGCCCTGGCGGTGCGCTGAGGTGGGCACGATCCTGCTCGACCTGGAAGGAACGCTTTACGCCGAGGGTGAGCCCATCCCGGGCGCGACGGCAGCGGTCGCCGCGCTGCGTGAGCAAGGCCACGTGCTGCGGTTCCTGACCAACACCGACTCCAAACCTCTGGTCCGAGTCGCCGCAGACCTGGAGGGCTTCGGGCTGAGGATCCAGCAGGAGGAGCTGTTCACCCCGGTGGTCGCAGCTCAACGGCTGCTCGAGGCGGCTGGAGGGAACGCTTATCTGGTCGTTGCCGAGGCTCTGCGCACTGAGTTCAAAGCCGTAGCCTGCGCTCCCTGCACGCATGTGCTGGTGGGGGACTGCCGCGACACCCTGGACTATAGCCTTCTCGACGGAGCGTTCCGCGCGCTCCGCGCGGGAGCGCAGTTGGTGGCGCTGCAGCGCGGCCGCTATTTCAAGCGCGCAGACGGCGATCACCTTGACACCGGGGCGGTCGTCGCCGCGCTGGAGTACGCCGCGGGCTGTCGGGCCGTCGTCGTGGGCAAGCCGTCGGCCGAGTTCTTCACCCTGGCCGCTGATTCGGCCGGGACCCCGGTCACCGGTTGCGTCGTCGTCGGGGATGATGCCACCACCGACATCGTCGGAGGCCGCGCCGTCGGGGCTGTCACCGTCCAGGTACGGACTGGTAAGTTCGCCGATCAACAAGCCGAAGGGCTGACCGGCGGTGCTTCGCACACCATCGACTCGATCGTGGACCTGCCCGATCTGTTGGCCGGGCCGCGATGACGGTCTACTGGGTGGTCTGGGATGCCGCAGCGGCCTGGATCGTCGACCGGCTGGAGGCCGAGGGGTCGCTGCCGGCGGTACGGAGGCTGCGGGCAACGGGGAGCTTCGCCGCTGCGAGGCCACCGCGCCCCAACTGTCAGACCCCGCCCTCCCTCGCGACTCTCTTCACGGGGACAGGGACGGAGCGACACGGCGTGACCGGCTTTCCCGTTCCGGACCGGGACGGGCCGGTCACCGGGATGAGCTCGGGTTTTGGGCCCCAATTCCCGCTGATGCCGCCGGTCTGGGCGGAGCTCGGTCTGCGGGCGGCCTTTGTGCACGTCCCATGGGTGTTCGACGCTGATGGCGCCGTGGCGCCTTGGGTCGACGCCGCTGTCGAGGCTTTCAGCGGGCGAATCGCCCGCCCTGGCCATCTGCCGGTCCCCGCCGGAGCAAAGGTGCAATGGCAGGGGCACAGGCTTGAAGCTGTGCCGGGCGGGCTGCTGTTCGACGGCCGACTGGTGCGCTCGGCCGAGGGGTGGGTCGAGCGCCGGTTCTCTGACGGTCTCGGCACCTGGATTCGTTGTCTGGAGCAGCCGGGCGGCGATCGGTTGTTCGCCCATACCGGCCTCTACCACGCCCGTTTTGCGGGAGCGGACCTGGCTCTGGTCGAGGCGATGCGCACCGCTCCGGTCTTCGCCGGGGAGAGTCTCGGTCCCTCCTACCGGACTGGGGTGTTCGGTCCCCGTCTGGTCGAAGGCGGCGATGGTGCGGCGGAGGAGGTCTTTCTCTCTGCGGTCCAGTGCGCGGCGCGGGCGTTCATCGGGGCGGCAGAGCGGACGCTGGCCGGCCATGAAGCCGATCTCGTCGTTCTTTATCTTCCGATCACCGACGATGTCGGGCACGAGTTCATCGGCTGGTGCGACGAACGCAGCGGGATGTTCCGCCCCGAAAGCGCCCCTGCCCTGTGGGAGCTCGTGCGCCAGGCCTACGGCTGGGCTGATCAGTTCCTCGGGCGGGTGCTGGACCGAGCCGACCAGAACGACACCGTGATCCTAAGCGCCGACCACGGCATCGTGGGATGCGCGAAACTGGTCCACCTCAACGAGCCCCTGATCGAGGCGGGCCTGGCCGTGTGGGACGCGGCGGGTGCCCTGGACCCGGCCCGGTCCAGTGTGGTCTACCACCCTGCCAACAATGGCTCGCTCTGCGTCAACACCCTGGACCGCCCGTACGGGGTGGTCCCACCGCAAGAGGCCGGACCTGCCATGGCCAGGGCGATGGCTGTGCTCCAGGAGGTGATCGATCCCGACTCCGGTCGTCCGGTCGTCGCCCGGTTCCTGGACCAGCATGGCGTGCCGCTGTCAGACGGAGCCGTTCCTTCGGTCATCTTCGTCGAGTTGCACGACGACTACCAGCCGACCGCCGCGCCAGCCGGGGCCGGTCCTGTGGTGCGGCCGGCGGCCAAGCCGGGTGCCCACGTGGTCAACACCGGAGATGACCGGCTACTGGCCACCTTCGCGGTTGCGGGCCCCGGCATCGAGGCCCGCTGTCACCTGGGCGAAGTCGATAACACGTTCGCGGCCCAGTTGGTGCGACGGCGATTTCTCAGCTCCCTCCAGAAAGTCGATTCATGAATCTCTCCACGACGCGGCTGGCCGAGCAGAGGCACGCCAACGTCACGACCTTCCTGCGAAGCAGGCAGCTGGATCCGGCGGCGCTCGGCGCACTCATGGATGAGCGAGTCGGCCCCGGACAGCTCCTGATCACCAGCTCGCCGGTGCACGGTCTCGCCAACGCGACCAGCGACCTGGACTTCATTCGAATCCAGGACGAACCCCTGGAAGGTGCCCGGATCTCCACCAAGATCTTCGAGTGGGGTGAACATCTGGAGGTCGTCTCATTCTCCGCCGCGGAGCTGGCTGCCAACCTCAAGGAGCTCACAGACCTGGCCATTCGTCCCCCGGAAGAGATCGTCAAGGTCTTCCGGAGCTGGGACAAGCATCGGGAACCTCGGCGCAAACAGACCGAGCGCATCATCAACGGCGTGACTCTCGATGGGCAGATGCCTTATGTCGCCGCGCTGCCGGCACTGGCGGCCGTGTGGAGCAGGGCGGCACTGCAGAGCTCGATCGAGCAGGCGGTTCATCTCGCCCTGGCCGAAGCCGCCGGCGAGCTGCGGGGCCGGGTCGGCTATGCGATCAACACGCTCCTGTTCCTGATGGACGCGATCCTCTCCCACCACGGTGACGTCTACACCACCCGGAAGTGGTACCTGCTCAGGTGGACTCGGCTCGTCGCAGAGCAGGGCTGGGCGGATGCCTCGTTCGCCGCGCTCGGTGCGGAGGTGGAGCGGCTGCGTGTGACAGTAGCCTCCGCCCTGACCCGGCCGGATGCCCGGATCGCCGCCGACTACCTCGCCTTGGTGAGGGAGGCGGCAGCCCTCACCGCGCAGACCCATTCGGTCAGTGTCGCCTTCGACCCGGCCGATCGCGCGGACCGGTATGCCTTCCTGCCCGGCGCGGAGCTGCTGCTGACGTCGGACGGTGCAATGCCTGCTTCTGGCCAGGCTCCCGCTGGACCGTACGCCCTCACCGGGTTGGGGGCCATCCCCGGCCGCGAAGCCGGAGTGCTGCTGCGCGCCCTGCGGGGTCGCGCCTTGGCCCAGCGGATCGACTACACCGGAGGAACGAGCGCATGAACGCAGCGGACATCTCGGTTTTCCCCCAGGTCAGGGCTGGGCATGCACGGCCCGTCACGGCGGCGGTAGAGGCCTGGGTCCAGGCCGCCTGGCTGATGCTGGCCGAGGGCCGCTCCTATATCGAGGACATTGAGGGCGGGACTGATCAGCCGCAGATGCAGAGTGCCGTCAAGCTGCGACTGCTGGAGCAACTCGTCGACGTGGACAACCGGCTCGCAGGACGAGTCCCGGTGGCCGACGCGCACTGCCTCGCGCTCGGATTGGAGTACGGGCTGCAGGAGGTCGCGCAGGCCTCTGGGACCGACCTCATCGAGATCTTCGCCCTGGCGGAGGAGTTCGGGGGACCCAGCTCCCATGACGAGATCTTCGTGTTCTGGGAGCGGCTGCTTGAAGCCTTCCCTGGCGAGCTGCCCGACCGTCTGATCGCGCAGGGACAGCGCGACATGCTGGTGACCCTGCGCTCTTGGGCTGTGCTCTCCCGTGCGGCCGGTCTTGACATCGGCTTCCTCGCTCCGTTCATGAAGGAGGCGTGATGCCTCAGATCTCCGCTACGGCCTTTGTCCCCGCGTCGGCGGCCGAACTCCGCCAGATCGCACGGGAGGGTATCGGCCTGCCGACGCTCGCGCCTCATGTGCTCGAGGTCGAGCCGCAATCGGACGGGACAGCCCGTTGGAGCGTCCTGCTCAACGGAAGCCGGGTGGGCTGGACTCAGCGGGAGGCCACTACCTCAGGCCAACGGCTGGTCTTCACACAGACCCAAGGCGACTTCGACTCCTTGGCCGTGACTTGGACGTTCGCCCCGGACTGTGCCGGCACCTGGGTCGGACTGAACATCGCTTTTCATCTCGGGATCGACGGGCTGGCCCCGCTGCTGGACCCCATCTGGGCGCAGTCGCTACGCGCTCACGCAGACCTCCTGCTGTCCGCCCTCGCCTCTGCCAAGGAACCCAATGACCATAATTGACCTCGAATTCCTGAACACCGTGATCCGGCTCGAGATCTCACCCGACGCTGAACCCGCCTTCCAGCCGATCCGCCGCTTCTTCCGGCATCTGCTGGTGCCGGTCTCGGACCGGTCGGCCACGTTCACGATCAAGGTGGATGCGTACGATCCCGAAGCTGACGTTGACCGGCGGATCTGGGACACCGAGCAGTCTGTGATCCGCCGCAGCAACGCGGCAGAGTTCAACTTCGACGCCCATGTGGTAGAGGAGGGCGACCGCCGCCTCTACGTCAACCGCGCCACTTTGGTGGACGTCCCGAAGGACGCCCGGTCGGACGGGCTGTTCCGGCTGCGGATCACTGCGGGCTCCGCCATCCAGGTCATCGACTTCCTGCGTGATCTGATCATCCGGACCGAAGAGGACCTCGGCACCGTGGTTCTGCATGCCTCCGGGCTGGTCCGAGGCGATGAAGCCGTGATCATTGCCGGGGCGAAGGGCGCGGGTAAGACGACGACCATGCTGTCGGCGCTGCGCCGTCCCGGTTGGTCCTACTTCACCGGCGACAAGTTGTTCTGCCGCCGCGTTGGCGAGAAGATCGAGGTCTACCCGTGGCGTGACTACCCGTACGTCGGTGTGGGCACCATCCGAGCCGATGCCCGGCTGGAGCGGCTGGTCCGCGAACAGGTGGACCCCGGAATCGATGAGCGGGCCGCGACCGACAAAGTGCTCATCGATCCGGACCTTTTCGAGGGCTGGCTGGGGGTTGAATTCTCGGCACAGCCGCGGCGGCTCGCAGCGATCCTGTTGCCCGAGGTGCGGCCCGGCGAGCCGCTCACTACCTGGCCGCTACGGTCAGAGGCCGAGCGCTGGGCTCACCTTAACAAGATCGTTGACCGTCAGGTGGACACCACGTTCTTCACCTGGCAGTCCCACCTGGTACCGGACTATTGCGCGTTCTACCGATCGCTCGCCGACCTCCGTGAGGTTCTTCCGTCGGTGGCGATGATCCGACTGCGCGGCACCCTCGATGTGGACCCTGACCGGGTACTGCGCGGCGGAGGCCTTCGGATCGCCGTGATCGGCCTGGCGGGCAGCGGGAAGTCGACGACCGCGTCCTTGCTGGAGGAGGCAGCGACCGCCGCAGGCCTCAGCCACGCCAGGGTCAAACTGGCGAAGCCCTTGTACGACCTGCAGGACTCGGTGTATATGGCTGCGGGCCGGGAAGTGGGCGCCGGAGCGCAAGACCAGATCCTGATGGAGGACCTGGCCGACAACCTACGCCGGATCAACCCGCGCGCTTTTATCGATGACTTCACGGTCAGGCTGAGTACCGTCGACGCGGACGTGATCGTCAATGACGACTTGCGCGACCCGCAGGTGGACGCCGTCGCCCTACGTGCCCTGGGCTTCCGGGTGTTGCGGGTTCGCTGCGATGAGGACCTGCGGCAGAAGCGATTAGCCGAACGGGGCGACCCGACACGCGCCGATCGCTCGACCAGCCGGCTGGACGAGATCGAGGCGGACCTGGAGCTGCACAACAGCGGTGATCTGGACGGGCATCGTGCCGCCGTGCGCGAAGTCCTGGAGGGCTGGCTGTGATCCTCACCGGCGCGCAGATCCTGGCCGAGGTCGAGGTCGGCCGTATCCACATCGATGACTTCGACGCCGAAAGGCTTGAGCCCAACAGCTACGGCTTCCGGCTGGCGGAGGACATCCTGACCTACGAGCAGGAGGTCATCGACTGCTACGAACCACGGGAGACGGTGCACACCATCATGGGCTCGGACGGGATGGTTCTCGAACCCGGCCGACTCTACCTCGGTAGCACGATGGAGGCGATGGGCGGCCCCCACCACGCGGCCACGCTCTACGCCTGCCGGTCGGCCTCGACTCTTGGCATCTGGATCCAGTACTCGGCCCCGCTGGGACACAGCGGCGCGGTCTTCCCCTGGACGCTTGAGATCAAGGTCGCCCATCCCGTCCGGGTCTACCCCGGAATGATCATCGGAAAGCTTGCCTTCTGGGCGATGCAGGGTTCCGCGATCAACTACGACGGCAAGTACACCGGATCTTCCTCGGCTGTGGCGTCCCGGTTCAGCCTCGATGTCCGGAGACCATAGTGAGCATCACCGACGGTGACCTGTTCGGCATCCTGGCGGCGTTGGCAATCCTGCTGGGCTCAGCCAACCTGTTCGCGCGGATGTTCAAACGGTTCCGCCACCCTCCAGTGATCGGGGAGATCCTCGGCGGCCTCCTGCTTGGGCCGACGCTCTTCGGCATGTTCGCTCCTGAAGCACAGGCATGGCTGTTTCCCCGGACCGGAGCGGTCGCCAGCGGGCTCGGCCTGGTCGGTCAGATCGGAATGCTGCTGCTGATGTTCCTTGCCGGTGCGGAGATGAGGACAGTGTTCTCTCGCCACGACGGCCGAATGGTCGGCATGATCGCAGTAGCGGGAATAGTGGTACCTCTGGCCGGGGGCGTGCTGTTCACGTGGTCCCTGGACGGCTCCGGACTCATCGGCCCGGCAAACGACAGCACTGCGTTGGGGCTGGTGCTGATCAGCTCGCTCGCGGTCACCAGCATTCCCGTGATCGCCCGGATCATGCTCGATCTGGGCATCATGCAAACGGTATTCGCGCGAGTTGTTCTGTCGGTTGCGGTGCTGGAGGACATCGTGCTGAATGTCCTACTCGCCGTCGCGCTCGGCATGGTGAGTCATGCGAAGCAGGACGCATTCGGTCTGTCCACGGTCTTGCAGCTTTCCTCCACCACCAAGTCGATCGCTTACCACACGCTTGCCTCGATTGGATTCCTGCTGCTGGTGTACGGGGTCAGCAAGGTACGTCGGCCAACTCGCCGGCTCGTGTCCGACCGCGCCGCTGATCAGGTGGCGATCCGGATCGTGCTCACGCTGGGCGTGGCCGCTTCATGTGTCCTGCTCGGGCTGGCGCCGATCTTCGGTGCATTCGCTGTCGGACTGCTGACGGACCTGCCTCGCACTGGATCGGAATCCATGACGGTGATCCGCTCCTTCGCCTCCGGGTTCTTCATTCCCATTTACTTCGCGATAGTGGGCCTCAAGCTTGATCTGGTGCACGGGTTCGCCTTGTGGTTCACCATCGGGTTCATCCTGCTCGCCTGCGCACTGAAGATCGTCGGGGTCTTTGTCGGGGCGCGGCTGGCCGGGAGCCCCGCACAGAACGCGATCAACTTGGCGGTCGCGATGAACGCGCGCGGCGGCCCAGGGATCGTCATGGCGACACTCGCCTTTGACGCGGGGATCGTCAGCCAGCAGTTGTTCACCACCTTGGTACTCACCGCGATCGCCACCTCACTTCTCGCCGGCTCCTGGCTTGAGCGTGCGCTGGCTCGGGGGCAGCTCATGCCCAAGGCCACAGAGTCCGACCCTGCCCTGGTGTCATCCGCATCGTGACCTGGGAGGTAGAGAGCTTGAAGTACATCTTCGTTACGGGCGGGGTCGTCTCCTCCCTGGGCAAGGGGCTCACCGGCGCGAGCCTTGGGACGCTGTTGGCCGCCAGAAGGGTGCGGGTCACCATGCAGAAGCTCGACCCTTACCTCAACGTCGACCCAGGCACCATGAACCCGCTACAGCACGGCGAGGTCTTCGTCACCGAGGACGGTGCCGAGGCCGACCTGGACATCGGCCACTATGAACGGTTCCTCGATGTCGACCTCAGCTCAGTCGCCTCCATCACAACGGGAAAGATCTATTCGGAGGTACTCGCACGAGAGAGACGCGGTGGCTATCTGGGGGAGACCGTCCAGGTCATCCCGCATATCACCGAGGAGATCAAGGCGAACATCCGGCGGGCGGCGCACGACGTCGATGTCGTCATCACCGAGGTCGGCGGTACCGTCGGTGACATCGAGTCGCTCCCTTTTCTGGAGGCGATCCGGCAGTTGCGGCACGAGGAAGGTCCGGGGAACGTCTTCCACCTCCATGTCTCGCTTGTCCCCTATCTGGGCGCGTCCCAGGAACTGAAGACCAAGCCGACCCAGCACTCGGTAGCGGCCCTGCGCAACCTGGGCATCCGGCCGGACGCGTTGGTACTGAGGGCCGATCGCGCCATCCCCGACAAGCTCAAGCAGAAGATCGCTGCAGCCTGTGACGTGGAAACAGAGGCGGTGGTCGCTGCCATCGACGCCCCCTCCATCTACGACATCCCCTGTGCGCTGCACGCCGAGGGACTGGACCGTGTTGTCATTGGCAAGCTGGGCCTGGTCGCGGGCGAGATCGACTGGACCCGATGGGATGATCTGGTCGGGCGGGTCCATCACCCGCTCCACGAGGTCACCGTCGCCGTGGTCGGCAAGTACGTCGAGCTGCCGGACGCCTATCTTTCGGTCGCTGAGGCGCTGCGGGCCGGTGGCTTCGCGCACCAGGCCCGGGTGCACCTCCACTGGGTGGACGCGGAGGCCTGCCTGCCCAACCCCAAGACCGTGCTGCACGATGCGGATGCGATCGTCATACCCGGCGGGTTCGGTGACCGGGGCGTCGCCGGGAAGATCGCGGCCGTGACATATGCCCGCGAGCAGCAGGTTCCGATGCTGGGTCTCTGCCTCGGCCTGCAATGCGTCGTGATCGAGGCGGCCAGATCGCTGGCAGGAATGCCTGACGCGGACTCCACCGAGTTCCGTCCTGACACCCCGCACCCAGTGATCTCTACGATGGCCGACCAGGTCGCTGCAGTCTCTGGCGAAGCCGACCTGGGCGGTTCCATGCGGCTCGGGGGTTACCTGGCGGTGCTGGCAGAGGGCACGTTGGTCCACGAACTGTATGGGACCACCGTCGTCCGCGAACGCCATCGGCACAGGTACGAGGTGACCAATCGATATCGCGAGGAACTGGCCCAGCGCGCCGGCCTGGTGTTTTCCGGCACCTCCCCCGACGGGGAATTGGTCGAGTTCGTCGAGTATTCCCGCGCGATTCACCCGTTCCTCGTCGCCACCCAGGCACACCCGGAGTTTCGTTCCCGGCCCACCCGGCCACATCCGCTGTTCTCCGGACTCATCGGAGCGGCCCTGAACAGGAGGAACCCGTGACCCAGCAGCCTGTCGTCGCGATTGTCGACGCGTACTCGACCGCCCGTTTCCTAGCCCCCCTCTTCCATGAGCGGGAATTCCGGACCCTGCATGTTCAGAGCACACCAGAACCGCCCCCGATCTTCGCCTCCCGCTACCGGCCAGATGACTTCTACGAGCACATCGTGCACCGCGGAGACCTGGAGGAGACACTCCAACGGGTCGCCGCACATGGCCCGTACGTTGTCATCGCGGGGGCGGAGAGCGGCGTCGAGCTCGCGGACCAGCTCAGTGACCGGCTGGGTCTTCGCACCAACGGAGCCGCTCTCAGCTCCGCCCGCCGCGATAAGTACCAGATGGTCGAAACGGTGAAGGCGGCGGGCGTCGCGGCCGCCGAGCAGGTGCGGGCGACCGACGAGCAGACGTTGCTCGACTGGTACGAGAAGGTCGGCGGCAGAGTAGTGATCAAGCCGCTGCGGAGCGCGCTCAACGACGGGGTCTCCTTCTGCGACTCCGCCGACGAAGTGATCGCGGCCTTCCGGTCACTCGCCGGTTCATACAGCGCCTTCACCCAGGTGAACGACGGGGTCGTTGCCCAGGAGTACCTGCGCGGCACCGAGTACTACGTCAACTCGGTCAGCATGGACGGAACCCACTACATCTGCGATATCTGGGAGACCCAGCACCTAGACATCAACGGAGTCAAGGATCTGCTCGGCGGGTCTGTGCTGATGCCCCGAAGGGGGCCGGAGCAGCACTTGCTGGCCGCATACGCCGGCGAGGTCCTGAACGCTCTGGGGGTGCGCAACGGCGGCGCACACACAGAGTTGAAGCTCACCCCAGACGGGCCGCGGCTGATCGAGACCGGCATCCGGATTTGCGGCTCTGACCTGCCCGTGCTCACGGGCAAGGCGATCGGTGAGTCGCAACTGGAGTGGACCGTTGACGCATACGTCGACCAGGACCGCTTCAGAGAGAGGGCGGTTCGCGATTACGAGATCTCGCGCCACGCCACCTGCGTCAACATGATCTCACCTAGGCCGGGTGCCCTGGCCGCATATCCGCGGATGGCCGAGCTGGAAGCCCTGGAGAGCTTCGACGAGGCCCTGATCCGGACCCGGGTAGGGGACACGCTGCATCGCTCGATCAACGACATGACCTACCCCATGCTGGTCCATCTGGTCCACGAGGTGCCGGGGGTCGTCGAGCGGGACTATCACACGGCCCGTTACCTCGACGGGCAAGGCTTCTATGAAGTCGCCAACTGAGCGGGTCACTCGCATCGCCCACATCAGCGACCTGCATATACACGCGGCCGGGCGCCATGGTGCCCGGGCGTCCCGCGTAGTGGAGTATCTGCGGCGGCGGGCGGAGCACCTGGCGGGGGTGGTCATCACTGGTGACCTGACCCAGGACGGGCTCGACCGCGAATACGAGGCGCTCGCGGAGGTACTGGATCCGCTGTCGGGGGTGCTGCCGGTCTTCGTCTGCCCTGGCAACCACGATGACCGACGCCTGATCCGCCGGATGCTGCTGAACCAGCCAGGGGACGGTCCGGTCAACCAGGTAGCCAGGGTCGGGGAGCTCACGGTGCTTCTCTGCGACGCTGTTGTGCCGGGCAGCTCGAGAGGCGAGCTCGGAGCGGCAACGCTCGAATGGCTCGCAGAGGCGTTGCGCGGGTACAGGGGGCCGACCGTGGTCGCCTTCCACCAGCCTCCGCTCGCACTCGGTATCTCCAACCTGGACGGCTCCCGACTCGCCGATTCTCAGGCACTCGCCGACGCGCTGGCCGACCACCCCCAAGTGGTCGGGATCTTGTGTGGCCATGTCCATACGGCCATACGTACCGAGTTCGCCGGGACTCCGTTGATCATGGCGCCCAGCACGGCCTATGCCTGGAAACTCCCGCTGGACCGAGCGGATCCTGATCATGGGGTCACTGAACCGTTGGTCGTCTTGCACGAATTCTGGGACGACCGCCTGTTCACCTATTTCCAACCATGCCCTGACTACAAGATGGAGCAATTCTGATGGGCGTCATCAAGCGCGACGGGTACGACGAAGCGCTCTTCGAAGATCTGGTGGCGATCAACGACGGCGGCGTAGACGCCACCGAGAGCGCAGTGATCCGGCGGCTCGCCGGCAACTGGCACCGCCGCGCGAGCGTCAAGCGTGACGAACTCCGTTTGGAGGACCTGTACGAGTTGGATCGCCCTGACTATCCGGAGAGCATCCTTCCGTTCCGCGACCATCCGACCTGGCTTGCTCTCGACCCAGCTCAGCGCAGCGACGTGCTCACCTGGGCGATCATCGCCTTCAACCGGAAGACGATCGTGACCGAAGAGGCGATCGCCAACCCGGCCTTCGGGTTGGTCATCAGCGGGGAGTTCCCTGCCCTGTCCGGTGACGAGCTGGAGACGTGCCTTACCCAGGCGATGGTCGACGAGCAGTACCACACGCTCATGCACATGAACGCGAGTGCCGTCACGCGAAAGCTACGTGGAAGACCATACCCGGATAACGCGCTGCCGCTGCCGCGGCACTCGCGGCGCCACCAGGAGTTATGGGAAGGGTCTGTCGAGCGCTGGCAGCGTAGCCTGACGACCCTTGCCTTCGCGACCATCGCCGAGATCGGCATCGGCCCGTACCTCGACACGATCGCTGACGACCCCGACATCCAGCCCGTGCACAGCGCCACCGCACGGCTACACGCCCGTGATGAATACTGCCACTCGGCTATCGCGGCCGAGTTGGCCAAGAAGGTCTATCCGAGCCTCGACCCAGCGCAGCAGCGATTCTTCACCCGCTCGGCCTTCGAGGCCCTGACCGCTTACACGACCGCTGACTACGGTACGTGGGAGCGCATCATGGACCTGGCGGGCGTGGCGGAGGGGCGCAGCATGCTGGAAGACTGCAAGAGCCCCGGCCGCAGTCGCCTGTTCAGCGACTTCGGTGGGATTCACTCGCTGTTCTCGGAGATGGGCGTCCTCGAGGAGATCGACTTCGATTGGTCGGTCGTCCAGATCCATCGGTAAACCCGCAGGGCTCTCGCGAGCCAGGCATCTCCGCAAGTCAGGAGGCTGACCGGCGGGCGAAGATCGACGCGGAGCTCCGGCGGGCACGGATGCAGGAGGAGACCCGGCGGGCGTTGGCCGACCTGCTGGCCACGGTCATCACCACGTATGCGGCGGTGATCGCGGGGAACGGGGACGCTGCGGCGGCCGGTCTGGAACAGATCACCGCACAGGCGGGTGCGCCCCCCGTGCGGCCAAGACCCTGGCAGTGCCTTCCCGGTCTGGTTCGGTTCGGGCACGGCGGGGACGGGTGACCGGTCCGCGCCCCTGGCCGCCTTGTGCACCGCGCTGGAGTGCAGCCCCAACGACCGAGGTTGACACCTCCCGTTGAGCAGCCCCTCCGGCCCCCGCAGCCGACAGCCGAGCCGAAGGCCGTCTCCAGCGGGGGCCGGCCTGGTAGGGCTGGTCCCACCCGCCCTACCAGGATCAGCGTCCTGCCCACATCCTTGGAGGAGGATGCGGCGCTCACTCGACTCGGTTAGACGCTCCCGGCCCGCACTGTCACGAACAGGCCGTCATTCGTTCCGGTAGTGGCATCGTCGCCGAGGAACAGCACGTTGTAGATGTACTCGCCCTCCTGATCGGGCAGATCACTGATCTTGAAGCCTCCGCTCGCGGAGACCTGCACCGTGCCGAGTTCCGTGCTGGTGCCGTCGGGGTTTCCGCGATTCACTGTCACCGACGGACGGGTGGCGGGCGCGTGGTCGCCGAACTTCAAGGTGCCCCAGAAGTACAGCCGGTTGCCGAGGACCAGGTCCCTGGGGCCGGCCAGGGTGAGCGACGCCGACTGATGGACGACGACGACGGATGCCGACGCCGTGCTGCCGCGGACGGTGGTGGAGCCGGGCCAGCTCACGTCGTAGCCGACCGTTCCGGCCGTCGGCGGGGTGTCGGTGATGGAGAACGTGCCGTCCGTCTTCGTCTTGACGTGGCGGAGCGACGTGCTGGTCCCGTCCGGGAGACGACGGGTCACCCGCAATGACCGCAGGCCCAGGGCCATGCCATCGGGCAGGGTGAGCCGGCCGGTCAGCGTGACGGGCTCCAGCGCTGTAGCACCTTCCGACGGGGCCGACAGGGTCACGGCCGACGGCAGCAGGGTGGCGTCCTCCAGCCGCCACAGGCGCAGGTTGGTGGTACCGGAGGTGTAAAGAACGCTGAAGACGTCGTTGCCGGCGATGGCCATGGTGAGGATCCTGGGGGTCGGCCATCCGCTCGGGATCTTCTGCGTGTACGTGGTCGCTCCCGTGGCCAGGTCGTACAGTTCGACGCCTCGATCGCCCAGCCACCAGCCGCCGGCGAGGTGGTCGCCATCCGGGCTGACGGCAAAATCGATTACCTGACCCCGGACCGTCGGGTCCTGGCCGTAGTCCCGGAGCTTCGTCAGGCTCGCGAGGTCCCAGGACTCGAACCCGCTCGAGAATGCCAGGACGGCTGTGGAGCCGTCCGGGGTGATGTCGAGATCCGGCCGGGAACTCGTGGTCGGGGCGCCCCCGTCGATCTCACCGCGCAACGTGGCGGAACCGGCGCTCACGTCGTACACCAGGACATCGGCGGCGGAGGCGGCGGGAGCGCTGAGCAACAGGGTGTTTCCTGCAACGGCGATCGTGGGCGTGGTGGATTGCCCGGTCAGAACCGTGACCGGTTGCGAGGCCGGAGCCGACACGTCGAGACGGGTGACGACGCCGCCGGTGTACAGGTCGCACCCGTGGGCCGTCCACAACGTCTGTCCGGACAGTGCCAGGTCGGTCAGGCATGAGTACGCCGCGAAGTCAATCCGCCGGGTGACCGCCAGGGCGGCGGTGTCGATCTCCACGACCTCGTGTGAGTCGGGCAGCGCCGCGTACGCGTGAGCGCCGTCCGGCGTCACGACGACATCATCCACACCGGCGAGATCGGTGATCGCGCCGAGCAGCGCGCCTTCGGTGTCGGTGACCACGACGCGGTCCCCGGCGGTCACGAAGACCTTGCCTCCTCCCGCGACCACCTCACTGTGGTCGGCGAGGCTGAGACGAACACCGAGGTCGGTCATCGAGTCGGCGGCCGAGGCCGCGGGCGCCGCGGCGACGACAAGCCCGGCCGCCATGGTCATGGAGCCCATGAGGGCGGTTAATCGGCGGACCGACCGGCTGGCGTCCGGCCGTTTCGCGGGTGATAAGCGCACGTGTACTCCGCTCTGAGCAGGAACAGGGGCAGAAGGGAACGTCATGATCAAGCCAGAGATGCGGCGTCCGGTCAAGATCCTTAACGGGTCGCCACGTGATCCCGTGGTGCAGCGTCGCCGGTTGGTGGGGAGTGGGAATCGCGCATGAGCGGGCCGTCGCCGTAGGACACCGCCCCACCGCTGGCAGGCCTACTGCAGGTTATGGCTGTTGGCAGGCGGAGCGTTCGGGCGTTCGAGCACGCGCCGTCTAATCCGACGGTCGCAGGTTCGAATCCTGCAGGGCGCGCTTCTCCACCTGCGGAAACTCCAGCCGTGCCTGTGCGCTGGGTCGGCATGAGGCAAATATGAGGCAAAGCTGAGTCAGCCGCCGAGCGGCCGCCCCCAGCGCGGACGCGGCGCTGAGTACCAGCCGAGCCGTTTCCCGGGCGGCTTGGTGGGCCACTTCCGGCAGTATCGAGACGTAGGTGTGCCACTCGAATATTGAGTTACGTGGTCTGAGCTGCGGTTAAGCGGTGTGGCGGCATTCGTTGATCGTGCCTGTGGCGGCGGGTTTTCGGCGGATGGGTCGTTGAGGTCGGTCACGTCGTGGGCGGGCTGCGTTGCGATATCCGGGGGACGCTGTTGCCGGGACTGGTGCGGCCGGTGCCCGTTGCAGTGGATCAGGTACTCCTGGAGCACGAGAGCCAGGTGGCGTTCATCAAGATCAGGATCCGGTGCAGGAGTTCGCGGCGCAGGGTGCCGATGGCCCGCTCGCAGATGGCGTTCATCCTCGGCGTTCGTGGCAGCGTGGCTGGGATGTCGGACGGCTGCCCCCTCTCAAGGTCGTGGTCCGGATCAGGGCCGGGTGGGGAAGCCGGTTCGGGCGGGTCGGTGAACCAGGTTGCCCAGCAGAAGATGAACGCGCACAAGAGCAGGGTTTGGTGACGGCGGATGGTCAGGTTGGAGCGGACCTGGAAGTCGGCCCAGTCCAACTCGTCCTTGACCTGTTTGTAGCCCTGTTCGACCCAGGTTATGACCTGGGCGGATGTGGTTATCGGTAGGCGCAGGCTCGGGATGCGATCGGGCCAGCCGAGCAGATCGAGGGGCTGACCAGCCCCCACGCCCGCTTCACACCCCTGCTGAAGCAGATGCTGACGTCGGTGGCGGTGAGCATGGCCGCCCGGGCGGGTGCCCGGCTGGCAGCTCGGCTCGGGATGCCGGGCGCCAAGGACACCCTGCTGCGAACGACGCCACCGCGCACCTGGTGTTCACACACTTGAAGCGTCGTATCGTCATCGCCAGGACGGTCTTGATCCCGCTCAGCCACCAAATCGCACCACGTCCTAAGATCAGCGACAGATCCCGCCTAACCGTACTTACCTCTGCACACCAAGGTGTAAGCCAACAAGCCGGGTACCGATAGAGCGGAACGGCGTCACCTTTGGGAAGGGTTCGGGACGGGAGTGTGTTGAAGGGAGGGTTCCGGGTGGGCTGAAGAACGTTTATCGCCGGTCGCGGAATCCGGCTGACGTGAGTGGTTCGGGACGCGATGACGACGGGGTGGGCCACGCTTCACCCAAGAGGGATGGGAGCCGATGAGCCTTCGCCAGTTCGAGTACGCCCTGGCGGTCGCGGCGGAGGGCTCGGTGACGGCGGCAGCGGAGTTGTTGCAAGTCGCCCAGCCGTCGATGTCCCAGCAGATCCGCAACCTGGAGCGTGACCTCGGCGTGACGCTGTTCGCCCGGACGTCGGCCGGACTAGTGCCCACCGCGGTCGGCCGGGCGTTCCTGAAGGAGGCGGAGGCCGCGGTGAACGCGGCTCGGCGGGCGCGGGCAACGGCGCGGGCCGGCGCGGCTGACCTGGTGGGAGAGCTGGTCGTCGCGGCGCAGCTGGGCTTCGGCACGCGGCAGCTGCCGGGCGCGCTGAGCGTGCTGCGGCGCCGCTTCCCGCGGCTGGAGGTCACCGTCTTCGAGGAGTCGAGCTCCGCTGAGCTGGATCGGCTGTGCCGCAAGGGTGCGCTGGGCCTGGCCCTGATGGCCGCGTGCGAGCGGAGCCCCGCGGACGCCCACCGCCTCGGCGAGGAGGAGTTCGTCGTGGTGCTGGGCGCCGGGCACCGGCAGCTCGCCGCGGACCGGGTCGAGCTGCGCGAGCTGGAGGGGGAGCCGTGGGTCAGGTTCGACCGCGACAGCGCACTGGACGGCGTGCTGCTGGAGGTGTCGCGGAACGACGGGCTGACCCCGGCCACGGTCGCCCGCGTGTCCCAGACGGCGACAGCCGTTCGGTGGGCCGCCCATGGCCTGGGGGTGACGCTCGTCCCGGCCTCCGCGGTGCCCCGCGGTTATGAGCACCTCGCGCGTCCGGTGTTCCCGGCCGTGTCCCAGCCTGTCATCGCCGTGGTCCGGTCCGACGCGGGCCCGGCGGCGACCGCTCTGCTGGAGCTCCTGCGTCAGGAGACCTGGGACAGCTCCGCCTCCTTTCGCCGGTCAGACGCTGGGGCCGGTGAGCTGCACGATGAGGTTGCCGCGGTGAACGCCGCCGAACAGCTCGTCCTGGGCCATGATCGCTCGTTCCAGTGAGCGTTCGAGGACGGTGAGAGGGAAGGTGATCCGGCCCGCGGCGTGCCATGAGGCGTAGTGGCTGGGGCGTGGGGCCGGTCAGAGTTGGGTGACTCCGCCGTCCACGGCGAGCTCGACGCCCGCAGTGTACGTCGCGTCGAAGGCAAGGAACGCGGCCGCGGTGGCGATCTCGTCGAGGGTGCCGAAACGCCGCATGGGATTGTCCGCGACGCGCTCCGCCTTGAACTGCTGGGCGTCCTCCTTGGTCATGGAACGCTCCAGAATCCCCGTGTCGATAGGACCGGGGCTGATCGCGTTGACACGAATCCTGCGCGGAAGCAACTCGCGGGAGAAGCTGCGGGCCAGGGAGCGCACCGCCGCCTTGCCGGCCGCGTAGACACTGGTGTCCAGCATGCCGACGGCGCCGGCGACCGAGGTGGTGAGGACGACGCCGGCACCCGTGTTCAGCAGCGGGGCGAGCTTCTGCACGGTGAAGAAGGCGCCCTTGACGTTGATCGCGAACAGCTCGTCGTACACCTCCTCGGTCGTCGACTCGAAAGGCGTGAGGAGTGTGATGCCCGCGTTGACGAACAGGGCGTCGATCGTGCCGAACTCGGCCTTCACCCGGTCTGCCAGGGCGTCCAGGTCGGACAGTGAGGACACGTCGCCGCGAAAGGCCACCACGTTCTCGCCCAGCCGCTCTCGTGCGGCTTCGAGCGTGGCCTGAGAACGGCCGGTGATCACCACGCGGGCTCCGCCGTCCGCCAGGAGCTTCGCGATCGCGAGCCCGATGCCGCTGCTGCCACCGGTGACCATCACATTCTTGCCGCTGTATTTTTCCATGCCATGATTCCTCCGTTATCTGATGTGAAAGTGCGCCGCCGAATTTCCCTTCGGCGTCAGTTCCTGGGGTATTCGCCGCCGTCCACGGAGAAATAGGTTCCGGTGAGCCAACTCGCCCGGTCGGACACGAAGAACAGCACCGCGTTGGCGATGTCGTCAGGCCGGCCGTCGCGCCCGAGCGGGGGTCTGGCGATCGCGCCCGATTCCGCGTTGTCGCTCGCCCACCGGCTCCGCGTCTCCTCGCCGCCGGGTGTGGCGGTCCTGCCGGGGCCCAGGGCGTTGACCCGGACTCCGAACGGGGCCAGCTCCGCGGCCAGGGCCCGGCTGTAGCTCTCCAGCCCCGCCTTCGCCGCCTGGTAGTGCGCGAACGCCGGCACCGGCGGGAGGAGCGCGGCCGTGGAGATGTGTATGATCGCCCCCGATCCCCGTTCCCGCATCCCTGGTGCCAGCAGCGAGTTCAGCCGCACCGCCGCCAGGAGGTTCAGCTCCAGCGTGTCCTGCCAGTCCTCGGCGGGGATCGTCATGGCGCTGCCGCCCGCGTTGGCCCGCGCACCACCCGCGTTGTGGACCAGGATGTCCACCCCGCCGAGCGTCTCCTGCACGGCCGTGGCCAGCGCCTCCGTCCCGGCCTGTGTCCGGATGTCGGCCGTCACGAAGGCGGCTCCCTCCGGCGCCGTGTACGTGGTCGACCTGGCGGTGGCCAAGACCTCGGCGCCCGCGTCCAGGAGTTGGCGCACGACAGCCGCTCCGATTCCGCGGGAACCACCTGTGACCAGGGCTCGCTTTCCTTTGAGCTCTCGCGGCTCAGCTCCGTTCTCGACCGTGGTCATGCTGCCATTCCTTTCGATTGTTTGCTCATTCGCTCGGCGCGGGCACAGCAGCGAATCTTTCGAGCAATCGCGGTGTGCACCTCGTCGACCCGATTCACGGTACGTCGGGAAAAGAACGAGAGGCAAAGATGAAATATCAGCAGCTGCTATAGGGAATTCCTATGGGCGTCGCGACTGCCGATGCCGAGAGGCCTGCTGTCGTCACGGTGTTCGTCCCGCCTGGGCCGGGCTGCCCGGGTGGTGACGTCGGCGGCTTGGCCGCATGCTGCACGCTCTGACGCGATGCGTGGTATTCGGGCAAATTCTAATCCGACGGTCGCAGTTCGAATCCTGCAGGGCGCGCTTCTCCACCTGCGGAAACTCCAGCCGCGGTCGTGACCCGTGGCGGCATGGGGCAAATATGAGGCAAAGCTGAGTCAGTCGCCGAGCGGCCGCCCCAGCGCGGACGCGGCGTTCAGCACAAGCCGGGCCGTTTCCCGGGCGGCTTGGTGGGCGACCTCCGGCAGTACCGAGACGTAGGTGTCGTCGGTCAGCACGATGCTGGCGTGCCCCAGCATGGCCTGCACCACCTTCAGATCGGTGTGCGCGGCCGGCGCCAGGGTGGCGGCGCCGTGCCGCAGGTCGTGCAGCCGGATCGGCGGCAGCCCGGAGGCCGCTACCAGCCGGCGGAACCGGCCGGTGAGGTAGTCTGGCCGCAGCGGCGCACCCGTCGCGGTGGTGAACATGTATCCCGAGTCCTGCCAGCGGGTGCCCGCCGTCACACTCAGCTCCTCTTGGCGCTCGCGGTGCCGGGTCAGCACCCGTATGGTCTCCGCGTCCAGAACCACCACTCGGCAGCTGGCGGTGCTCTTCGGCGGCCCGGCCACGACCTGACCGTCGGCGTGCACCCGCTGCTGCGTCACCGTTAGCTCCGCGGCCTGCAGGTCGACGTCCGTCCAGCGCAGCCCGGCCAGCTCACCGCGGCGCAGGCCGCGCAGCGCGGCCAGCCACCAGGCGGCGTACAGGTCGTCCTGCACGACGCCGACCAGGAAAGCCGCGAGCTGTTGTTCGGTCCAGACCGCCACCGCCGGACGTTCTCCTGCTTGCTGCCACCGGGTCGTCCGCCCGGCGGTCCAGACGACCGGATGCGGCCGCCGGGGATGTGGGAGTTCGGCGCCGTTGGCCGGGTTGACCGGGATCAGTCGGGCACGGACCGCTGCGTTCAGCGCGGTCCGCAAGGTGGCGTGGATCCGCACCACGGTAGCGGGCGACAACCGGCGACCGGTCGGCGAGGGACGGGACGCGAGTGCCGCGAGGAGTCCGTTGACGTCGCGCGAGGTGAGCTGGTGGAGCAGGATTCGTCCCAGCTGCGGGATGAGGTAGAGGCGGATGTGCGTGGCGTAGCCCTGCCGGGTCGACGGACGCAGAGCGTCCTTGGTAGCCAGCCAGAGTGCCAGCCACTCACCGACGGTGCATCCGGCTCCTGCGCAGTCGCGGTCGGCAGTGGCCAAAGCCCGGCCTGCCGCCTGCGCTTCCTCGGGATCGGCGTAACCACCTTGGCGGACAGGCCGCGTACCTGCACCGCGAAGTACCAGCTGCCGTGATCGTCATCTACTGGCAGCCGCGGACACGCCACTCCTCGCTGACGTCCCGTCGCCGTGTCCACGCATCCGCATCGCCTGCTGACCTGCACACGAGTCTTTGCCATCGGTCCCACCTCCACCCCCACGGTGTGCGACGACAGCCGCGTCAGCTAGGGCTCGCACTCGATCGGGGATGGCCTCGAGACAAGTGTCCGGAGTGCCGGGGGGAAAGCTCAGGTTGAGTCGGGTCAGCTCGCCGTACAGGTCGACGGCCTGCTAGACAGCTTTAAAGCGTTCTGGCGCTGGTCGGCGTTGCGTGGGCAGCTCGCCTGAGCAAGATGAAGCGCGGCTCGTCGCGCCGGGTGTTGAGCGGCGGCCAGGCGGTGGGAGACCAGCCGAGTGGGCAGGGCGATGCCCCGAAGCGAGGGCGATGCGCCGATCGGACGGCAGGCTTCGATTGATGTACTCGAGTCCTTGAGCCTCACATCCGTTCCAGGCCAACCGAATGGCTCTCACTGGGAATCGGTCGGCAACCTCATATCCGGTGCCGGAGGCGATCCGGGCGTGCCAGAGTGCTCCACATGATCCCCGCACCCGTCCCCGACGAGCCACCGCTTACCTACGCCGACAGCTTCGACGTACCGGTCCTTTTTCGTGACCGGCCTGCGAGGAAGCCCAGGAGGCAGTGGCGGACGGCCAAGCTCAAGCCGTGGGCGGGGTCGGGCGGGTTCCCGGCGACTGACGGCTGGTACGTCTCGACCACCACCTGGCGGGAGATCATCAAGGCCGCCGTTGAGGTGGGCCGCGACGTCACCCCGCACTTGCAGAATCAGCCGCGGTATGCACACGGGGAGCTTGTCGCCGGGTTTCCCCGCTGTACGCCTATCTTGGCACGCATTCCGTGCAGGGCACCAAGGGTCGGCGCCTGACCCTGAACCCGGTGTACGCATACAACACCGAGCGCAGCGCGAAGAACGCAGCCTCCTACCGGCTGGGTATGACGATGGCCGAGTGGGCCTGCCGCTCACTGCTGGGCCTCGGTCAGACGGAGCACCTCGAACTTGGTGGCCCGATCAACGCTCTGCGCGACACGTTCAAGAATCCGAAGCTGACGCTGCCCGACCTATGGGGGCAGAATCAGGCAGAGAGCCTGTACTGGCTGATCGAGGCCAAGGGCGGCGACGTGGGCCTCAGCACGCTCCGCAAGGGATGGGCGCAACTGGCCGCCGGCAGCAAGATCCTCGGCTTGTACGCCCACCGTACCGTCCTGGTTGGAGCGTCCGTGCGGCCCGGAGACGACCTCTTCCTCACCATCGACCATGACCTGCACCCCGGGCGGCCGCCGTTCACCCCGGCCGGATTTGACATCGGCGACGAGTCAGGGGTCGGCCCGGGTAATCTCGAAGACCGGCTCGGCGACAGCGACGACGCGCTCATCGGCGCGGCCCGCGCCCAAATGCTCGCCTATCTGGCGCTGCGCTCCGCTCCCGCCGCCCGGCTACGCACCGTACTCGTTCCCGCCGACCGCGCGTCCCGTCGTCGGCGCTCCGGGCTAACCACGCCCTTGGAAGGCGACGACCTCACCCGCGACATGCGGGCCGCAGCCCGCGGAGTAGCGCCTTACACCGAGCGGCACACCCTGCGCACCAGAATCCGTTCCATGGGGCCTCGATGACTTCCTCACCTGCCGCATCCCAGGTACCGAAGTTCACCTCGGCATGTCCCGGAAGCTGTACGCCGCCTGCGAGCGCCTCCACGAGGAAGACCTCGCCATCGCCCAGAGCACTCCGGGGCTGCGCGCCGAGGACCAGTCGGCCGATGACCAGGAACTCAGCGACGACGCTCAGGAACAACAGCGACTCACCCAGCGGCGAATCTTGCGCGAGCAACAGGAGGAAGCCCGCCCTCGGCTCCGCCCCCGGCTCCGCGACGCTTACGAGCGAGGAGCGACAAGAGACTGGAGTAATCTGCTGCGCCGTCCCCAGGAGCCAGAGCTCGAACTGGAAAGCGACGATGGGCTCCTCGAAGCGGCGACGCCGGAGACGTATCTGGCCGTCAGCCGCTACGTTCTGCCCCCAGCACGCGCCTAGCTTCTAGGGCGCGCATTCGAACGGGGACGACCTCGAGGCATGTGTTCGGAGTACAGGGATGCTCCGGGATGAGGCGGTCGGCCCTGCCGTGATGAGTGACGACTGGAGGAATGAGCAGGGGCCGTTGACGTGCAAGGCGCATCTGATCATCTACCCGAGGCCAGCGCTCGGCGTGCGGCTGCAACGGCAAACCGGGCCGGGTCGAACTCCTGCGCGCTCTCCAGACCGGCCCAGCGGACATAGTCGTCGTGCTCGTCGTGCTCGGGATTGGCCAACACGAGACGGAAGTATGCGTAGCCTCCAACGCCGCCGACGTCCTCTGGCGGGCAAGCGCCCATTCCGTCCACCAGCACCGGATAACGGACTCCTTCCTCCGCGGTGAGAATCTCCTCCAGCACTATGTCGTGCCGCCAGCTGTCGCCCAGGTCGTATTCGTATTCGATGGCTGCCCCGGCCTGCGGCAGCACCTCCGTTAGCGAGGTCCTTCTCTCGTCCACAACGTTCAGATCCCACTCGGCTGACGGTTTGCCGTACAGGACACCGCCCGCTGTGAACAGGTGGAGATGACAGTCTTCCCAGCCCATGGCCGCTGCCAGGATGTGGTGCAGCCTGTCGATCGTGATCCCGGGTGAGATGAGCAGGCGCCGCCAGATCACCGGATCCGCACTTTCCTGGAGCGTCACCCGGATCTGGTAGATGGGCTCTCCTGGTGCGGCCTCACCCCGGCTGCGCCGTACGGCGTTCACCGCCACCGGCGTCAGAATCGCCGTCTCCTCCGTGAGTTCCACCGCGCCGAGTCGGACCAGGACGGTCAGCAGTCGGTCGATGTCGTGGTCGGTCATCCGCCGTTGCGCTTGCGGGTCGTGCATCTCGTAGTACGGCGACGCGATCTCCCACGCCAGCTCCCGCAGATCCGAGACGGGCACCGGCCCGCCGTACAACCTGCGCAGCAGCGCCGGCCAGATGAGCGCGAACTCCTCGCCGACCAGCGACGCGTACCAGTAGTTCCTGGGGAAGAGCGCCTCGCCCATCTTCTCCAGCGCCGTGAACGCCGCCTCCCACAGCCGCTCCGGATCCTTCAGCAGCGGCGCCGCCTTCTTCACCGGCAGCAGTCGCCCCTTGACCACCCGGACCAGCCCGGCCGCCTTGGCCCATTCCACGATCAGGTTCAGTTCGGGCAGTTCGGTGCTGCTCTTCGTCCGGAACCCCCGGTCGCCGATCTTCGGGTCTATCTCGTCGCCGGTTTGCAGCAGCGCCACCAGCGCCCGCGCGTCCGACAGCGTCAGGTTCCCCGTCTGGGTCAGCTTCCTGCCCGCGCCCACCCACTCGGTGAACGCCCGCAACTCCTCCCGCATAGCGTTCAGAGTACGGGCCTCAGCCGCACGTGCCGCGCGAACGAGCCCTTCCCGGCGTATGTGACGCCGTAGGATCGGGTGCCGTGGCGAACAAGCGTAAGGCGAAGGTCAATCCCACGCGGGGAGTCAGCGGCCATCCTGCCCGGCGGGCGCTGCAGCTCGCCGCCCGTCAGCCTTCGCCGGATGCTGGTTCTGTGCTGTTCGAGTCGCTGCTGGGGACTGCTGGGGATGAGTGGTGGCCGGATTCCCAGAGTGCGATCGTCGAGCGCCTCGCCGACCTGCCCGCCCACTCGCCGCTGCGGCTGGAGAACGCCGTCGTCGACCTGGTGGGTGAGGAGATGTGGACGCGCACCCAGAGCGAGACCATGGGTTTCCACTGGGACCAGTACCTGGCCTCGCTGGCCGACCTCGTCCGCGACGAGATCCAGAGCGCCGCACGCACCAGCGGGCAGATGGATGACCTGTGGCGGCTGCTGCACGGGCTCGCCGCGATGACCCCGCCGTCCAGTGGGGAGATGCTGCGCCGCGACCCCGGCCTCGCCGTTCGCGAAACCATCGAGGACACCACGACGGTCCTGGCCGAGGCCGGCATCGCCGCCGGGTGGCCGAGTGAGATTCTCCGGGCCGCTCCGGCTGGACAGCCCTTGCTGCTGGCCGACGAGTACGGTTCGCGGTACGCGCTCCTGGCCCCCTTTGCCTGGGGCGAGGAGGATCCGCACTGGTACTGCTGGGACATCGACCGCTGCACCGGAGACCGGGTCGTACACGCAGGCGTTTTCGCCTGCCCGGAGGAGGCGTTCGCCGAGTGGCGAGCCGCCGTGGGGGCGCGCGTGGCGCCCACCTCCACCGAACCGGCTCCGTGCGACCAGGCCACCGCCCGCGAACTGCTGGATCCGCTGTGCCATTCCGACCTCCTGGGCGCCCTGCTGATCGGCAGCGAGTCGCGGCAGCTCATCGCCGAACACTTCCGGCTGCGCCAGCGAGCCAGAGCCCTCTGCGAGTCGTTCACCGTCGCTCGCGAGCCCAAGCCCGAGCAGGACCTCAACCGGATCATCGACGGCTTCGCCGCCTGGCTACGCGATCGAGACGGCCACACGCCTGAACGAGACGACATCGCCACACTCGCCGACACCTGGTCCCGCCTCTCCGGGCCCGCCTACTACGCCTGCTCCCCGCATCGGATCGAGCACACCGTGATCCTTGTCGCAGACGGATACATCGAGAAGTACGCCGAGGCCGTACTCGATCTGCTACCTCAGTGGGTCGAATGGTGCATCGAACGCACCGGGCTGACCGGCGAGCCGGCTGAGCGAGCTCGCCAAGCGGCCGCGAACAACCGGTGGGACGGATCCGACGGCGTGGACCTTCGCCGCATCGAATAGTTGAACCGCTCCCGAATGGCCGGGCTACGTGCCCCCGGGCCGTCCAAGGCGACGACCGATGTCTGCGCCTGCCGATCTGCTGAAACGGCGGCACGCCCATGCATCGTGCCTGGGGCTGTGCAGGTGGATCGGCGGCAGGGAGGAGGCGGTGGGGGAGATGGTCGGCGGGTCACGTCCTTAGCGGAGGGCAGGTGTGGTCGTGTGGAGGCGGGCAAGGTGCCCCTCGCGTAGCAGTGGCGGGTGCAGAAGGTGGGCGGGGCCGCGGCGGTAGAGGGGAGCGGGACGGCCCGGCTCCGTGAGCCGCCGTTCCCCTGTGGCTTCCAGAAACCGGTCGGCGCGGGTGACCTTGCGACGGAAGTTGCTTGGATCGAGCTTGAGTCTCCACACGGTCTCGTAAACCTTGCGCAGGTCGGAGATGGTGAACGGTTCGGGGCAGAACGCGGTGGCCACCGTTGTGTACTCCAGTTGCGACCGGGCGCGCTCCAGCGCGTCACGCAGGATGGTCAGGTGGTCGAAGGCCAGCAGACCAGGCTCGGCCAAAATCGACGGTACCGGCACCCACGCGGCGTCGGAGGCGTCTGTGCCGGCCGTGGGGATGGGCAGATCGGGGCCGAGAGCGAGAAAGGCCACAGTGATCACGCGCCCGCGGGGGTCGCGGTTCGGCTCGCTATAGGCGCGGAGCTGTTCGAGGTGCAGCCGTGCCGCGTCCAGGCCCGTCTCTTCCTTCAGTTCGCGCCGGGCGGCGTGTTCCAGGGTTTCGCCTGGTCGTAGAAAGCCACCGGGGAGCGCCTGCCGGCCCCTGTACGGTTCGTTGCCGCGCTCTACAAGGAGAGCGTGGAGCTCGCTGTCCCGGATGGTGAGGATCACGAGGTCGACGGTGACGTCGATCCCCTGTTGGTGCTCGCGTGACAAGACTGTCTCCCTTTAGGTCATCTTGACCTTATCTCTAAAGAGCTTAAGGTCATAGCTACCTAAATTCGTTCTGTGGTGGAGGTGGCATGAGCGACGATGCGCATTCACCTGGCCGACAACCCGCTCATCCGCGAGGCAAGGCAGCCCGACAGTTGTGCGCGGGTGTCTACTTCGATCGTGACTTCCGAGACTCGGTGATCTGGCGGGTCCTGCTTGATCCCGCGCACCGGGTCGCCCCTTCGTACGGTTTCGATCTGGTGCCTGTGGTCGGACATGCCAAGCGCGCGCTGATGCTGGAGGTTCTCGAGCGGTTAGGGTTTCTGTCCGTATTCGTCGGGGCGTGGCTGGCTCTTCCCGCCCTGGCTATCACGGTGGTGTGCATCCTGCTGCTCTGGCTGGCGCTGCGGCGCCTGGCTCGTACGCTTCCCGCGGTTGGGCGGCGGCGGGCGCTGGAGGCCATCGACGATTTCCTGCACCGCACCCGATATCGCCGGCACAAGCGTGGGCTGGAGGAGCTGCAACGTGAAGTGAAGTTGCTCACCATGGCCTGCCTCGCGCTCTTTGTCGTACCCATTCTGGCAGCGGCGCTGCAGCATCGGCCTGCAGAGAACGTGCTTGCCATGGCGGCCTTGCTCGTTGCTGCGCTGGCCTTGTTCGCCTTCACCGGGGCCGCAAGCCGGCGGTTGAGCGCCAACCGCATGTGGGTGTCCGATTCGCTGGGAATCGGGCGGCCGAGCCGACGCATGCAGCGTATTCGCGAGCAGCAGGCGTCCGAGTACGCGATCTACCGTCGGCCCGTGCCGGAGAGCGAGGAAGACGACGAGGGCAAGGACGAGGACGACATTTCACTCCGTCTGACGAGCTACTTCGAAGATCGGCAGGACATCTTCGTCGGAGCCGGAGAACTCGTTCACAAGTGGTTGCCCCCGCTGACCGTGCCCCTGCTTCCGAAGCAGGGCACGCCGGAGAACACGGACAACGTGCGTGACTTCGAGCCGGACGAGCTGATTGACGTCTTGCACAAGGCCGTTGAGGAGGTCGGAGGCGGAGGCGAGCCGACCTCGCTGCCAGGACTCAGCATCGGGGACCGCATTTACGTTGAGGAGATGGTCCTGTCCAACGACCGGGACCGCCTGCGCCGTACGCTCGACCCGGAGGAGCGCAGGAAGATCATCAACACTCCTTACGGCCCCTTCCACCACTTCCTGGAGATCTCCACCTCTCCGACCGGAGAGGTGGTCGTCACGGTGTTTGTCCGCGTCACCATCAAGGCCAGGACGCTCTGCCTCGACTTCGCGGCCTGCGCCCTGACCCGGCTCCCACGAAACTACGAGATCCTCGATCACTACGGGGAGCGAGGATGGGTGTCCGTCGTTCGGGAGGGCCTCAAAGCGGTCCTGCGCCTGCCGGACGAGATCCTCGCCATGAGGCGAATCGCCGGTGTACCACGGCTGTTCCTGGGCTGGCTGTTGGCGCGCATCGACTGGACGGTCCTGCCGCACAGGGGGTCGGCCGTCGGGACGGCCCACCGCGTGCGTGAGGATCGCGCGACGCCATGGCAGGACGCCGAGCACGATCGCGCCGAGATCCTCGGCCTGATGAAGATCATTGAGCAGCGGCTCTTATGGGCGACGGAGAAGTTCCTGGAGGCGCATGGTGTGGACACCTCCGACTTCAAGAAGCGAGCACAAACGATCATCAGCGCGACTGTACTCAATATGGGGCGAATGGAAATCCGTGACTCGGCCATCGGTCAGAACGCCTCCCGGACCAACCAGTACCGGACCAACCAGTACCGGTCCAATCAGCAACATGAGCCCAATGACCAAGGGGACGGTGAACGATCGTGAGCCAGCAGCACGTCGACGGCATTCTGAACTACGGCGGCACCATGACCGTGCGCGACTCGGCGGTGGGCAGCAACGCCAGGGTGGTACAGGCTGCCGCGGTGCAGCGTGACGGAGCTGCGGAGCGCGCCCAGGTGGGAGTGATCACCATCCTTCCGCTCGAGACCCAGGCCGTACGGCTCGCTCTTGGCCTACGTAGTGAACGCGTCGGAGATCTGACCTTCTACCGGGCGATGGTGAACGGGGTGTCGGTGGCCGCCACCATGGCCCTCGAGCAGGGACAACGCTCCGCCATGGCCGCCTACTCCAATCTCGTCGGAGCCTTCGATCCCGAGATCACCGTGCTGGCAGGGATCGGCGGAGGCATCCACGAGTCAGTAGCTATCGGTGACGTGATCCTGGCCACTGAGATGGTCTACTACGACCTGCGTAAGATCACGCCCACTGGTACACCTCGCCGTGGTCAGAGCCGACCGGTGCCTGCGGCCATCGGACATGCGGTCAACGCCTTCATCGCCGATCTCGATCCGCCCAGCCGCCTGACGATCGTGGACCCCGAGGGAACCTCGCGATCGCCGGTTGTGCATGCAGGCCCCATCGGGTCAGGGGAAGCGGTCATCGCAGATGAGGACGCTGACGAGATCGCTTTCCTGGCCTCGTTCAACGACAAGATCCTCGCCGTGGACATGGAAGCGGGCGGGCTTGGGCAAGCCTGCCACGAACGCTCCGCCGCCTCCGGCCGGCAGCACCGGTGGATGGTCGTACGCGGCATCTCCGATCGCGCCGACCGGAACAAGTCCGACACACCTCAGCGGGTCGCGGCCTGGCACGCTGCTCAGGTTCTGCGTCTCCTTCTTCCCTATCTTGAGAACAAGCGATGAACGACTTCACGCTGGGCGTGGTCAGCTCGATGGCGGCAACAGGACTCTCCATCGCTGTGGGATGGGCACTCTCCGCCCGTGCTCGCGACTGGGCCGTCGCTGTGCTCTCCCGATACTCCGGACTGGGGGTGCGTAAGCTGCACCGCCAGCAGCGGCGGGCGGCGGACGATCTGGCCGCTGACCTGGTGAAGGCGCGGTGGGTCGGAGTGCTAGCCGGGCGTGGCAACGAGCTCACCCGAGACACCTTCGGGCCCATTTGGTCGGGCTCGGTACGGCCCCTCGATGCGGTACGGGTTCTACTACCAGACCCCCGGCCGGGCTCCTGGCTGGTCAGGCGAGAGGAGTCAATGCGACGCTTCGACCGAGGACTGCGGCCGGGCATGCTGCAGGAGCAGGTGCGCAACAATGCCGCCTACGTTCGCGAGGCCGCGCAGCACCTGGACGTCGTCGAACTGCGCTTCTACGATCTGCCGAACCTGTATCGCATCATCCTGACCGACGAGGTCGCCTACATCACCCTGTACGGAGAGACTGAACACGGCCGCAACTCGCCGTGTGTGGTCGCGCGGCCACCGGGGCTGCTCTACGGACTCGCGCTCCGCGTATTCACCAGCACCTGGGAGACCAGCGGCCCCGCTTGCACCAGCGTGTGGAATGTGGATCATGACGGCTGACCGGCTGGAGTCACGACTTGGCATCTGTCCCCCAGAGACCTTCTTCATGACACGACGGCTCAGATGTGGCCGTGACGCGTGTCCGGATGCGCCAGGGTGGGAGTGTGCCCTCTGAACTTCCGCCGGAGACCCATCCGCGGGGAACGGCGGGCTCGGATCGGCTCTTCATCTCGTTCCAGGTCGCGCGCGAGGCGGCCAGGGCCGTGCGCCGCGCCGAGCGCCGCCGGGACGTGGCCGACGTGGTCCGGCCGAAGGGAATCTTTGGTGTGCTCAGATCGCGTGCGCCCGTGGCGATCACCCTGTACGTGGCGGCGCGCGATGGCCGGCTCGTCTGGCGAAGCCCAGAGGTCTTCGCGGTACTGGAGTCTCCGCACGGCTCTCGGCTTACAGGCAGGCCTGGCATGTCGCTGCTGCGCCTGCTCGACAAGCACTGGGATGTGGTGCTGTTCCTGTTTCCTCCGGCAGTGCTGTTGATGTTGTCGGCGGTGTCGGCTCTCCTGGGAGGCGCGTCCCATTGGATTCCGGCGCTGTGGGTCGCGTCGGTACTGGCTATGGCCGTGTTGATGCATGTCTGCGTGCTGGGGACCGCGGCAGTCTGCACCATGATTGCCAGATGGATCTTGGGACTACCAGTGCGCGACCGCCGGGAACGGTCGGTGGCCGAGGAGTTGAGATTTCAGCACTGGTCGATACCGTTGTGTCATTGCGCGGACCCCGTTATGGCGCCCGGCTTGCTCGGCGAGGTTACCGAGCGGCTGCGAGGACTTGTCCGCGCCCAGATGATGGGTGCCATCGAAGACCTAAGGGTGCGCCCGCGGACGGTCGAGGTCAACGAACCACTGCTCTTTCTGCTGGACGGGGCGACGACGTACGCGATGCGAGACGTCATGCGGAAGTCGATTGGCGAGGACTCCGACGGGGTCACGTTCTTGGCGACGGGGTCACGAACGGATGCCCGGGGGCGCAAGGTCGCCATGTCCGGTTTCGATGGGCTTCTCGTTCCGATGGGGGCCGGGTTCGTGTTTTTGATCGAGGCTTATGTACTGGCTGGCTGGGAGCGGAGCGAGTGTCTGCGCGACTGCGCCGGTCGTCCGGCGACCTTCGAGGCGGCGCTGCGCTGGTTGTCCTGGCGCACGATCTTTGTCGCTCCGCCCGACCTCGCTCCACTGACCTCAAAGGCATGGGTATTGGGATGGCTCAACGCGGTCATGGCGATCGTGGTCGTGCTACTCGTGCTGGTTGTGGGCTGGCGGACGACAACGGGACGAAAGGAGCGGGTCGACAACTTCCGGAGGAGGATGGAACCGGTGCTGGGAACATCGTCGGTTGTGATCATGGTTGCCACTAACGAGGAACGCGACGCCGTCATCCGGTCTGTCACCGATGTCACGGGAGTAGAGCCGCTGCGCCGCTATCTGGAGCATCACACGGTTTTCGAGCTCGGCGTGGTAAGCCGTTCCCGGGTCCTGCTGGCGCAGACGCGGCCGGCGGCCGTGGATTCGGGAGGCTCCCAGTTGACCGCCAAGTCGCTGATCGATCAGTTGGATCCTGACTATCTCCTGCTCACCGGAATCTGCTACGGCTTACGCGAAGGCGAGCAACGGCTCGGAGACATTCTGGTGTGCACTCAACTGCGAGGCATCGATCACCAAAAAATCATCGAGCCCACACCGGGGACAGAGATCGAGATCTGCAGGGGTGAGCGTGTGGCCCCGTCGGTAACGCTGCTCGACCGGTTCCAGAGCGCCAGGTTGGGGAAGGATGGCCCGCCAGTCCATTATGGCGCGATGCTCTCCGGGAGCCTGTTGCTCAACTCGCCGACAGCACGTCAAAAGCTCATCGACGCGCATCCGGATGCGATCGGTGGCGAGATGGAGGGAATCGGCGTCTACGCTGCCGCAGCCAAGGAGAAGACGGACTGGATCGTGGTGAAATCCATCCGCGATTGGGGGATGAACAAGAACGACGATTGGCACGAGATCGCTGCCCGTAACGCGGCTGAGTTCGTCCGGGATGTGCTGCTCTCTGGCGGGCTGGACCAGCCACCATTGAGGTCAGCTTGATCTTCGAAGGCCTCGCATTGTGGTTTGAGCACGAGTCTAACGGCGAAGCCGTCGCTCCTGTGGGGGAGCTGTGATCCAATGGTTAGTCAGCGTGCCGGCCGTGCCGGGCGTGCTCGCGCGCCCTGACACGCCCCGTCATGAATCGGCACTGTTGGACCCGCAAAGTGCGCACAGGCGGTATTAACTACCACTAAACGGCACTGCAAGACATTAAAAGATCTTGCTTCTAATCCGACGGTCGCAGGTTCGAATCCTGCAGGGCACACTGCAGGGCGCGCTTGGATCATGGTCTGACCTGCGGCGATGCTGTGGGGCTCAATAATTGGATTCAGTGTCTGACCTGCCGGTTCTCGGTGGTATCAGTGGTCAGCTGGCGATTCGGTACTCGTGGATGAGGCCGCCGAGGATGGCCCTCCTGCGGACTCGGTGGTTGGCCAGGTCGATGGGGGTTGGCGGTCCGGTTTCGGCTTGCGTTGGGGACGACTGTGCGATGCCGCGGTGGGGTCGGGCCGTGTTGTAGTGCGCCAGGTAGCGGGTGAGGGTTCGGCGTAGATGGTGTTCGTTGAGGATGAGCGTGCTGTCCAGGAGTTCGCGGCGTAGGGTGCCGATGATCCTTTCGCAGTGCGCGTTCGCCTTCGGGGCCTGTGGTGGGCTCTTGATGACGCGCAGGCCGGCGTCGGCGAAGACCGCGTCGAAGGCGTCGGTGAATTGGCCGCCACGGTCGCGGATCAGGAACTTCAGCTTCGTCATGTCGGTGTCGGTGTTCATCAGGAAGTTACGAGCGGTCTGGGCGGTCCACGGGCCAGTGGGGTTGGCGGTGACGCCGAGCAGGTGGGCGCGGCGACTGCCGTGTTCGAGCATGATCAGGGCGTACAGGCGCTTGAGGTTGACTGTGTCCACATGCAGGAAGTCAATGGCGACGATGTGCTCGGCCTGAGCAGTCAGGAACTGCTTCCACGTCGGCCCGCCACGGCGCGGCGCGGGGTCGATCCCGGCCTGGTTCAAGATGTTCCACACGGTAGAAGTCGAGATCTTGTGGCCGAGGCGGGTCAGTTCGCCATGGATGCGCCGGTGGCCCCACCTCGGGTTCTCCGCGGCCATACGCAGGATGAGGGCCTTGACAACAGCTGCGGTGGGCGGCCGGCCGGGACTACAACGTTTGCTGTAGCCCCACTTGTTCGCCATGAGCTTGCGGTGCCAGGCCAGCAGGGTGGCCGGGGTAATCGGGAAGACTTTCCCCCATTGGCGGCGGGGTATCAGGTGCGAGAGCGCCGCCATCCACAGGCGATCGGCCGGTTCGTAGCGCACCCGCGGGACCTGACGGCGTAGGACGCGTTCTGATGCCGAAGCACCAGCAGTTCCGCCTCCTTGGAGACGCTCCTCCGTAGCAGCAGCCTGGGCAAAGACAACAGGCGCCGGGCGACGGCGTACACCGTAGACAAGATCACGAAACATGATCCCAGGCGACCCGGATCAGCCACTCGGCACCCCTCAACCTTTGCACCCACCGGACGAAGGGCTCTGGGCTGGAAGCGATTCGAGTTCTTGAGCCCCACACGCAATCTGCTGATGGAACTGGGCGAGCGAGCCGACAGGTTCCGGTTCCTGATCCGGGACAGGGACGGCAAGTTCGGCAGAGCATTTGACGAGGCGCTCGTCGGCGCGGGCGTGCACGTCCTGAAGATTCCGCCACGCTCTCCACGGGCGAATGCGTTCGCCGAGCGGTTCGTCGACATGCTCCGGCGGGAATGCCTCGATCACCTTCTGGTCTACGGTGAGCGGCACCTGCGGCAGATTCTGGCTGAGTGGAGCACCACTACACCGTCTGTAACCTGATCCGTGAGTATCACAGAGCCGCTTGACGACGGGCGAAACGGCAGGCCAGCGCCACGACCGCGTTTCGGGCACCGGACAAGGTCGCATGAGGCGACACAATATTCGGCACCCACAGGCAACGCGCCACCGCGAACGAGCCCGGGTGCCGGATCTCTGTCTTCATGATTTCCCCTTGGCTAGTTCGCCGCAGGTGAAGTCCTGCTCCCGCTCGGGGTCGAGTTCGATGGTCGCGAGATTGGTGGTCTCCATCGGGCGGCGGAAGGTTTCGAGCTTGTCGCAGTCGTAGAAGATGTAGGTGCCGTCGCTCTCGCCGAGCAGCATCATCCAGCGGCCGTCGTAGAGCGGCTTGTCGTTGTCGGCGCTCTTCACGACCGCCCACTGGTCTTGGAAGCCGACGTAGCTGAGCAGGTCGTTGGCCTGCCCGGTCTCCTGTACCTCAACGGCGCCCTCGATCATCGCCAGGATCAGCAGGAACCCCAGGCCCACACCGGTGAGGCCACCGGCGAGAATCTTGGTCCCGGCACGGCCGACCGGTTTGCGGCGCAGTAAGCGGAATGGGACCAGGAACGACAGCACGCCCAACCCGACAGCGATGACGACCATGACGGCGATGTCGAGGTCCCCGACGAGGTTGAACACCCCCCAGTAGGTCGCGCCGCACCACAGGGCGGCGATCAGGGCGGTTATCCAGGGCCGCTGCCGGATGCCCCCGACCAGCCTGGCGAGCGTGCCGAGCGTCAGCTTGTCGATCAGCCAGACGAACCCGAGCAGGAAGCCGAGCGTTGGAATGGCGACCAGCAGGAGGAAGACGAGGGTGCCCATCAGGCGGCCCAGCAGAACCGACTGATCGATGCCCGCCTGCTGTGGATTGATGCCGAAGACTCCGTACATCTGTTCGATGCCGGTGTACAGGACGGCGTAGAGCGCCACTCCGACCGGGACGATGACGGAGCCAATGCGCTCAAGAAGCCCGAGAATCTGGCCCTCGTTCTCGGGCTCTACGGGAGTGTCGCTCATGGCGTACTAAAGTACGGCGCGCGCATATACAGGTGATTTACAGAACGTATACACGCCCGAGAGCCGTCCGTTGATCCTGGTCGGGACTCTTTCAGCTCGATGCAATCGGATTGCATGACCCTGCCGAAACACTTCGCCATGTCTGGGAGTCAGGGCATGGTGCCGGAGAAGGGAAGCGATAGTGCCAACGGAGCAGCGGATGCGGTTCGCGGTGCTGGGGCCGGTGCGGCTCTGGCGAGGAGACACCGAGCTGAATCCCGGGCCTCCGCAGCAGCGGGCCATCCTGGCGCTGCTGCTGGTGAACGTGGGGCGGCCGGTGAGCCTCGGCGACATGGTCGATCTGCTGTGGGGCCAGGATCCGCCGGCCAGCGCGGTCAATGTGGTCCACCGGTATGTCGGAGTTCTGCGGCGGCTGCTGGAGCCGGGGCTGCCGCTCCGGACGGAGGGTGACTGGTTGGTCCGTGGCGCCGGTGGGTACCGGCTTGCGGTGGCCGACGTGGACGCGGTCGATCTGCTGCGATTCCGTCGGCTGGTCGAGCTGGCCGGACAAGCGGCGCCAGAGCACGCGGTAGAGCTGTACGCGGAGGCGCTCGCGCTGTGGCAGGCGGAGGCGGCGGCGGGGATACCGGCCGAAGCGCGAGCTCGTCCGGTGTTCGCCGCGCTGGACCAGGAGCAGATCACCGTGCTGCAGGAGGCGGCCGATGTGGCCTTGCGATGCGGCGCGGCGGCACTACTGCTGCCGACGCTTCGCGCCTGCGCCGCGCGGCATCCGCTGGATGAGCGGCTACAGGCCCGGCTGATGCTCGCGCTGGCCGCGACCGGCCGGCAGGCGGAGGCGTTGAGCGCCTGGCAGACGATCCGCTCCGTACTCGGGGAGGAACTGGGCATCGACCCTGGGCAGGAGTTGCGCGCCGCCCATCAGAGCGTGCTCAGCGGGGGAAGCGACGTTTCCGGCCCGATCGTGGAGCCCGTCGGATCGGCGGTGCGGCCGGCACAGCTTCCCGCGGATCTCGCGGTCTTCGCCGGTCGGCGGGCCGACCTGACTCGGGCGCTCTCCCTGCTCGATGGAACGGCTCTGGAAACGGTGGTCATCAGCGCCATCGGTGGCATGGCCGGCGTCGGCAAGACGACACTGGCGGTGCACTGGGCTCACCAGGTGGCGCACCGCTTCCCGGACGGGCAGCTCTACGTGAATCTGCGCGGCTTCGACCGTCTCGGCTCCGTCATGGGCCCCGGCGAGGCCCTCCGAGGCTTCCTTGAGGCCCTTGGTGTGCCACCGCATCGGATCCCCCCTGCCCTGGACGGACAGGTCGGCCTCTATCGCAGCCTGCTGGCCGGCCGCCGGATGCTGGTCCTGCTGGACAACGCCCGCGACGCCGACCAGGTACGCCCGCTGCTGCCCGGCAGCGCGGGCTGCCTGGTGCTGATCACCAGCCGGGATCGGCTCCCCGGCCTCGTAGCCACCGAGGGGGCCCACCCACTGACCGTGGGCCTGTTCTCGGCCGCGGAGGCCCGCGAGTCGCTGGTACGCCGCCTGGGCGAGGACCGGGTCGCCGGTGCGCCCGAAGCGGTCGACGAGATCATCGGCCTCTGCGGCGGGCTGCCGCTGGCGCTGGCCGTCGTGGGCGCCCGTGCCGCCGCTCGCCCCGCCTTCCAGCTCTCGGCGATCGCCGCCGAGCTGCGCGACACGCCCGGCACACTGGATCCCTTCACGGATCCCGACCCGGCCATCGATGTACGTGCGGTGTTCTCCTGGTCTTACCGGCTGCTCAGCCCAGGCGCGGCCCGCCTGTTCCGGTTGCTGGGACTGCACCCGGGCCCGGACATCGGTGCCGCGGCGGCCGTATACCTCGCCGGCGGACCTGTCCGGCAAACCCGCACGCTGCTGGCCGAACTGACGAGGGCAAGCCTCCTCACCGAGCACACCCCCGGACGCTACGTCGCGCACGACCTCCTTCGCGCGTACGCCACCGAGCTCGTGCACGCGCACGACTCCGAGGCCGACCGGCACGCCGCCGTGCACCGTGTTCTCGACCACTACATGGATCGCGCGCACGCCGCCTGCCGGAAGTTCGCGCCGTTCTGGGTCCGGCCCGACCTGGCCCCAACCGGGCCGGAGGCGGTTACCGACGTGTTCGATGACGACCGGCAGGCGCTGGCCTGGTTCACCGCAGAGCACTCTGTCCTGTTGAACGTCGTGGAGCTGGCCGCTCACGGCGGGTTCGACACCCACAGCTGGTCACTCGCCTGGGCGCTGGAACGGTACCTCGACCAGCAGGGCCACTGGCACGACTGCGCGACCGTCCAGCGCGCCGGGCTGGCCGCCGCCATCCGGCTGGGGCACCGAACCGCCCAGGCTCACCTCCACCGGGCTCTGGCCCGCGCCTCCGGACGCCTGGGAAACTATGACGACGCGTGGCCTCACATCCGGCGTTCGCTCGAGCTGTTCGGCGAGCTCGACGACCTGACCGGCCTGGCCACCGCACACCGTAGCCACGCGTGGCTACTCGACCGGACCGGCCGTTACGAGGAGTCCATCCAACAGGCCCGGCAAGCCCTTGAGCTGTACCGGGTCACCGGGAACCCCGCCGGTGAGGCCAGCATCCTCCACGCGCTCGCCTGGACCCATATCCGGCTGAGCCGGCACAGCCGCGCCGCTTCCTACTTCGAACAGGCGCTCACAAGACTGGACGGGCTGGACAATCGCTACGGAGATGCCGGCGTCCTGGACGGCCTCGGCCATGCCCTGCACCAGCTCGGCAAATACGGGTCGGCCATCGGGTGCCACCAGCAGGCTCTCGATCTCTATCGGGCGGTCGGCGATCGGTACAACGAGGTCGGCACCCTGCGTCACCTGGGCGACAGCTGTCAGGCGGCCGGTGCTCCGGCCTCAGCCAGGGCCGCTTGGCAGCGAGCCCTGGACCTGGTCGGCGAAGTCGATCCCCCGGCCGCGGACGAGATCCGTACCAGACTTCGTGATCTCGGGTCAGCGGGCAGTGGGCGCGTCCCGTCCTTCGGCGAGTCCGGCGATCGTGGCGAGCGGGTCGAAGCCGGAGATCTCCTCGCCTAGCTCGCGCGCCCGGGTGCGGAAGCCCGGCTCGGCGAGCACGGTCCCCGCGGCGGTGCGGATGGCGTCTTCGCCGGGCCGGTCGGTACGCAGGTCGATTCCGGTTCCGCTCCACGCCACACGGGCTGCCACCAGGGGTTTGTCCTCGGTGGCACCCGCGACCACCATGGGCACACCGTGCCGCAGGGCCATGTGCACGCCGCCGTAACCGCCGTTGGTGACCAGGACGTCGGCGTGGGGCAGCAGCCGGTCAAAGGGAACGTAGCCCGCCAAGCGTACGTTCTCGGGGACGGTCTCCATCAGCTCCCGTACCTCTGCAGCACCGTTCTCGCGCGCGGTGGTCGCCACCACCAGGACAGGTGAGTCGGCGAGGGCGCGCAGTGTCGGCACGACGAGTTGTTCCAGGTCAGAGTTAGCGAACGTCCCCTGAGTCACGACGACGACCGGCCGGCCGGCCGACAGCTCCGACCACCAGTCCGGGAGCGGGCGCGCCTGATCCTGCGTCTGCGGCAGCGGTCCGGCGAACTGGAAGGAGACCGGGGCACCATCCCAGGGGTACTCAAAGCCGGGAACCGTCAGCTGTACGTAGTGATCCGGCACGGTGATCAGGTTGTCGAGGATGAAGCCGGGAAGTGGCGTGCCCACCGAAGCGAAGATCTTCTCCAGATGCTCCTGCGTCCCGGCCAGCGCATCGCGATTCCAGTCATCGGGCACCGTCGGCGGCGCGATGCCCAGGGCGATCGTCGTGGGGCGGCTGTCCCGTTCCGCTTCAAGCGTCAGCGAAAGCGCGCCCAGGAAGAGGTTGTCGCTGATGACGCTGGTGGCGGGGATCTCGGCGAGCAGCCGCCGCAACGCGCCGTACTGGGCGGGAACCGGGTCGCCGAAGATGTGCTTCAGGTCGAAGTCGATCTGCTCCGGTCCGGGGGGAAGAGTGCCACGCTCCGGGAATGCCAGATCCAGCCGCTGATCGTCGTAGTCCGCCTCCTCCGGGAGAGCCGCGAACCGCGCGCCGGCGCCCCGCACCCGGGCCTCGAAGCGGGCCCCGGTGAGGAAGGTCACCTCGTGGCCGCGCCGGACCAGATCCGCGGCGGCGGTGAGAAGAGGCGACACATGCCCGTTCACGGGCGTCGAAGCGACAATGATGTCGGTCACAGATATCTCCGTCGGGACGTGGCGGCACGGGGAAACCGCCCCGCCGCCAACCTGTTTCGTGGATGGGAACGGATCGTAGCCGGTCCCTGTGCTCAAAAACTGATGAAAGTGTGTGAATGCTCGTCAACGGACCGGCTGCTGATCCAGGGGTGTCGCAAGCGTCGGTGACCAGGTGCGCGGTGGCGACGTTCGTGCCGGATGTGAAGTCCACGGGTGCAGGTCGTGGACATCCCGTACACCGTCGATGGCGGGAGCTTCATCGATATCGCCCCCGCCATCGAGACTATTGAATGAATCTCAGTAGAATACGCACGGCACTTCGCCGCCGTTTTGTGCGGGCAAATCACACTCGCGAGATCCTAGGAACTTCAGGTCCACTGTATAGAAGTAGACCTGGACTTTCCCCTTCCACCACCAGTTGCGGAGCATGTTGCAGCGCAGCTGGTCGGACGAACCGTTCAGGGGCATCTTTTCGTGGTTGACCCAGTTGCCGTCCTGGTTGTAACCGTGGACCGCGTACCAGAAGATGTCATTGTGGCCGGGTCCGACGCAGACCCTGACCTGGACCTCGTTGGCCAGCATCGCCGCCGAGGCCGGGCCGGCGGTGAAGCCGATGGTCGTAGCAACGGCGATGGCCATAACGAGGATGGCTTGTGCCCGGTTCCGCAGGTGACGCAGCATTCAGACTCACTTTCCGTGGGTTGGGTGAGGGCAGCGGAAGTGCGATCGGCTGTGGCGATCGACCTGTCACGGTCGACCCCTGCCCAGACGATCTCAGTCGAACTTGCACTCCGTTGTCGACGCGAAGTCGTAGCCGATAAAACACGTCCGGGTGCCCGTGCGCTCGTTGCCGCTGGTGTAGAAGTTGATGCTGACCCAGCCGACCCACCACCAGTCGGGGACGATGCCGCAGCGACGGCCCTCGCTCTGCTTGTCGAAGATGTCCCTTGGCGAGGACACGTAGTCGCCATTTTGGTTGTATCCGTACACATCATATTTCTGAATGTCGTCGTGACCGGAGCCGACGCAGACCTGTACTTGCTGTGCGGTGCCGGCCGAGGCCGCGTCGACCGCGACGCCGCCGGTAATGGCAGTGGCGAGGGCCATGACGAGAGCCGCTCGTACGCCGATCCGCCCCTTGATTTGACGCAACATTCAAAGACGCCTTTCGTTGAGTGAGGTGGAGGCGGGTATAGGTCACCGTCTCCCTATTTCAGGGTGGCACCCAGGCATAAACAAATCATTGACGCTGTGTGGACGCGGCGTGGCCCGCGCCGTCTTGGTGATCGGATGATCGCCGCGGATTTCGGCGTATCTCGTTGACCTTGACCATGATGCAGGCCGGAGGTTGACAGTTCGATGACGAATTGAATATGCCGGTATTTGATCCGGGTAGCACGCCAGCCCTGCGGTGCGTCCAGCACCTCGACCTGCTCCGGCGGCACCGCCACCTGCATTCCAGGCCGCCGTCGGCGACGGCAAGGGGAGGCGAGGAACGCGCAGGAGTACGCGGAGAACGGGGATGTCCGTGTGCCGCGTTCGTGGTCGAGTGGCCGAAGAAGATGCAGCCGCTGGGTCCTTGGGAGGGGGCGGGCTCGCCCGGACGCCGGTCCTGGCATGAGTTCTTGCAGTGGATCAGCCGTGGACGGCACGGCTGGTCGGTCGTCACCCGGCTGGGCACGCCGTGGCCGTAAGTTCCGGCGACGCCAGGTCATCCTGCCTCCACAGAATGTGGATATACGTTCCGTCTGCGCCGCGTCGACACCCAGCACGCATAATTGGTTCAAATATCAATTTTCCTCGCGTGAAGGAATGTGGCATGGACAGTCCAACTCGCAGGCAGGCACTCACTGCAGCCGCTGCCGGCGTCGTCGGGGCCGCTGCGGCGATCGCCCCCGCCCTGGCCGGCACCGCCGCCGCCGACAGCGGCAACAGCGAGCCCAACCCGCTGTTCACTCCGGAGAACTCCATGCTGGTACTGATCGACTACCAGCCCGAGATGGTCGCCGGCGTCACCTCGATGAACAAGGACCTGCTCCAGCTCAACATCAAGGCCCTGGCCCGGATCGCCCGGCTGCTCAAAGTGCCCACCGTGCTCACCACCGTGGGCGTGAAAGCGGGCGTCAACCAGCCCACTATCCCCTCCCTGCGCGAGGAGGTGCCCACCCTCACCGAACACGACCGCATGAACATGAACGCCTGGGAGGACGAAGCCGTACGCCGCACCATCAAGGCAACCGGACGCCGCAACATCGTCTTCGCCGCGCTGTGGACTGAGATCTGCCTCGCCTTCCCCGTCGTGCACGCCCAGCGCGAGGGCTACCGGACCATGTTCATCGCGGACGCGGTCGGCGGCACCAGCTCGGCCGCGCACGAAGCCGGCATCCAGCGCGTCATCCAGGCGGGCAGCATCCCCAACTCCTTCATCGGCATTCTCGGCGAATGGGTCCGTGACTGGTCCGAAACCCGCTCCGACGCAGGGCGCAAGGTCGTGCCCTGGTACTGGGCGGAAGTGGCCAAACTCGACCTGAACTGAACCGGCCACGCATTCACCGGCAACGCACCCCGCAACATGGCCGCCCTGCGCACCTTCGCCATCGGTGCTCTTCGCCTGACCGGCGCCGACAATATCGCCCAGGCGATTCGACGCCTCTCCTGCGACGCCACGCAGTGTCTATTCCCGTGACGGTTTCCTGACGCGCGGACCACGCCCGATCCACCACCATCCGCCCGGTCCGCCAACCTCAGCTTGACCGTGCCGACAGTGGTGGGCGGGCCTCGCGGGGCTATCTCGCCGCGAGACGAGCACAGGAAGCCCATGAATCACATCATGGAGTTGAGCTTTAGTGCGCGAATAATGGCGTCAATGATTTGTCAATGTTCCACGAACCTCATGCCAATAGGCTCGTCAGGAAGAAGCGCCGAGATTCTCGGCGTCCCGTTCACTCACTACTACGGAGACCTCAATGCAGTGTCCCTCGAGGAAAAAGGCCGTCAGGCGGTCCCTATCCGCTCTGGCGATGGTCGCTGGACTGTCCAGCGGTCTCCTGGCCGGACCGGCCATGGCGGCCGCACCGCTGTCCGTTCAAGGGCTGAGCGGGCAGCAGGTTGAAGTGTGCGTCGTCGCAGGGAACGTTAACCTCAGGGGATATTCAATCCGCGGCAAGAACCAGAGCAACGACGATGGCGCTTCGCCAGAGGTTGTACTCGGCGGCGACCGGAGCCGGCAGCGCTGCGCCACGTTGTGGAACTGGTGGTGGAAGGGCGAAATTAATGTGGATTTCTGGGCCGACTCCGGGGCTAAGTTGGTCACCCACCAGTGCAACGTTCCCGTCGAGAGGTGGGACACCAACCGCGTGACTTGCACGTTTTGATTGACCACCGTCCCGTCCGGTAGGTTGATTTCAAGGTGAAAGTGCCGAGCCACCCGAACAAGTGACTCGGCGCTTTCACATTGGTCGTCGCGGTCGGCTCCGGTCAAAGGCGCCGCCAGATCCGCATCCAGGATCCACCCACGCCGCGCGACCTTGCCACGCGGCGTGGAGAAAATCGTACCGATTGCGTCATGGCAGCCCCGTCCCGGCCGAAACCCACAGGATCTTCGGCTCGACTTGGGTTCCAACGCGTTATCCGTCATCGCTTGAAGCGCCCTGTCAGCAATAGCCGATGCGGGCCCACACGGAGCGCGCCTGCACCAGGCACCGCCAGTGGTCCGAACGGGGCAGGTCGGCGACGTCGAGGCCGATCCAGGCTGCGGCCAGCGTCACGCGGTGCTCATCGAGCGCGTCCGCAATGGCTTGCATCCGCCGGCCTTGGGCGGCGCGCAGTTCGTCGCGCCGCTGCCGTTCGGCGGGAGTGAGGTGCACGGCGCGGTGTGCTGAGCCGAGACGGGTGACGATGGTCTTGACGCGGCCGGCGCCGGGGCCGAAGATCCACATCGACCCGAGACGGCGACGAGGTCAGTGCTTGCCCGCCAGAGCGGATGATCCGGCGGGTGCCGCCGCGTCGCTGGCGCGGCGGCCCGGCACGGCGAGGGTGATCGCGGCGGCGAGGAGGGCGGTGCCGCAGCCGATGAGCATGCCGGTGCGGAACCCGGCCTCGGACGGCAGGACGCGCCCGGCGAACTCGATGGTCATCTGGGACAGGATCAGGCCGACCACCGCGGCCGACACGGTGGTGCCGATGGAGCGCATCAGGGTGTTGAAGCTGTTGGCCGCGGCGGTCTGGGTCGGCGGGGCGACGCTCCCGATCAGAGTGGGTACGGAGCCGTAGGTGAATCCGATGCCGATGCCGCACAAGCAGGTGACGATGAGCAGGCCCCCGGTGGAGCCGAGCAGGAACACCGAGGAGCCGTACCCCGCGGCCATGATGAGGCTGCCGATGGTCAGGGTGACCTTGGGGCCGCGGGCGGCCGACAGGCGCGCGCCGATTGGCGAGGCGATCATCATCACCAGGGCGGCGGGGGCCAGCCACAGGCCGGCGGCGAGCAGCGACTGGCCGAGCCCGTAGCCGGTGGCCGCGGGGAGCAACAAGATCTGGATCACGATCAGCGCTTGGGCGTACATGGAGAAGCCGACCATGATGGAGGCGATGTTGGTCATGAGCACCTGCGGGCGCGCGACGACGCGCAGGTCCACCAGCGGGTCGCCGTTGCGCAACTCCCACCGGCCCCAGGCGAGGAGCACGACCACCGCGGCGGCCAGCAGCCCGAGCGTGGTGCCGCTCGCCCAGCCCCAGTCGCCGCCCTTGGACACGCCCAGTAGCAGGCACACCAGGCCGGCGGACAGGCCGAGCGCGCCAACGATGTCCACGCGCCCCCGGGCGGCGGCGGGGGTGGCGGACACCAGGGCCCGGATGGGCACGGCTACCAGGAGGCCGAGCGCGGCTGCGGCCCAGAACAGCACCCTCCAGCTCGCGTACTCGGCGACCGCGGCGGCGACCGGCAGGCCGAGCGCGCCGCCGATGCCTATGGACGAGCTCATCAGCGCGATGGAGGGGCCAAGCCGTTCAGGCGGCAGCACGTCGCGCAGGGCGCTGATGCCCAGCGGGATCATGCCCATCCCCATGCCCTGGAGGCCCCGCCCGACGACCATGGTGGCCAGGTCGGAGGCGAGCGCGCACACGACGCAGCCCAGGACGAGCGGCACCGAGCAGATGACCATCATCCGGCGTTTGCCGTACATGTCGCCGAGCTGGCCCATGACAGGGGTCGTCACGGCGCCGGCCAGCAGCGTGGCCGTGACCACCCAGGAGGCGTTGGACGCGGTGGTGCCGAGCTGGGGCGGCAGCTTGCTGATCATGGGCACGACCAGGGTCGAGGTGAGCGAGGCGACGATGCCGGCCACAACCATGACGGTGACGATGCCGTTGGGCCTAGCGCCCGATCTGGACCGGACCGCGTAGATCATGTTCGCATCTCCTTACACTTCTGGAAAACGAAGTGAACCTCTTGGCATTCTCGACATTCGGTCCGCGCATACATTAATTTTCTGCTATCGGCCCCGAATGGACGACTTCAACCCAGGGACGTGCGCTCGCCTATTTGCATTCGCCCATGAGAATATCGGTTATGCGTTGACAAAACGTTGATGCCGATATGTGAAAGGTTGCGTGTGCGTGCACGGAGGGGGCCTGGCCCGGCCTGGGTTCCACCACAGGCGGCTTCCACCGCTCATCGGGCTGATCGCTGCGATATGACAGACGCTCGCCCATGAATGTCAGTCGGGCGCACCCACTCTGACCCTTTTTCATCCTCAGGCGGCCTGAGCGACGCGGTGGTTCTGAAGGACGGCAATGGCCTTGCAGAGATGGCCGGCCCTGCTCGGGCTACAGCGTAGCTTGCGAAGGATTTTTCAGCTCTTCAGCTGGGCGTTCGCGCGGTCCGCGGAGCCTGGCGTGGGCACGGTTGGCCTGCTTCTGGGACTCGGGCTTGTTCTTGCCCTTGACCCTGCTGGTTAACTCGGGTTCAGGAAGCGAGCCTCCTGCTCCAGCGCGCAGGATGCCCCAGATGCGGGCGGCGCTCAGATCGTGGGCTTTGCCGGGCTCGGTCGACGTCACCGTGACGTTCAGCCCCTGCCCGTTGTGCTGTGCCGACCCGCGCGTGCTGACCAGTTCCTGCTGATCCTCACCGAGAAATCCGACCAAGAAAGGATCATGAGAAATCAAGCCGCGAATCCAGGCTCAGTTGAATGTGCACGTCTCATCGTTTTCTATGGCCAACGTACAGTTGCGAGCTCCAAGGCGCTTTAAGTCCACTGTATAGAAGTAAACAGTGATGGTCTTGTTCCACCCCCAGTGGCGGCGCATGTTGCAGCGCAGTTGGTCGGACGAACCGGGCTGACCGCGACGCCGCCGGTAACGGCAGTGGCGAGGGCCAGAACGAGGGCCGCGCATGTGTTGGCGCGGTCACTCGCTCAACTGGGGGAGGAACCGCGGGAGGCCGCCTCCCGCGCCCGCACCTCCATGCCAGGCTCGGCGCGAAGGAGAAGCGGATGCCCTGGCCGGCCTCAGCAGGCCCCGGCATCGTGCTCGGAGATGTGAGGTGCGGCCGCGTGCGCTCGGGGCGGAGATCGCCCCGGACGACCCACTAGGTGCGATCGCCGACCTGGTCAGGGGCCGCCGCGGCAGGAGCGTCTGACCCGTCTCTCGGCGCCCACCAGGTCGGGCATGTCGAGGTGGTGGAGCTTGTCGCGGATCTCGCCCGCGGTCGCTGGATCGATGTCGTCGACCAGGTCCAGGGCTCGTTGCCAGGTGGCCCTGGCCGCGTCCTGGTCACCGGCCGCTCGGTGGCTGTCGCCAAGGTGGCGTAGAGTGCCGACCTCGTTGTACCGGTCGCCGACCTCCCGGTAGAGGGTCAGGGCGTGCCGGTAGTACACGATGGCCCGCTCGTACTCGCCCAGCCGCTGCAGGGCGTAGCCGAGGCCGTCCAGGACCCCCGCGTCGCCGTAGCGGTTGCTCAGGCCGTTCAGCTTGATCAGCGCCTCCTGGAAGTACGAGGCGGCCCGGCAGTCCTGGTCCAGCCTGATGTGGGTCCAGGCGAGCGCGTGCAGCATGCTGGCCTCGCCGGCGGGGTCTCCGGTGGCGGCGTACAGGTCAAGCGCCCTTTCGGCCTGTTGGATCGACTCCTCGTACCGTCCGACCTGGTCGAGCAGCCACGCGTGGGTCCGGTGGGCGGTGGCCAGCCCGCTCAGGTCGCCCAGTTCCTCGTATAGTTCCAGCGAGTGCCGGATACCGGGCCAGGCCACGTGGTAGTCCCCCAGTCGCGCGGAGGCGCGGGCCAGCGCCCGATGGAGGTGCGCCTGCGCGGTTCTGTGTCCCAGCCGCTGGGCGGCGGCGAGCCCGTGGTGCTGTACGGTCGCGCAGTCGCGCCAGTGTCCCTGCTGGTCGAGGAAGCGTTCCAGCGCCCAGGCCAGTTGCCAGCTGTGCGTGTCGAACCCGCCCTGGGCGGCCAGCTCCACCACGGGCATCAGGACGGAGTGCTCGGCGGTGAACCAGGCCAGCGCCTGCCGGTCGTCATCGAACTCCGGCACGGACTCGGACAGCTCCGGTTGTCTCCAGAACGGGGCAAACTTCCTGCAGGCCCCATGCGCCTGCTGCGTGTAGTGGTCGAGCAGCCGTCGTACGGCCGCGTGCCGATCGTCCTCGGAGTCCTCCACGAGTTCGGTGGCGTACGCGCGCAGCAGATCGTGCGCGACGTACCGGCCGGGAGTGTGCTCGGTGAGCAGGCTGGCTCTGGTCAGCTCGTTCAGCGGACGCCGTACGGGCTCATCCGCGAGAGCGGCCGCCGCCCCGGCGCTGACATCGGGCCCCGGATGCAGCGCCAGCAGCCGGAACAGGCGGGCCGCCCCCGCGCTGAGCGACCGGTACGACCACGAGAACACCGCCCGCACGTCAACGGCCGGGTCGCCGTCCGCGAAGGCGTCCAGCGTTTCGGGTGTCTCGCGCAGTTCGGCGGCGATCGCGGAGAGCGGGAAGGCCGGGTTGGCGGCGGCGCGGGCGGCCACCACGGCCAAGGCCAGCGGCAGGCCGCCGCACCGTTCGACGATCTCGTCCACCGCCCGTGGTTCCCGCACGACCCGCTCCTCGCCGAGCCGCCGGGTCAGCGATTCCCGGGCGTCCTCGACCGGGAACAGGTCCAGCGTCATCGGAAGCGCCCCCTCCGTCGCCACCAGGCCCGGCAACCGGTCCCTGCTGGTGATCAGCACCAGGCAGCCGGGGCAGCCGGGCAGCAGTGGGCGTACCTGGTCGGCGTCGCGGGCGTTGTCCAGCAGGATCAGCACCCGGCGCTTGGCCAGCAGGCTCCGGTACAGCCCGACCTGCGCGTCCATCGTGACCGGGATCCGGTGCGGCGGCACGCCGAGTGCTTCCAGGAAGCCCCGTAGGGCCTTGGCGGGGTTCATGGCGGAGCCGATGCGGTCGAAGCCGCGCAGGTTCACGTACAGCTGGCCGTCCGGGAAACGGTGGGTCACCTGGTGCGCCCAGTGAACCGCCAGCGTCGTCTTGCCGACGCCCGCCATGCCGCCGATGGCGCTGATCACGACCGTCCCCAGCGCGTCACCGTCGAGCAGTGCCAGGGCCCTTGCAAGGTCAGCCCGCCTGCCCGCGAAGACGGAGAGATCGGCGGGCAACTGCGCGGGCCGCACCACGGCGGCCGCCTCGCCGGCCGGCGCGACCGCGAGTCCGGTCGCCTCGCCCACGGGTCCGGCCGTCTCGCGCAGTACGCGCTGTTGAGCGGCGCGTAATTCGGGACCCGGTTCGATGCCCAGCTCCTCGGCGAGCTCGTCGCGGACCGCCTGCCAGGTGTCCAGCGCCTCGACCTGGCGGCCGGTGGCGGCCAGGGCGAGCACCAACCTGGCCTGAAGCCGCTCGTCCAGCGGATGCCGGGTGGCCGCCGCCCTCAGCGCGGGCAGCAATCCGACCATCCCACCGTGTACCAGCGCCACGTCGGCCGCCGCCAGCGCGACCGTGATCCGCTCCTGCTCCAGAGCGGCGAACACCGGCTTGGACCGTGCCTCGGCCGGAATGCCCGCCGCCGCCTCCCCCTGCCATAAGTCCAGCGCGTCCGCGTACAGCTCTACCGCCTCCGCGGGGGCAGCCGAGCGGGCCTGTTCGGCCAGGTGGCGAAAGCGCAGCAGGTCGAGCGTTCCGACGTCGGCCTCCAGGCGGTAGCCGCCCGCGCCCCGAAGCAGCCAGCCGCCCTCGGCTCTGGACGGCAGCCCCGGCTCCAGCAACCGGCGCAGGTTGCCCACATATCTCTGGACGACGTTGACCGAGCTGGGCGGCGGGTCCTGCCCCCAGAGGACGTCGATCACCTCGTCCAGGCTCACCGGCCGTCCCGCGTACGCCAGCAGGAGGCCGAGCAGGGCCCGTTGCTGCGGAGGACCGGAGTTCAGCTCGACGTCTCCTCGCCAGAGGCGCACAGGCCCCAGCACCGCGAACCGCATCCGCCGCAACTCCCTCCATCGGCACTGACATTCGGGAGTATTTTGGATCGGCTATGCAATCGGCTTGCAGCGGGCTGAATATCGGGAAACCCAAGCTCGGTGATCCGCCCTGCCGCAGTCATCGTGACAGTCCGTGGGGGCTGAGGGGTCCTTAATGCCCTCTTCGGGGGAGAAACCGGCGAGATCGTCGGCCCGCCTGCCGTCCGGACTCGAACGCAATACGAAAGGGCGGTCGTCGCCGGAGCCCGGTGCCCGGCGACGGCCGCCTTTGTCGTAGCGTCAGGAGCTGCTCTTCTTGCCCATGCTGCTCGCGACAGTGGCCACGCAGACCACGGCGAGGGCGAGTTGCAGGAGGAGCACCAGCCACGCCTTGTCGGCGAAGCCGACCAGGTAGGCGATTCCGGTGCCGACGGCGGCGGCCACGGTACCCGCGGCGATGGTGGCGAACACGCTGATGTTCTGCCGCCCGGGCAGGATCAGCCGGCCGAGGCCACCGGCGATGGCACCGGAGATCACGCAGCCGATCAGGAAATAGAGCATGGTCATTCTCCTTGGTTGAGTGGGGCGAAAGTGGGTCGCGGCTATCCGCCGTCGCTTTGTTAAGGGTTGGCCTGTTCTGCCAGGTCGCCACAGGCGAAGTCGGCCTCGCCCTCGGGATCGAGCTGGATCCGGCCGAGGTTGGTGGTCTCCGCTTGACCGTACGGACTCACCCGCATGCGGAACATTGACGGCCCGTATATGTGGCTGTGCGGGAGGGCGGTCACATTCCAGTCAGTTCTTGTGCACAGACGCCGCCCTACGATGGCCCGTGGCCTGGAGGTTTCGTCAGACGCGCGGGCGCCAAGGGGAGGCTGCCCGCGGACACGAGGACCGCGCGACGGGCATGGGGAGGACGATCGATCATGAGTACGGGGTTGCGATTCGCTTTGCTGGGACCGGTCCGGGGGTGGCGCGGTGAAACGGAGCTGGACCTCGGCGCGCCCCAGCAGCGGGCGGTGCTCGCTCTCCTGTTGTTACGCGAGGGTGAGACCGTGTCGATCGATGAGCTCGTGGACACGCTGTGGGGGGATCGGGCGCCTGGATCCGCGCGGGCCATCGTACGCACCTATCTGTCCCGGTTGCGCCGCGTCTTGTGCTCCGGCGAGGACGAGGACCGGGTGATCAGGTCGTCGGGCGGCGGTTACGCCATATCGCTTGGTGCGGCGGGCGTGGACTGGGTCTCCTTCTGCGGGCTCGTACGCGAGGCACAGGCGATGCGCGCGGGAGGGAACCCGGCCGAGGCGGCCGACCTGTTGCGCAACGCCCTGCGGCTGTGGAGAGGCACCCCCCTGGGCGGAGCCCGCGGCGACTACATCGACCAGGAACGCACGCGCTTGGCCCAGCACAGGGTGGCGGCGCTGGAGGAACGACTGGCGCTTGAGCTGGAGCTCGGCCAACATGCCGAGGTCAATGAGGAGCTGGCCGCGGCTGTCTCCGCCGAGCCCATGCGGGAGCGGCTGCGAGAGCTGCAAATGATCGCCCTGTTCCGGTCAGGCCGGCAGGCGGAGGCGCTGTCGGCCTACGACGAGGTACGGCGAATGCTCGCCACGGAACTCGGCATCGACCCCGGTGCCGGCCTGCGCGAGCTGCATCAGCGCATCCTGCGCGCCGACCCCGGGCTCGCCGCGACGACGCGGTGCCCGGTTGCGGCCTTGCCGGCTGGGCGGCCGCCCGCCCAACTGCCGGCGGCGCCGCTCGGTTTCGTGGGCAGAGCGGCGGAGCTGGAGGCCATCGAGAACACGCTGCGTCTCACCGGAGGGACGCCGGTTGTGGCGATCACCGGGCTCGGCGGCATGGGAAAGTCCGCGCTGGCCGTCCAGACCGCGCACGCGATGCGGCACCGGTTTCCCGACGGCCAGGTCTACGCCGACCTCGGGACCTCCAGCGGCCGTCCGGCGGCTCCTGCCGCGGTGCTGGGCTCGTTCCTCCGCTCGTTCGGCGTGCCGGAGGAGCGGCTGCCCACCTCTCTTGAGGAGCGGGTGGCGTTGTGGCGAACCGTGCTGGCCGATCGGAGTGTACTGATCGTGCTGGACGACGCGAGCGACGCGAATCAGGTACGTCCTCTGCTGCCGGCGGCGCCAGGCTGTGCCGCGATCGTCACCACCTGGAGGCACCTGATCGACCTGTCCGGCGTCCGCTGGTTCCGGCTCGACGCCCTGCCGCGGGGCGACGCGCTGGAGATGCTGGCCAGGCTGGCCGGCCACCGGCGAGTCCTGGAGGAGCGGCCGGCCGCCGTCGAACTGGTCGACCTGTGCTCGCACCAGCCGCTGGCCGTACGCGTGGCCGCCGACCTGCTGCAGGCCAGACCGCACTGGACGGTACGGCAGGTCGGTCGGCGGCTGGAGGACGACCTGTACCGGCCCGCGGGCGCGAACGACGACTACGCCTTGATCGAGGCGCCCTTGCTGCTGGCGCAGAGCCGGCTCGGCCCGCAGCAGGCCACAGCGTTCCGGCTCTCCGCGCTGCCCGACTACGGAGAGCTGGCGGCGGACTCGGCCGCAGCGCTGCTCGACCTGCCGAGATCTCAGGCGCACCGGCTGCTGGAGTCGCTGGTCGAGGCACATCTGCTGCTGGCCGGCCCGTACGGGACCTATCGCTACCACAGCCTGGTGCGGGCGTTCGCCAGGCGACAGGCCTGGACACGCGAGGGCGTCGAACGATGCGAGGCCGCGTTGAGCAGGCTGCTGCGCTTCCACTCACAACGCCCCACGGCCGCAGCGGCCCTGCCCATGGCCTGATTCGGGTGATGATGACAAGCCCATCACCGCCGCTCGCCGAGTTTGGCGGTGATGACCGCCCTGGCCTCGGTGCGGGAGTCGTAGAGGCGTCCTAGGGCCGGCCGCCAGCTCGACCGGGCCGCATCGAGCTCGCCGACGGCATTGCACCCGCCGATAATGTCATCCGGTCAGGTCATGGCCCTGCTGGGGGAGCGCCTGACGCGCAGGATCTCCAGCCGCTCGGAGTGCGGCATGATGATCGTTCGTGCTCTTTCGTCTGGCCTATCTCGCCGTCACGAATTCCTTCGCCGCGCTGCGGTTGCTGCCGGTGGGCGATCGAGAGAAGGACGTCGAGATCCTCGCCCTCCGCCATCAGATCACCGTTCTCGAACGCCAACTCGGTGCCAATACCAGGGTGAGATTCGCTCCTGCGGACCGTGTGCCGCTCGAATATTGAGTTACGTGGTTTGAGCTGCGGTTATGCGGCGTTGTGGTATTCGTTGATCATTCCTGTGACGATGGGTTTTCGGTGGATGGATCGTAGGTTGTCTAGGTCGGAGGCAGGCTGCGTTGCGATGTCCGGGGGACGTTGGTTCCGGGACTGGTGTGGACGGTGCCCGTTGTAGTGGATCAGATACTCGCGGAGCACGAAGGTCAGGTGGCGTTCGTTGAGGATCAGGATCCGGTCCAGGAGTTCACGGCGCAGGGTACCGATGACGCGCTCGCAGATCGCGTTCATCCTCGGCGTCCGCGGCAGCGCAGTGATGCTCCGTAGCCCTTCAGCTGTGTAGACCTCACGAAAGGTCGAGTGACGAGCGGGTCCCGATCGTGGATCAAGAACCGCAGCCCGGAGATGCGGTCACCCAGGTCCATGACCAGGTTGCGGGCCTGCTGCATCGTCCATGCTCCGGTTGGGCGCGCGGTTACTCCGGCCAGGTGCAGTTTCCGGGTGCCGTGCTCAATGAAGATCAGCACATACAGTCGCTTGAGCAGCACCGTCTCGACCACCAGGAAGTCGCAGGCGAGGATCGCGTGGGCTTGGACGGTCAGGAACTGCCGCCAGGTCGGCCCGCTTCGGCGGGGCGCGGGATTAATGCCGGCGGCGTGCAGGATCTCCCACACCGTGGAGGCCGCTATCGAATAGCCCAGGCGCGCCAGCTCACCCTGGGTTCTTCGGTGCCCCCAGGTTGGGTTCTCCCGCGCCATCTGCACGATTAGTGCCTTGACCGGCCGGCGAGTGCACGGGCGTCCCGGGTGCCGCCGGTCGGTGAAGGTCCACTTACGCCTCACGAGAGTGCGATGCCAGCGTAAGATCGTCGCCGGAGTGACCGGGAACAGCTCCGCCCATCGGCAGCTGCTGATCAACCGCGACAACGCCGCGAGCCAGAGCCGGTCGCTGTGACCCCACCGCGGACGGCCATTGAGCTGCCGACGGAGCACCTCGTTCTCCTGACGGAGCACCAGCAGCTCAACGTCCTTGGACAGATCAGAGCGGATCGGCACGGTCACCAGGCCGAACAAGCCCCTCAGCAACCGGCAAATCAGCGACAACAACACCTCGAGATGGTCGCAGCCGCCGCCCTGATCACGCAGCAAAACCCCAGTTCACAGCACGAAACCGTATTTTCGAGCGGGACACGGTTCAGCAGCCGCTGCGTGGCGGCCGGACGTCGATCGCCGATCCACTCGGCGATCGTCCAGCCGTTACGTCTGGGCAACTCGGACAGGACGGCTCGGATGTACTTGGCGGCCTGCAGTCGGGGCTCGATCCGGCTGAACATCGGCGCCAGCGCGGTCATGAGGTCGTCGAGGTTCCGTTGCACACACCTGGCCTCTACGATGAGGGCGGCAGCCGCTTTAGATCTTGTTCTCGTCACACAGACATGATCACGAGCGGCTGCTCTCGTTGTCCTGGGAACCCATCAGAAGATCGCAGCGCCCAGCGCGCGTCATCCCAGCTCACACAGCAGATGGCGGCTGCCGTACTAGGGATGGATACGTCCTTGGGCCGAATCTACCGATCGTATGGTGGCTCGCCGAGCGCGTGGATGAGACGATTGACTACTTCCCCGACAGTGAAGTCCCATCCAGTTAGGCGCTGTCCGCTCCAGTTGATCCCTACCCGTAAGTCATCCTTAGCTAGATCTGGCAAAGCCACGCTTCGCCAATGATCCAGTGGCATTGGAACAGCTCGAAATTGAGGACCCCATAGTTGGGCGGCGCGCTGCGCACGGGCCTTCGACGACCAATAAGGGAAAGCTGGTTGCCCAGAACTTGCGGCCGGGGTCGGACTGCCATCGTCGTCTCGAACCCACCAAACGGTACGAGTCCGAGCAATCTCACGGAAGAAGGCCGCTGCCTGAGCCCCGCTTGTGCTCACGTGAATCCTCCTAGATCGCTCCGACTGCAGCATCACGCTTGAGCGCGACACCGGAGGGCCGTGCCGCTCGAATATTGAGTTACGTGGTCTGAGCTGCGGTTACGCGGCGTGGCGGTATTCGTTGATCGTGCCTGCAACGACGGGTTTTCGGCGGATGGATCGCAGGTCGTTGAGGTCGGTCACGTCGTGGGCGGGCTGCGTGGCGATGTCCGGGGGACGTTGCTGCCGGGACTGGTGCGCTCGGTGCCGGTTGTAGTGGATCAGGTACTCCTGGAGCACGAGGGCCAGGTGGTGTTCATTGAGGATCAGAATCCGGTCCAGGAGTTCACGGCGCAGCGTGCCGATGACGCGCTCGCAGATGGCGTTCATCCTCGGCGTCCGCGACAGCGTGGTGATGATGCGCAGCACTTCGGCTTCGAAGACCTCCCTGAAGGCGGAAGTGAAAAGCGGATCCCGGTCGTGGATCACGAATTGCAGCCCGGAGATGCGGTCACCCAGGTCCATGACCAGGTTGCGGGACTGCTGCGCCGTCCATGTTCCGGTCGGGTGTGGGGTCACTCCGGCCAGGTGTAGTCGCCGGGTGCCGCGTTCGATGAAGATCAGCACATACAGTCGTTTGAGCAGTATGGTCTCGACCACGAGGAAGTCGCATGCGATGATCGCGTGGGCTTGCGCGGTCAGGAACTGCCGCCAGGTCGGCCCGGCTGGGCGGGGCGCCGGATCGATACCCGCGGCGTGCAGAATCTCCCACACTGTGGAGGCCGCGATTGGGTAACCCAGGCGTGCCAACTCGCCTTGGATTCTTCGGTGCCCCCATGTCGGGTTCTCCCGGGCCATCCGAATGATCAGTGCCTTAATCGGCTGGCGGGTGCAGGGCCGTCTCGGGCGCCTCCGGTCGGTGAAGGTCCACTTACGCGAGACAAGATTGCGGTGCCAGCGCAAAATGGTTGCCGGGGTGACCGGGAACACCTCCGCCCACCGGCGACGGCGAACCAGCCGAGACAACGCCGCAAGCCAGAGCCGGTCGGCTTGACCCCACCGTAGTCGACCACCGAGTTGACGGCGCAGCACCTGATTCTCGTGACGGAGCACCAGCAGCTCAACGTCCTTCGACAGATCAGCGCGGACCAGCACCGCCAGCAAGCCGAACAAGCACCTCACCAACCGATAGACCAGCGACAACAACACCCCGCGATGGTCGCAGCCGCCGCCCTGATCATGCAGCAAAACCCCAGTTCGGAGTACGAAATCGTGTTTCCGAGCGGGACACGGGAACTTCGGCCCTGCGACGCTTCGACGAAGTTGCCTCTTGCTGCTTCGATGTCGGCCAAGATCACTTCCCACACCTGCAGGGATACCCCCCGCGCTGGTATTCGTTGATCAGCCCGCCGAGGACGTGGCGGCGCTTGATTCGGTCCGTCGGCAGCGGGATCACGTCGGAGTCGTGATCGGTGGGAACTCGGAGGCCGAGGGAGCGGTGTGGCCGGTGGCGATTGTAGTGATCGGTGTATTCGTTCAGCACTGTACGAAGGTGCCGCTCACCGAAGATCAGCAGCCGGTCGGTGCATTCCGTGCGTGCCGTGCGGACCCATCGCTCGGCGAACGCGTTCTGTGATGATGAGGCGGGCGCCGTGGCCGGTGCCTTCGGTGAGCTCCCCCACCCACCGGCCAAAGTCTGGCGCGCCATCACCCAGCCAGAACACCTCGCCCACTGGTTCCCCGCCGACGTCACCATCGACGGCGACCACATCGCGAGGCGCTCGTGGCGGGATCTTCAGCACCTGAATGTTGTCGCCTGTGAACACCTCATCGAAGCTGCTGGTGAACTTCGTGTCCCGATCGCGTATCAGAAACCGGAACGAGCCGGCCCGGTCCTTCAGGTCGGCGAGGAGATTGCGGGCTTGCTGGGTAACCCATGCGCCGTCAGGGTAGGCGGTCACGCCGAGCACGTGCACGAACCGGGTGCCGACCTCCACCACGAAGAAGATGTACGCCCGGCGCAGCGTGACGGTGTCCACCGTGAAGAAGTTACACGCCAGCGTGCTCGCGGCGTGGGCGCGGAGGAAATCGCGCCAGCGGTCGTTGGCGCGTCTCGGTGCAGGGCCCAGGCGCGTTCGTTTCAGGATGCGGCGGATCGTCGCAGCGCTGACTTGGTGGCCCAGGTGCCGTAGTTCGCCTCGGATACGCTCGTAACCCCAGCGAGGATTCTCCCGCGCCAGTCTCTGGATCAACGCCACGATCGCCGGATCGGTCGCAGGTCGTCCCATCCTCCGGTGCGGGTAGGTCCAGTGGCGTGCGATCAGGCGCCGGTGCGAGCGCAGCAGCGTCCCTGGTGTCACCAGTCGGTGGGCGCGCAGCGCCGCCGGCAGTTCTCGGGCCAGCGCGGACAGCACCGCTCGATCCGCCCACGACAGCCTCGGACGGCGAACTTGACGATGCAGCACGCCGATCTCGTGCCGCAGCACGAGGATCTCCATGTTCTTGGTCGCGTCGCCACGAGCCAGCAGGGTCAGCCAGTCCAGAATGCGGCAGAAGATCATATAGAAGAGACAGAGTGTCACGAGCCTCGAGCATGTCCGACCCGGGCCACCGCTCCGACCAGGAAGCCAAGACAACCCGCAGCTCACGACCGTGAACGGGAGTATTGACACCTTCAGGCGCTGAACCGGCCCGCCGTGAGCCGTCGCACCCTGTATCGGCGGGTGCGGCAAGTGGCCATCTGGCGGCGGCCGAAGCTGATCGCCAAAGGTGACCTGGATCGCTGGCGGTCCTGCTCGACCTCACCGCCCGGCCGCGCGCGCTGCCGGGTGGGGCGGTGGTGTGGGCCGCCGATGAGACCCACGTGCACTGGCTCCAGAAGCTACGCTGCAACCCCAGCAAGTCCAGCCACCTCTGCAAGGCCATCGCCGTCTTTCAGAACCACCGCGTCGTGCAAGCCGAATAAGGATGAAAGGTTCATTTGATGTTGTAGAAGTATCAGGTTTGTAGCGGTCAGAGTCGAGCCCTTGGGCGTCGATCAGAATACGGTCGATGGTGACATCTTCCTTTTACCGCGAAAGCCCGAGGTTAGAGGCTGTCCCCGACCATCCGCACGAGGGCCAACCGAAACCTGGCCCATTCGTCATGCAGTGCGGACTTCACGTTCGACAGTGCATCGAAGTCGTGGCATCCCCTGTGGGCTGCGTGAAGAGCCGAGCGAATGGCAATGGCGGCATCCATTGGGGCACGTTGTGAGCCGCCTGCTGCCTCCCATGCCTGACACTCGGCCTTCTGTAGTGCTCGCAGTCCTTTCAGTTCTTCTGAGGAGAGGGTCTGGCCGCTGCTCAGCCTGGCACAGGAGGTGCCGACGACATCGTGTCCGAGCCCGAATCGGTCAGACATTTCCCGCGCGATGTGGAGGAGCGCCCTCCGACGGACTGGTTTGGCAGCAGAGCGCAGGAGCGCGTTGAGTTCCGCATCGACGAAGGCCAGGAGCGGTGGGAGGATCTCGTCCGGTGGGATTGGGTGGTCCACAACGAAGGCTTGCCGCTCTCGATCTACCCAATCGCCGCTCATGCGCGCGCCGGTGGAAACTTCGATAAGCGACATCGCCGCGGCTCTTGCCGGCATCGGGCCACCCGAGAGTGGATCGGTGTGTGTGGCGAGGAGTTCCCGCACGGCGGTCGGGACTTCGCCATGGGCGACGTCGTTGTAGATGTAGTCGGGCCAGTCGAAGACGGTGTGCCCGCCGGTGGCGTGACTGAGGCGGTCGTGGCCGTTGAAATTCCAGGACACGCTCCACACCTCAGCCGATTCGCTGAGGGCTTCCCGAACGGCGGTCTTGTTTCCGTACTCGTCGTTCGACTCGAGCAGCAGGACGCTCCCGTCTCCCTCACCGACGAAAAGAACCTTAGCGGGGCGGAACGGCGGTGCTCCTTCGCGCACGGACATGGCCACCAGTTCGGGGCTTCCTCCGGTGCAGAGCCGGGCTCCCAGGTCGTCGAGATCGAGGGAGCCGCTCAGAGAGCGGACCACGGTCCAGCACATTCCGCTCCAGGATAGCCATGGGTAATCTTCCAGGAACTTCAGGTAACGCGGAGCCCATTCTTCGGGAACAGGCACATCGGCACCTCGACGGGGAGGAAATGCTGGCCGGTGACGAACGGGAATGCGTCACCGGCCAGCATGTTACTCAGTTCACCGGCTCACCGCAAAGCTCCTCTCGGCTTGGCGGAGGTGAGCCGCCGCTGATCGGGCCGAAGGTGTTGGAGAACGTGTCTCCCACGAGAATGCGATCCTTTGATAGAAGTGCGTCTCCAGCGCGCCGCCTGCATCCCGATTGTGTGAGGTCGGGATGGGGCAGAGGGCGTATGCGTTACTTTGGAGCATGCGGACCTTGGAGCGCTCATATGTCGACGCGAAGGGGAACTCGTCGCACTGGTAGCTGTTCGGCCCGTCTTTGCTGGAGTATCCGGGCCACATTTTGTTACAAGTTGTGTTGGTGTTGGCCTGGTTGGAGTTTCTGTTTACTTGGGTGGTCCTGTGGAGAATCCGGTACTCGCGGGTGGGATCTTGTTTGCAGCCGGGAATGTAGTACTTGTTTGCGTAAGCGGGATAGGTCTCGCCGTCTGGATCGGTGCAGGCGTTCCAGTAGTTCCAGAAAGCCTTGTCGTATGTCCGCCCCAGGTTCCATTGGATGTAGGGAGTCACCTTGTGGAATATGCATCCGCCTTGGTTCTGGATATACCAGGCGGTGTCGCAGCGAACATTGGTGCTGACCTGTGCCTGCGCCTGGCTGAGGTTGCTCACGTACTTAGTTTCAGATGCCCGCAGGAAAAGGTAGCCCCGGAACGCGAGATCCGCTACGGGCCAAACACTTCGTCAGCTTCACAAGCATCCGAGCATGGGCCAATTTCCCCAACTGGCCAGTGACCACCGCGTACAACTCACCACCCTGGTTCGCGTCATTATTCACGACCTTGAACGGATCAAGAATGGGATGGCATCCACTGCCCGGCCGTCCCGTATACGACCGTTTCCGGGACGACTGTTCGCCCAGGTCAGCCGAACTCGTCCGACTCAGACGGACCACTGTCGTGGTACGGGTCGGACCAGTCGTCGTCCTCGTGGTGCCAGTAATAGCGCTGCCCGCCTCTGGGCTCCCCCGCGATCGCCACAGCCGACGGCTTCCAGGCGCTGCCAGCCTGCCCTCTCCAGCATGGCCAGACTGTCCAGGACTGCGAGAATTCTCAGCCGGGGGAGCCCTTCCTGACGGGGCCAGGATCAGGCCGGCCAGGATGCGCTGCTCGCCCGCTCGCCCGCTCGCCCGCTCGCCCGCTCGCCCGCTCGCCCGCTCGCCCGCTCGCCCGCTCGCCCGCTCGCCCGCTCGCCCGCTCGCCCGCCACCGCGCTGTCGCGGACAGCGGTCATGGCTTAGGTGTGGTGCTGGAGGGCCTGCTGCAGGTCGGCCAGGCCGCTGCTGAGCGTGGTGGTCGCGGCCGGCACCGGACCCCGCCGCGGCGTCGAACAGGTCCAGGGCGCCGTCGACACCGGCGGCGTGCGCGAAAAGCACGCCGACATCTCAGCGGCCAACATCTGCGCTGAATCGGCCGAAAGTACGGTCGCAGACCGTGAGACCCGACTTGTGGTCGATGTCCGCGCTAAGCCCGCAGCCGCATGATGAGGCCCCATGCCCTATGAAGATCACGCTCCGGGACTGAACGCCGGAGATCTGACCCGCGCTCCCAGCGTCCCCTCCACCCGCGCCGGGGCAATGGCAGGGGAGACCCCGCACATGGCTTCCCCCGGCCGGCCGCGTATCGCCGCGCTCGACGTTCTGCGCGGGTTCGCACTGTGTGAGATCCTGCTCGCCAACATCCAGCTGATAGCCGACGGCGGCACTGCAGTCGCGGTGCAGCCCATGGGGGACTGGGACCCTTGGCTCGGGCTCCCGATCTTCTCCCTGCTGTTCGGCATCGGGTTCTCCCTGCTGCACGACTCCGCCGCGCACCGTGTCCCCCGCCCCTGGCTGGTCCTGCTGCGCCGGCTCCTGACGCTGCTCGCGATCGGCCTGGTGCACATGCTGCTGTGGCCGGGCGAAGTCCTGACCAAGTACGCCATCGCCGGCTTGCTGGTTCTGCTGCCCTCGACCTGGCTGCCGCGGTGGGCCGTGGCCGGCCTCGCCGCCGCGCTCATGACGGTGGCGGTGATCAGCGGGGGCGGCCCCCTGCTCATCGCAGGGCTGTTCCTGCTGGGCTCGGCATTGGTCCGATACGGGGTGATCGAGAAGATCGAGCGGTCCACCCGAGGCCCGCTCCTGCTGGGCCTGGCCTTCGCGGCGGGACTGGCCTCTGCCCTATGGGTACAGGCCGGCATGCGGGCCGTCGGGGCCACGACGTACCTGCCTGCCACGACCACCCTGGCCGATCTGCTGCTCGCCGGCATATACGTGTGCGTCCTGCTGGTCCTGCTCAGAACGCCGCTAAGACCGGTGCTGCAGTTCGTCTTCGCGCCGCTGGGCCGGATGGCACTGACCAATTATGTGACCGCCACACTCCTCGTTCTGGCGGCCAGTCACATCCTCGGCCTGCCGATCGGCCAGTCGTCGTCGGCGGCGTTCCAAGCCGCGGGAGTGATCCTTGCGGCCCAGTGGCTGTTCTCCACCCTCTGGCTGCGCCCCTATCGCCAGGGCCCCATGGAGTGGCTGTGGCGCTGGGTCACCTGGGCCCGCCGTCCCACCCTGCGCATCCCACGAGCTGAGCCCATCACGTGACAACCTTCGCTGCTCGACAGGCACGGGCCGGGATCTGATCCCCGGGATCGGGCTGCCTGCAGCGAACCCCGAGTATGCACTCTTTGCAGTTGAATGACTACTCTTAGTTATTGCATGTGCTTCGGCATCGCCAGCTCTAGCCACTTCGTGGCGAGGCTGCGACGGGTCCGCGCGGAAGGAGATGTCGCAGGGGCCGCTGAAGGGGGGCGGGGGCGATGTACTCGGCGAGGGCCCGGCGGCACCAGGCGGTCACGTCGGGGCCCGCTCCGCCTCGGAGCCCTGCTGCAGCTGTCCTCCCAAGGAGGCGACGCTCCCACATCGGCAAGCCCCGTCCGCGCAGGTCATCGCTGTGCGGTTTCGGGTCGAGCCTCGTCGAGCGCGATTGACCGCAGATACTTGGCGATTATCCCCGATAGCGTCGATGTCGTCCTGGAGGAATGTCCTCGCCCGCGAGGGCCAGACTCCATGGTTATCTGCGATAGAGCGCGGAGGCGGTCGTGGGGGTCGTCCAAAGGATCGGAGCCGAACGGCAGGCGCCGGTGTTCAAGGACGCGGTCGAGCGGTTCCTCGCCAGGGTGCCCAACCTCAACACTGCCCGGTCCTACGCCACTGCGCTGCGCGCCCTGGTCGCGAGGTTCGGCCCTTTTACGCCGGTGATCGCTCTGGAAGGGGAGGTGGCGGCAGACCGGGTCGCCGCCTGGTTCATCGAGCAGTGGGGATCGCGCTCAGCGGCCACCGTCAACGCCCGGCTGAACGCGCTGGCTTCGGCGAGTGGCTGGTGGCGGGACCAGGGCTGGATCGCCGAGGACCCGTTGCGTCGGCTCAAGCGCCGCCCGGTCGAGGCCGACCGCACCCGGTCGCTGGATCGTGCCGAGGTCGCCGACTTGCTCGGCCGGGAGGGAATCGCGTTACGCGAGCGGACCTTGTGGCGGCTGCTGTATGAGTCGGCGGCGCGGGCCTCCGAAGTCTTGGGACTGGATGTGGAGGAGCTGGACCTGCGCAACCGGCGAGCCCGGGTACGGCGCAAGGGTGGCGCGGTCGACGTGATCGTGTGGCGTACCGGCACCGCTCGGCTGCTGCCTCGCCTGCTGGAGGGCCGCCGGGCGGGGCCGGTGTTTACCACCGACCGGCGGGCCCGGGTGGAACTGCCGCCGGCCGACATCGATGCGGGCAGCGGGAAGGCGCGGCTGTCGTATCGGCGGGCGGCCGAGCTGTTCGAGGCCGCCACCGGCGGCTGGACGCTGCATCAGCTGCGGCACTCGGCGCTGACCCACGCGGCCGAGGACGGCGCGAACACCTCCACCCTGTTGGCCTACTCCGGGCACACCTCGGTCGCCTCGCTGGCCCGCTACGCCCGGGTCTCGTGTGAAGCGCTCGCACGCTGGCAGGCTGGGCGCGACCCCGCCGCACGCAAGCGGTGAAGCCCGGGGGTAGAGACAACGGCCAGGAGTCGTGTCCAGGCCGTACACCGTCAACCAACACAAGATCATCAAAGCGGTGCCGCTCTGTACTCTCAACCTTTGTGATCTCTGACGGCCAGGCCATGCGTGACCCGAGCTGCCATGTCGCTACGGGCGGGGTGGCTGTAGCGCGGTTCTGGCTGGGATGACCGAGGCGGCGACGGCGAGCAGGAGGCAGATGCCGATGACCGCGCCGATGATGGGCCAGGGAAGGATCATGCTGACGGTCATGCCGATCATGTTGGTCAGTCCTGTGGTGATGCCGACCAGCGCCGTCACGGCCACCGCGATGCCGAGCAGCGCGCCGATCGCGACCACCAGGGTCGACTCCAGGGCGACGGTCCGCAGCACCTGGCCGGTGGTCGCGCAGGAAAGGCGCAGCACGCGCAGATCGGTGGTCCGGTTGGCGGTGGCCATCAGCAGCGTGTTGGCGATGGAGATGGCGCTGTAGCCCACCGACAGCCCGACCAGGATGAGCACGAAGACCCAGACCAGTTCGTCTTCATGTTCCTTGATGCCGGCTATTCGGTCGGTGACCTTCTCGATGACGGCTCCGGTGTCCGCTGGGACAGCAGTGGGGGTGGGGAGGTAGACGGGCTCGGTCAGTGCGGATGGATCGTGATCGCGGACAGTCTGGCGGGTCAGCAGGATGTCGGCGGGGGCCTTGTTGAGCACCGCGACCACGGTGAGCCGCAGGCTCTGCCCGTCCTCGAACGCCACCGGCGCGGCGGTGCCGACGCGCCAGCCGCGCTCGCGAGCGGCCCACTCGGCCACGGCCATCGTCTGGCCGCCTCGTAGGTCCTGCAGGTCGCCGGCGATCACGTCCGCCTTGGTCCGGCCTGCCACGCCGATCGCGCTGAAGGGTCTGGCGCCTGTGTAGACGGTGGTCGGCAGCGTGGAGGAGCCTCCCGCGGCCGAGACGGCGGCGTCGGTGAGGCCCGGTGTGTCCTGCGGTGCGAGCACCCACTGCGCCTGGACGGCGGCGGCCCGGCGCAGCCCGTTGGCCCCGACGTTGGTTTCCACCATCCCGGTGACCAGCACCGCGAAACCGACCGTGACCAGTACCGGCGCCGCTGTCGATGCGGTGCGCCGGACAGCGGTCAGCGCGCCCTGGCGCACCAGCATGCCGATCGCTCCGCTGCGGACCGGCCACGACACGGCGCGCACGAGCGGCGGGATGACCGCGGGCGCGAGCAGCGAAAGCCCGACGATCAGCGTTCCCGCCGCGTAGAAGGAGTACTGGATCACGCTGTCGGACTCTCCGGCGATGAAGACACCGAGCACCACTCCCACGAGGGTGAACAGCGCTCCGAACACCCACCGGCCGGCGGTCATCGGGCGTTCGTCCACCACGGCCTCACGCAACGCCTCCAGCGGCGCCACCTTCGCGGCCCGGCGCGAAGCCGCCCATACCCCGAGCTGGGCCACCGCCAGCCCGGCGGCGAAGCATGCCAGCATCGGCCACAGCCGGATCTCCACGGCAAAGCTCCGCGGTTGGAATCCCAGATCGACGAGGGTCTGGCCGAAGCCGGGAGCGCACGCCGTACCGACAGCGACCCCGACCGCGGCGGCTGCCACGCCGATCACCAGCGCCTCGCCGTGCATCAGGGCGCGCATCTGGCGCGGGGTCGCGCCCACCGTCCGCAGCAGCCCCAGTTCCCTGCGCCGCTGCGCCACGCCGAACGCGAAGGTGGAGGCCACGATGAACACAGCCGTGAACGCCACCAGGATCGCCATGCCGCTGAGGATCTGGTAGCCGAACCACCGTGTCTGAACGTCCGCCACAGGTTCGGTCGCCGATCTGGCCTCACCGCTCAGGACCAGCCCCTTGGCGCCGACGACGGCTCGGGCCGCACGCTTGATCGCCGCGACGTCTGCACCGGCTTCGGCCGCCAGGCCGATGACTCGCACCCCGCTGGCCCGCGCCTGGGCGAAGTAGTAGCCGGGGCCCGCGACCGTGCCGGACACCGAGTAGGACGCCGGTCCGTCGGCGGTGAGCACCGTCACCTGCCGGCCGGGTGCCAGCCCGAGCGCGCGGCTCACGACGACCTCATCGGGGCCGGCCGGGGGCTTGCCGGCGGCCAGCCGGTACGGTGCGAGCGCGGCGCTGGGCCACAGGTATCCCTGGGTGGCACCCGTGACGGGTTTGCCGCCGATGACCGCCTGGGCGTAGAAGGTCCGGTCGGACACGGCCGCGGCCACCCCCGGGATCCGGCCGAGCCGCTCGGTCAGGGACCGCACCTGCTCGGGCGACCAGGGCTTGTCCGGGTAGAACAAGCCGTTGACCTCTCCGCCGGTGGAGGGTGTCTTGACCAGGACGGCCGCCCCTGCGTACCGGGCGGGAACCTGAGGTTGGGCGGAGGCGAAGACCAGTCCCGTCATGGACAGGATGCCGACCGCCAGGCCGAGCGCCAGGAAGGTGCCGGCCAGGCTGCCCCAGCGGCCGCGCGCCAGATCCCAGGCCAGGGCGAGTGAACCGCCACCGCGCCCCCCGCGGCCTGTCGCGCCCTGGACCTGCCGCGCTGCGCGCGGCGCTGACACATGTTCTTGGGCCCGCTTCAGCATGCCGCCGCCTCCAGGCTCGCCATCCGGGCCGCGATCGTCTCTGGCCCGGGGGCTCCGGTGAGTTCGTCCACCACCCGGCCGTCGGCCAGGAACAGCACCCGGTGGGCGTACGCGGCCGCGACCGGGTCGTGCGTCACCATGATCACGGTCTGATTCTGGTGATCTACGATCCCGCGCAGCAGCTTCAGCACGGATCGGGAGGTCGTGGTGTCCAGAGCGCCGGTCGGCTCGTCGGCGAAGATCACCGCAGGTTTGGTGACGAGCGCGCGGGCGATCGCCACGCGCTGCTGCTGGCCGCCGGACAGCTCACTGGGCCGGTGCCTGGCCCGCTCGGCCAGCCCGACCTCGGCCAGCGCCGCACGCACCTGCTCCACGCCGGGCCGGCGCCCCGCCAGGCGGAGGGGGAGGGCGACGTTCTGCTCTGCGGTCAGGGCGGAGACCAGGTTGAAGGACTGGAAGACGAACCCGACCCGCGCGCGGCGCAGCAGCGTCAGCTCGTTCTCCGTCAGCGTGCCGAGGTCAGTGCCGTCGATGACGACTTTGCCGTCGTTGGGCCTGTCCAGCCCTGCGGCGCAGTGCAGCAGCGTGGACTTTCCCGAGCCGGACGGGCCCATCACCGCGGTGAAGGTGCCCGGCGCGAATCCGGTGGTCACGGCGTCCAGCGCTGCCACCGCCTGGTCGCCGGAGCCGTACACCCTGCTCACCGACCACAACTGGACCATATCTGTCGATGTCATGCCTCGATCCAACCGGCGCGGGGATCTTGGCACACGGGCGCTGAGGCGAGAAACGCCGGTAGACCCAGCACTACCTCCGGTCCAGGACGCTCCCATTGACCAGGCCCGGGAGACACGCTGTATGCGACGTCACCGTCGAGTCCGCGCAGCCGATCCGTGGCTGAATTGCGAGGTGGCAGGCCTGTCAGCCGTTGATCTCATCGCCATGAACATCGCCGGGGTCTCCCAAGGGCCGCAGGCCTCCGGGCAGCTCAGGCAGGGCGAAGGAGTAGCGGCCCAGCATGTTCACGTGCGCGTGGATGAAGGGCGAAAGACGGACGATGTCTTCATCGCGCACGTCGAAGCCCTGTGCTCGCAGCTGGGCCACGGCGGCGTCCATGTAGCGGGTGTTGAACAGCACCACGGCGTTGAGGACCAGGCCGAGTGCGCCGAGCTGGTCTTCCATGCCTTCGTGGTAGCGCTGGTACAGGTGGCCGCGTTTGCCGGGGAAGATCCGCCGGGCCAAGGCGTGGCGGCCTTCTTGCAGGTTGGACTGGGCCTTGATCTCGCGCCGGTAGGCGGGCTCGTCGGCCATCCGCAAGATGTGCAGAGTCTTGGGATACGCCCGTAGTGGGCGATCGCATCGCCGCGCGGGGTGGGCCCGCCATCGCGTGACAGCATCCGGATGACGTCGTGGGCGCGTACCGCCCCGGTGTGGATGGAGGCGATGGCCCGGCAGATGTCATCCCAGTGGCGCTCGACCTTGTCCAAGGCGATGCGCCCGCGCGCTGTCTGCTGCAAGGGCCCGTAGTCGGCGCGGGGGTCGATGCGCCACAGCTTCTGGTCGGGCAGGTCGGCCAGCTGCGGGTCGTAGGAGAACCCGGCCAAGGTGAGCAGCCCATAGACGATGTCGCTGTAGCTGGAGGTGCCGGTGACGATCGTCTCGGGGCGTTTGCCGCCGTCGCGGTCATACAGCACGTCCACGACGTACAACGAGTCGCGCGGGGTGCCGGCCACGACCATGCCGCCAGGCCGGACGCCTGGTCGTTCAGCATGTTCAGCCAGGTTGCGCCGCGGCCCCGGCCGAAGTACTTGGGGTTGGGCCGAGCGTGGATGGTGGCCGTGGGGACGACGAAGCGCATCCCATCGACCGAGGCGACCAGCCCACCACCCCACGCCCGCGCCAGACCGATGCCGGCCTGGGCGTCGATGAGGGTGGCGTTGGCGGCCTTGTAGGTGGCCAACCGCAGGTAGGTCTGATCGACATGGGACAGCCGGTCGCGCCTCAGCGCCTTCGCGCCGCCGATGACGGGGGGCATCCCGACGTTGCAGCCGTGCGCCACCAGCAGCGCGGCGATCGAGATCGGAAGGTCGGCCAGCCGGGCCGCCTCTCCGGTGATGGAGGTGAACGCGGCATCGGCGCCGGTCCAGGAGAACACCTCCAGCAGCACCTCGGGCAGATCCGGGGCATCATCGCCTCCACCGCCGCCCGCAACGCCACCAGGCTGTCGGGTTCGGGGACCAGTTCCAGCGCCGCCAGGTGCAGCCGCCCGTCGGTGCCCATGCTCGCGCTGGTGTTAGCCGGCAATCGCCCGGCGACCTCCCGGTACGCCGTATCCAGCGCCTCGGCCTGCAGGGTCAGGTACGCGCCCGGCTGCTCGGGCAGGCGCAGGCTGGCCAGCACTGTGGGCCGCAGCGCCTCCCACGCCGGACCCTGCAGGAGTTTGGCGCCCGGGTCACCCCACTTGGAGGAGTTGATCGCGAAGATCTCCCGGCGGCGCAGCAGCCGGTGGAACTGCTCCAGCACGCAAACGCGTACGCCTTCCAATCCACCAGCCCTTCTTGCAGGTGAGGCGCACGCAGCACCAGGCGCCGCCATGACCCTGCCAGCAGCGAGACGTCGATCTCATCAGGGGTGACGCGCTTGCGTTCCATCAAGGCGGGCAGCGCCCGCAAAGCGGCCAGCATCGGCCGGCCCTCGGCGGTGGCTCCGAACTCGATCACCTCACACAACCTCGACAGGAAGGGCCGGACCATGGCGAAGCGGCCTACGAGCATCGCCCGCCACGCCTCGTCGGCATCTGAATCGGTCGGCGGGGTCAGCTCGATGATCGCCTCAAGGGCCGCGGTCAGCTGCTGGCGCGGCACGACCGCCTCAATCGCCGCCCACACCTCATCGACCGATGCCGGCCCCGGCGCGAGTACCTCGCCGGTGGCGACATCGACCCGGTCATCGGTGGCCTCGATCAGCACCCGCACCGCCTCGGCCAGCGTGGCCGAGGCCCGCTCCACCCGCGGCAGTGTGCGCAGCTTCTCCTTCGACGACTCCCGCTCTGCACGCGCCAGCAGCCGGGTGGCGATCAGCAGATCCAGCAGGTCAAGAGCATCATCGACCGACCGGATGGTCAGGTGCACCATCGTGGCCAGCAGCGTGGCGAGCTTGCGCTCGACACCGTGCCGATCGATCAGCGTGGCCTTGCCGTCCATGCCGTAACGCCATAGCTCAGCCAACCGCCGCGGCGGGATCACCGATACATCCACCTCACCGACGCCGAGCGCGGCGATCTCCGCCACCCGCTCCAGCGCCTTGTCCATCTGCGGTCCTGAGGCCTTCACCACCGGACGATCCCCCGGTCGTGGTGCTCGATCGAGGCGGATCTGGATCAGGGCGCAGGGGCCCGGCAACCTGATTCCGGCGGCACTGAAATCATCCAGTCTCTGCAGGACATGTGTGGGGTGTCGGATGCCCCTGGTCTTGTAGAGAGGAAGTGAGTTCGTGCGACCACCTGACAACAGGCGTCGCCGCTTCGAGGAGTTGTACCAGGCCAATCATGATCCGGTGCTCGGGTACGTGGTACGGAGGACGGCGAACGGCCATGATGCGGCGGACATCTTAGCCGAGACCTTTATGACCGCATGGCGGCGGCTGGACGACGTGCCTGCAGGCGAGAAGGCCCGCCCCTGGCTGTTCGGAGTGGCGCGCCGGGCGCTCGCGAATCATCACCGCGGTGAACGGCGGCACACGGCACTGACCGCCCGGCTGGCATCCGAGCTGAGCGCCATCCAGCGGCAGCCGAGGGAGGAGTCGGCCGACATGGATGCCCTGGCGAAGGCATTCGAGGACCTGTCCGATGGCTACCGAGAAGTGCTGTCGCTTGCGGATTGGGAGGGCATGTCTATCGCCGAGATCGCAGTTGTGCTGGGCTGTTCGGCCAACGCCGTACGGATTCGCCTGCATCGGGCCCGTCGCCGCCTGGCCCGCGCTCTCTCGGTGGACCCTCCAGGACGTGCAGCGCGCGCCCGGGTACCGGAAGGAGACTCCGCATGACCAAGATTTCGATCAGCCGCCTCAACCCCTTCACCGACAACGAGCTTGCCGTGCTGGTGAGCACAGGGGCCCGGGACGAACTGGCAGAGCACATCACAGCGGCCACCCCGGAACCCGCACCCCGGTCTTGGTGGCGTCGGCGCCTGATCGTCGGCATTCCGCTCATGGGGGCGGCGACGGCCGCCGCAGTCGTCGCCTTCTCGTCCGGCTGGGTCGGGCCGCAGCGCGCCGAGGCGGCGGCCCTCTCTTTCCAGCGAGAGGGCGGATACCTCGTCGTCCGGGTGCAGGACCCGAACGCCGATCCCGAGCGTTACCGGGAGGAGTTCCAGCAGCGAGGAATGGACATCGACCTCAAGCTGGCGCCCACCAGCCCGGACAAGGCCGGCAAGGTCCTGTTCATCGAGGACGGCGACGATCCCGCCGGCCGACTCGAGGCGGTTGAGGGCTCGTGCGGGGAGCGCACATGCTCGGTGGCCGTCAAGGTGCCGATCAGCTACCGGTCCCACGCCAGCATTGTCTTCGGCCGTGCGGCGGAGCAAGGGGAGATGTACGACACGGGCCCGGGCGACGAGCCAGGCGCAGGCATCGGCCTACCCGGCATCGACAAGTACACCGTGGCGGAGGCGGCCGCCATCCTCCGCGCGCGTAACGTGCCCATCGAGTACCGCTACCGATACAGAGGTTCCGACCGGCCGTACCCCAACGGCATCCCCGCCGAAAAAGTCGATCCCAACTGGTACCTCTACGACGGTCTGCCAGGCTCGGAGAACCAGGCCATTCTGTTCGTAGGCCCGGAACCCAAGGGTTGAGGCCGCCGCCGAGATCGACTTGCCGCTGCCGAGGTCTCCGCTGATCGCGATGGATCGCTGCGTGTACATGAACGCCTTTCATCGCCGCCGGGCTCATCGCCCGGCAGGGTGCACTGCTTCACGCGGCCAGTCAGGGCCACATCGACGATCACCCCAAGCCGGGTGCACGAGACGAGCCACTCGCCCTGGAGTGCCTAGTCGAAGACGCGATTGACGACGGCGGCTTGCTCGGCTGTGCCAGCGCGGAAATACCGAGCCGAGGTGCCGAGGAGGCGTGGCCGAGGAGGGCCTGGACCTGAGCGACGTCGGCACCGCCTTCGCGCAGCCGGGTGGCGTAGGTGTGGCGGAGCCGATGGGGGCGCAGGCCGGGAAGCTTGGCATCGTCGCCGACGGCCAGCACAACCTGGACGATCCCGGAGATGGTCAGGGCTCCGCGCTGGCCGATCCACAAGAGGCCGGGTTGGCGGCCGCGGATGTCGAGCCATGCAGTAATGCGGGCCCGGGCGGTCGGTGGGATCGGGACTGTGCGGACTTGGTCGCCCTTGCCGTGCAGGCGGACCGTGCCGGTGCGGGCGGTGATCGCGATGTCGTCGGCCTCCAGCCGTACGCACTCCTCCTCGCGAGCTCCGGCATACAGCAGGACTGCGATGATCGCCGCGTCGCGGGCGCCGCGGCGGGTGGCGGCGCGTTCGACGGCGCCCTGCTCGGTGGTGGTGAGGGCGTCGGGCTCGCCCGGTTTGGGGACGGTGGCGCGTTTGACGTCGATGCGCAGCCCCATTTGGGCGTACATGAGGGTGAGCGCGGCGATCCCCTGGTTGATGGTGTTGGGCGCGGCCCGGTCGTCGATCAGGTGCCGCCGCCAGGCGGTGACCGCGGCCTCGGCGCCGACGATCGACGTGGACGCTGAAGCTCAAGGCTTGACGTCCATGCCCCGATCATGGTCCATGATCGGGGCATGAACGCCTTAATCCGGGCGGCCCTGGTGGGGGCCGTGATCGGGATCGGGGAAGCCGCCCTGGCGCAAGTAGTGGATGACAACATCCTCGTGTTCCTGGCGATGCTGGCCATGCCCTTGCCCGCGGGCACGCTGCTGACCCTCTGGGGCAGGCTGCCCTTGTGGTGGCTGATCTCGATCCTGGGACCGGTCTTCGTCGTCATGGGCTTCATCGCGGCTCCGGTCCCGCCCGCCGGGATCGCGGAGATGGGCGGGTGGGGCAGCCTTCTGGCCTTCATGGGGATAGGAGCGGTCGGCTACCTGCTCGCCGGGGCCACGGCGCTGCCGCTGCGCATGGTGACGCGCCTGGTTACCATCGGGACGGTCCTCGTCCTCGTCATCGCCGCCGTCCTGGGAGAGAGACCCCTCTCGGCGCTGGTCGCCGCACAGACGATGGCGCGTGAACAAGTGCCCGTCATCGCCACCGACCAGCCGGAATACCGTCTCGACTCCGTCGACGAGGCGGAAGGGATCCTCTTCCTCCACTACGAGCGCCGGCGCGATGGTCTGGAGGTGGCCGTCACCGTCCAGGCACCTTATGGGCTGACGGCCGAGCAGGCTTGCGGCTCCGAGGTGCGGGGCGCGTGCGAGGAAGTAGCCCCGGGAATCTGGGGCGATCATGTGGACCTGGGCTCGACGCTGGTCACCGTGCGGGGGAACGCGCTCGCGGAGGTGACGGGCGAGCTGGCGACGAAGGACGACCTGCTCGCGGTGCTGCGGGACGTGCGCCCGATGGACGCGTGGGAGCTGGCCTGGCTGGCGCTGAAGGACAGCTCCTACGACCAGGGGATGATCGTCGCGGAGTGAGGCGTCCGGGGGCGTCCCGCGCGGCGGTGTCGTAGGACGGCAGGACGGCCCGGGCGGCGGGTTCGACGACCGCCGTGCCGAGGTCGTCCCCGGCGAAGGCCCTGATCGAGTCGAAGGACTCCCAGAGCGTGATGACCTGCAGCTCGACGTGTTCGTCCGTGTCCCGCCGGAGCACGTACGCGCCCCGGTGCCAGCCGGTCCCGCGCAGCTCGGGCGTGCCACCGTGACGTCGAGGCGGTCACCAACGCCATCGGCGCCAAGCCGCGCGGGTAGCGAGCCCAAGACCCGCCTCGGCCCACGGCGACAGCGGGGCGCCGGTATGGCCGGGGCCTGCATCTGCCTGATCCGCTGGCCGCGGCTCTACGTCGTGATCGAGGGCGTCCGGTACGAGGTCGAACCTGCCGACGGCGATACTCCGAGCAGCGCACTGTTCCACGCCTGGTGCGCCGTCGAGTACACCTGCCCGTTTCAAGGTGGTCACCGCCCAAAGTCAGGCCGTGTGACGACATCCCCCGATCGGCAGTTGTCGGCCGTCGCACTCCGCCTCGATTTCGATGAGCTCGCGCGGGAAAGATGGGGGTCTTCACCACGCTGCGCCAGCTGCTCGGCACCGACCGACCCGCAGGTCAGATAGTTGTTGCGGTAGTCGCGGGGTGGGGTGCCGGTGTGGCGCTGGAAGGCGCGGCTGAAGTCGGCGGGGCGGGAGAAGCCCCAGCGGCGGGCGATGGTGGCGATGGTGAGGTGGACGAGGCGGTGGTCGGCCAGGTCGCGGCGGGCCCGGTCCAGGCGGCGGGCGCGGATGTGGGCGGCGACGCTGACGGGATGGTGCTGCTGGAAGATGCGATGCAGGTAGCGCGGGGAGATCCGGTGGGCGGTGGCGATCGTGGTGGGACGCAACTGCGGGTGGTGCAGGTTTTCCTCGATGAAGGCGATGATGCGCAGGTAGAGGGTGTGCGTGGGAGAGTAGAGCGGCGGGTTCTCCCGCTCCAGGTGGTGAGCGAGCACGGCCGTCGTCAGGTCCACCACGATGGTCTCGAGGCGCAGCGCGTCGCATTCGGTGTAGCCGGTGTAGCCGGTGTGGCCGTCGGCCAGGGAGGCGAGGAAGGCCGCGAGGAGGCGGCCGATGCCTTCGGTTCCGGGTAGCGAAAGCGCGCAGAGGCCATTCACCTGATTCACGGGCAGCGGAAGCATCCTCTTGGGGAACTGCAGGTGCACCGTCTCCGCCAGGGACGTCCCGCTGACGATCGCCTCGAATGGCCGGGAGCTGTCGTAGATCACGAGGTCGCCGCGGCGGAGTATGACACTGGCATCGTTCTGCTCTATACCCTGCCGTCCGGCCCGGATGAGACCGACCTGGTAGCACTCCGGGTCGGACCTGCGGATCTCCTTCGATGACCTCCGCGACGTTAACGACGTGTAGGCCAAGGAGGTGACCTGCGCAGCTCCGAGCGGCATGGCACGCAGGCGGGCGATGAACGCCTCAGGGGCAGGGCTATCGATGGCCGTCGGTGCCATCGAGGCGGCGGTGACATCCCGCCAGGCATCCAGGCGGTCTCGTGCGGCGATCGTGGCGCTGTCGAACACAGTGAGCATGGCTCCCCGCCTCCCCCTGATGCGCTTCCAGCGTAGCGAGGCCTGCCGATGTGCGCTGCGTGCGCACGACTGTGCGCCCGGTGCTAACGACAGGGCCGCCGTGCGGCCCGAAACTGGGGCACGAGGCAACCGACACCAACCATTTGGCCTGACTCGGCATCACCGACGGCATGGGGGTAGAAGGTTATGGTCACGCGCAGGACGACGGCACTCAGAAGATTCGGCACTCTCGGCGTCGCGGTGATCGTCGCGGTCGCCAGTCTCATGCTGGGCGCCACGCCGGCGTCAGCTGCCGGAGACACGCACTACGAGAACATGGGGAATCCGGGCTGGTGCCTGGACGGCGACGGGAGCGAGGCTTATCTCCACCGGTGCGGCCATGGAGAAATCGACTTCCAGATGTGGACCGTCGGGGACGCGGGCTACATGAAAGTGAAGCACACGGAGACCGGCGCATGCCTCAAGGCCTTGGCCTGGCCGACGGATCGTGTCGGCCTGGGTTACTGCACCGATGCGGGAACTTCCTGGTATGCGGCGGGCAAGAACGGCTGGGTGAAGTTCGTCAGTGACACCTGGGGCGCCGGCCGGTGCCTCATGCCCACCGGAACGTGGCAGGGGGGACTTTCGAAGTACGACCTCATCGTGGACTGGTGCGACCCCAACAACCACGTCGCCGATCCCCGCGACGTCAATGGCAATGTCCCGAACTGGCTCGCCTGGCGCCGGTTCTAGGTGACTGGTGTACACGTGGGTTGACACGATCCGACCGGCCCGGCGGCCACGACCAGGCGCCGGGCCGCGCCGCAGTGAGCAGGGGTGTCGCCGACCGGCGCCACCGTGGCGGCCGGGCGTGACGCCCGTGGTTACAGCGGTTCGAGCTCGTCGTCGGGGTCCTCGGTCTCGTCGCGGTGGTGCAGGGCCTCGCGCAGCCAGCCCAGTTCGTCGGGGTGGGTGACCACGGTGCTCCAGCGGCTGATCGCCGCGTTGTCGTCGATCTCGTCTTCGCCCTCGTAGGTGCCGGGCAGCCGGACCGCGATCCACGCGTCCTCACCGACGGCCGCTGCGGCGGTGCGCAGCCGCACCACGGATAGATCTTGGGTGAGGCTGTGGTCGTCGCCCAGGTCGTCGAGGTCGATGCCGGACTCGTTGTCGAGGTCGTGGGCGTCGAGCAGCCCGGCGGTACAGACCACGGCCAGGTCAGGGCGCTGCTGCGCCGGTGTGCGCAGGCCCTTCGGCGGCGCCGCGGTACTGCTCGTAGGCGGCCTGTGGGTGCAGGCCAGAGGTGCAGGCCCGAGGTGCTCGCCGAGTGCCCACCAGTCGAGGCCTGCGGCGAGGGCGTCGCGGACGACGGCGGTGACGGGATGTTCGGCGTACTGCCGCAGGTTGGCCGCTGCGGTGCTCGCGGCGGCCATCCTCACCCCCCGCGGCCGCGCACCGGGGCGACCGGAAACCGTCGGCCCCCACCGCTACCGTGTCCGCATGCCCGTACGGTCCAATGACTTCCAGGCGGTCGTCTACGTCATCCGTCACATGTCGATGCCGACGCCGTGGTCGCCGAGTCGGCGATGCTGCCTGACCGTACAGGGGCGGGCCTGCGTGAAGTCGACGTCCTCATCACCAGCCGTGCTCGTGATAGCAGGCAGGTGCGGATCGGGGTCGAGTGCCGTGACCACATCCAGAAGCCGGACATTACCTGGGTCGAGCAGGTGGTCACCAAGCAGGCGGCCTTGGAGCTGGATCAGATGGTGATGGTCTCCTCCAGCGGTTTCACCGCGGGCGCGGTCGCCAAAGCCCGTTACTACGGCATTGAGCTGGTGACGCCGGAAAGGCCGATCCCTGCCGACGGGCCTCTCGGTCAGCTGGGGCAGCCGCACCTGGAATTCCGCGACCTGATTCGAGAACGCCTGATCTCCGTCTCCGGCCAGGTCAGCCGGAATGGGGACAGTCAGGCCATTCCCCTGCCGGCGGGCGCCGCGGTCTTTGACGCCAAGGGCATGGTGCTGTGCAGCGTCGCCGACTTGGTGGGGATCTTTCTGGATGGCGCGGACCTGCGGGAGGTGGTGGCTCAGGCTCCCGGCCAGTCCGTGGAGTTGCGCGTACGGGTGTCCGATTTCGTGCTTCGCCGTGACGAGGGCGGCGATCCAATCGAGGTGTTCATCGGCACCCGGGACGGGCAACTACTGCGCTTGACCGACTTCGACGCCGTGCTCGGCGCACGGGTCGAGGCGCGGCCGGTGCTGCTGGCGGCGGCGGAGCTCCAAGGGACGGCCTACGCCGTCGGCGCGGGACACGTCGGCGATAACCGCGCGTTGGTGATCTTCTCCGATCCCCCTGCGGGAGAGCGCATGTCGGTCCGGGTCACTGACGCTGATGGTCAGGTCAGCGACTGGATTGCTGATCGCTCGACCCAGACCCTGCGCCCGCACACCTCTCCAGCCGGCCCAGAGGCGAACGAAAGGACCTGATTCGCCTGACTAGCGGCCCCTCGCTCAGCCCGGGGTCGGCCAGGGCGCGCATTGCTCCCCGAGGCCGGTCTCGACTCACCACTCGATCCCTATAGACGATCAGCAGCGTGGCGGCTCGCCGTAGCGACGGGAGTTCCAGGCCAAGACCATCCGCCGCGTCCTGGACGCCGCCGGCGCCCGCGACCTGCCCGACCAGCTCGACGCGCCGCCGACCGACACCGGCGAGCAGCATCGCCTGCCCGCACTGGGCCCGGACGCGACCCTCGATCTGCCGGGACTGCTCGCCGATCACCTGCGTACCACTGGTGATGAAACCGCCGCCAGGCCCTCGCCTCCGGGCAGACCATCCGCCGCGGCCACGGCTACTCGGTCCGCATCACGGCCCCGCTCGCACTCCACTGCGCCGCGCTGGAACAGAGCGCTGCCCTCGCCAATGCCAGCCCGACCGAGCGCAAGGCGCACCGCGTGTACGCCGCCCGTGTCACAGCCGTTCAGGCCACCCGACTGCATCCGTCATGACCTGCGAAAACCTTTCGGCGAGACGCATTTGAACGGAAAGTCTCGGCAAGCCGCTCAACGCTGCTCTGTTAACGGGACCTTTCGTTCGGATGCTCGTCATGCCCCTCCACGAACCGGGCCGTCATCTTCGTCCGACCGAAGAACCGGTCGGCGTCGTACGGGGCCAGGCCCAAATAGGGTGCGGCACGGTCATCCGCCACGAGCGCGAAGGACGAATCCGACAACTCGGCGACCACGCTGCGCCACCGCCGCTCCCACTCCCGGGGATCCCCGTCACACGCACGGACGAACGCCAACACCACCGCCAGACTCGGCAGCCGACGCCCAACGGCCGCGTTCGCCAATGCCGCGTGTGGCGGGCGGCGGCCAGGCGCAGCTGATCGCGGTCGGGGCGCTGCAGCCAGTGGATGGGGTGCCGGTAAGAATCGTGCCGGTGCGCCATGGAAAGCGCTGTTTGTCCGAACGGAGGTGAAAGACCACCGTCGCTCTGCCGTCGTAGCGGTGGGGTGAAGCTGGAGGCAGCCTGATCCGGGGATCACCGGGGAGGGTGGGAGCAGCCT
>NZ_BAABDQ010000053.1:0-88233 GCF_039539705.1 Nonomuraea rosea | reverse complement strand
CCCGGGCACCCAGATCACGCTCCTCCCGGACAGCGTGAGGCTGCAGATGCAGGCCACCGGCGGGAGCGGGTCCTACACCTGGTCGGCGACCGGTCTGCCGTCCGGGCTGACCATCGGCACGACCGGCCTGATCACCGGCACGCCCCGCCCGATAGGAAGCTACAACGTCACGGTCACGGCCGTCGGCGGCGGCCAGGCAAGCACCACCTTCACCTGGCGCGTCCGACGCGAGGCGGCCTGCCCCACCTGCTGATCCTCTGCCCCCAACGGAAACTCTGTCGGAAAAGCGGCGCGTATTGTCTGCGATCACGGGTCAGTCCTCCTCTCCGATCCCGCTCGGTGCAGGTAGGAGAGGAGCAACCCGTGACACACGCCGCGAACACATCTGCCGTCCCGAGCGGCGCCCTCGCTGCGGGTCTGGCACGGCTCGGGCAGGACGACGGCCGGGCGGTCAACCTGGCCCTCATCGCGCTCGAGGGTAACCCCGACGGGCTGGCCCGGCCGCAGTGGGCGGCGGCCACGAAGGCCTGGATCGGCGCGTTCTTCGACCAGGCCGAGGCCAAGGCGTGTCCGGCGGAGCTTCCTGTCGAGGGCGCCCGCTGGCGCAACCCCGAAGTTATCTCAAGCTCTTCGAGCCTTGTCTTCCACGTCTATCACGAGCTGGTGATGCCCTGCGGGGTGCGTGGGGTACGTGGTTATCTGCCGCTCGTCCATCACGTGGATCGAGTGGAGAAGCGATGCATGTTCAGCGGGTTGCCGTCCCGGCGGCGCGGGTGGAGTCGTGGACGGTCCTCGGCGAGGCCGGCGTCCCGATCGAACCGATCGAGCGGTATCTGGCCTACCTGTCGGATATCGACCGGTCGCCGAATACAGTCAAGGCGTACGCGCACGATCTGAAGGACTACTTCACCTTCCTCGAGCACCGGGGCCTGGACTGGCGCGAGGTTCGGCTGGAGGACCTGGGCGAGTTCGTGGCGTGGCTGCGGTTGCCTGACGAAGGCCGGGCGGGCGCGGTGGCGGTGCTGCCGGTGGTCGAGCCGCATGTCGGCCCTTCGACGATCAACCGGAAGCTGTCGGCGCTGAGCGCTTTCTACGCCTACCACGCCCGGCATGGAGTTGATCTGGGCGAGCTGCTCACCACGTGGCAGACCGGCGGCCACCGCGGCGGCTGGAAGCCGTTTCTGCACCATGTCAGCAAGAACCAGCTGCAGCGGCGCCGCACGATCGGGGTGCAGGCTCCGAAGAAACTGCCGCGGGTTCTGACGGTGGCGGAGACCCAGGCGATCCTGGACGCCTGCGATCGGCTGCGTGACCGCTTCCTGTTCGCCCTCCTTTACGCTTTACGACAGCGGCGTCCGCATCGGCGAGGCCCTCGGCCTGCGTCATGAGGACATCGCCGCTGCGGAACGTGCCGTGAGCATCATCCCGCGCGTCAACGACAACCGGGCCCGCTCCAAGTCCAAGGAGCAGCGCACGATCCCGGTCAGTGGGGAGCTGATCCGGTTGTGGGGCGACTACCTGCACGACGAGTACGGCGACCTCGATAGCGACTACGTCTTCGTGAACCTGTTCTGCGAACCGCGAGGCCAGGCATGGTCGTATCCGGCGGTCTACGACCTGGTGCTGCGGCTGCGCCGCCGGAGCGGGATCGATTTCGACCCGCACTGGTATCGACACACGATGGCGACCCGGGCCCTGCGGGACGGCGTGCCGATCGAGGTCGTCTCCAAGCTGCTTGGCCACACCTCGGTGACCACGACTTCCGGGATCTACGGTCACCTGACTCCAGAAGACGCCCGCAAGGCCCTGGAGGCAGCCGGCTGGTTCACCGGAACCGAGGTCAGGCTATGACCGACGTCCAGCCTGAACCTCGAAAGGCAGGACAGCCGGGCCTGCTGGCCAAGCTCATGGCCGTGGTCCAGCCCGAGTTCCGTCCCGACGTGCTGATCCCCGATCTGCGCGATCCGATCTTCGGTGGCCCGCCCTGCATGGTCGTCGACTGCGACTATCCCGTCCTCACCATGGGGTTGTGCCGCCCGCACTACAACCGCTGGCACCACGACCGACCCGACCTGCGAGAGTACGCCGCGGCCGCGGGCCCGCCCTTCACCCGGCACACCGCGCTGGCCTGCACGGTCGCCGGCTGCCGCTATGGCCGCCGCGCGCAGGGGCTGTGCTCACAGCACCTCTACCTCTGGAACCAAGCCGGACGACCACAGCTCGTCGATTGGATAGCCGCGCAGCCACCCGTCGCCCCTAACCCGTTCCCGCGCATCTGCCTCGTCGCCGAGTGCGAGATCTGGGTGCACCAGCAGACTCCGTTGTGTCCCTCGCATGCTCAGGCCTGGCGCAAGGCCGGCCGCCCCGAGTTGGAAGATTTCGTCGCCCGTTATACCGATCCATTCCCTGACGAGATCTGCATCGACCTGCGCGCTCTCGGGCCGCAGCTACGGCTGGAGGTCCAGTACGCGCTGCAGTGCCGGCGCAATGAGCATCAGGGCAAGCTCCGGCCGTTCGAGGCCATGCGGACGATCCGGTTCCTCGTCACGAGCCAGGTCACCTCCCTGCTCGACCACGACGAGCATGGCTGGAGGCAGCGCATGAGGGTGCGCGGGATGCGGGACTCCAAAGCCAGTACCTTCCTGATCTTCGCCCGGTGGAAGGTCCAGGATCTGACCGAGGCGGGCGGCTGGGACGCCGAATATCCGCGCGACGTCTGGCGGTTGCGCCGCCTTGGGATCGAGGACAACGAGCGGGTGCTCCGCTTCGACGGCATCCCTCAGCCATGGCTGAGGGACTTGGCCAAACGGTGGGCGCGATGGCGCCTCAGCACCGGCCTCAACCGGGAGTCGGCCGCCCGCCCCACCCGAGCCATCGCTCGCTTCGCCACCTTCCTGGCCTCGGACAAGGTGGGGGTCACCCGGCTGGCCGACGTCGACCGGGCAGTGCTGGAGCGCTACCTGGCCGATCTGCATGCCGAGATGGGCGGCAGCCAACACCAGGGCAACCACATCGGCCTGCTCAACGCCTTCTTCACCGCGATCCGGCAACACCGTTGGGACGACGACCTCCCGACCACGGCGGTGTTCTTCACCGAGGACTACCCCAAACGCGCCGAACGCCTCCCGCGCGCCCTGGCCGAACAGATCATGACCCAGCTGGAAGACCCAGCCAACCTCGCCCGCTGGGACGACCCGGCCAAGTCACTGATCACTCTCGTGCTGATGCGCTGCGGGCTACGCCTGGCTGACGCGCTCGCGCTGCCCTGCGACTGCATCGTCCGTGACGCCGACGGCGCACCCTACCTGCGCTATTTCAACCACAAGATGAAACGCGAGGCCTTGGTCCCCATCGACGACGAGCTCTGCGACCTGATCGGCCGGCAGCGCGCGGAGGTCTGTGCGCGGTTCCCTGACACCACACCGGTGCTGTTCCCCAGGCACGCCAAGAACCCCGACGGCACCAAGACCATGGCCTGGACCACCTACCGGCGAGCCCTCAACCGTTGGCTGAACACCTGCGACTTCCGCGACGAGTACGGCCAGCCCGTCCACCTCACCCCGCACCAATGGCGCCACACCCTGGGAACCCGCCTGATCAACCGCGACGTCCCCCAGGAAGTCGTCCGCCGGATCCTCGACCACGACTCACATGCCATGACCGCCCACTACGCCCGCCTATCGGACACCACGATCCGCCGCCACTGGGAGAAGGCCCGCAAGGTCAACGCGAACGGCGAGACCGTCACCCTCGACCCCGATGGACCGGTGGCCGAGGCCGCCTGGGCTAAGCAACGCATCAGCCGCGCCACCCAGGCCCTGCCCAACGGCTACTGCTCACTGCCCCTGATCAAGACCCGCCCGCACGCCAACGCCTGCCTGACCTGCCCGATGTTCGTCACCACCGCTGAGTTCCTGCCACAGCACCGCGAGCAGCACCGGCAGACTCTCCAGATCATCTCCGTTGCAGAAGCCGCTGGTCGCAGCCGCCAGGTCGAGATGAACCGGCAGGTCGCCGACAACCTCGAAAAGATCATCACATCCCTGGAAACCGACCAGCAGCACCCCGAGGCCACTCCCGATGCGTCCTGACAACACCGCCCCGATCATCGCTGCCGCCCAGCGACGACACGAGCTGACCCGAGCCAAGGCCATCCGGGCCCTGCGTGAGCTCGACCAGGCAGGCACACCGATCACCTTCGAAACGGTCGCCCAGGCTGCGGAGGTTTCCCGGTCCTGGCTCTACCGGCAGCCCGACCTGCGCAAGGAGATCGAACGGCTCCGCGAGGCCACCCGCCGGACGCCATGGCCGGCCATCCCTGCCAGCCAGCGCACCTCGGATGCGTCCCTGCGCGCCCGGCTCGAAGAAGCCCTGCGGCAGAACCAGAAGCTGAAAGAGGACAACCGCCGACTCCGGCAGCAACTCGCCCACGCCCTCGGCGACAACCGCCAAGCCTCCGGCCCCGCCGTCACCACGACCCAATCAGCCAGGCAGAACGGCAATCTTCGGTAACGATCGGCCCGTGCTGACCAGCAGCCCACCGACGGCATCCACCACGTCAACGACACCGTCGCCCACGCAGCATCCCAGCTCACGATCATGATCAAAACGCGAGCTTGAGATAAGGTCAGAGGACCTACCGGCCGATTTGAGGACAACCGCGACGTGCGCTCCGCAGCGAGGGTACGCGTTCGTTCTGCTGGAGAACGGGAGACGCCAACACGATGACGGTGGCCTTGCGCCGATCGTGTAGCCACCCGGGGTATGCGCAGGTGCGTTGTTGGCAAAGGGCGAGGGCCTGACGGCTCGCCAGGCCCTCGCGTAAGTACAGCTCAGGCGGAAGGGTCGAAAACGCCTCGCTTTATGCCCTCACTGAAGGTGTCCCAGACGGGGCCACGGACCACCCATGGCTCCAGGTCGGGCCGCTCTGTGTCGCGGATCCCTACACGGCCCCCGCTGAGGAATGCCACTTCAAGGCAGTTCCCGCCGTTGTCACTCGACGCCGTGATCCAGGCGGCGTTGGCGAGTTCTTGTTTTAGCTCCAGCTCCACTTTTCCTCCAACCTCTTCTTGATTAGTTCGATCGAAACGCGTTGTGAATGCACCTCTGACCTGATTTGGTCCATTCGTCGTTTGAGGATGTCCACGTCTTCGCCGGCGTCTCGAATCTGTCCGTAGAGAGAACCTTCGATGTAAGCCGCGTCCGGCTCGTCCGGGATCTGTGCGAGAGCGAAAGCGCCGCCAATGCCGATGGCGCTCATAGCGCTGTACGGGAGGATCTGGATCATGATGTTAGGTCGTTCGGACATTTTGACCAGGTGTTCGAGTTGCTTGCGAGTGATGGCCTCACTCCCAATCGGACGATACAGGATAGATTCGTCCATAAATGCCCATAGTAGTACGGGGTTTTCGCGGGTGAGGATGGTCTGGCGCTCCATCCGCGCTGCCGCTTCTTCTTGAACCTGAGCGTGACTCTTGCCGGGCCTGGCCCCCAGGATGACCTCGGCATACTCGCGGGTCTGGAGCAGGCCGGTCACGATGACCGGTTCCCAGGTGTAGATCGCTTGGGCTGAGCGTTCTCTGAGCTTCCATGGGCCGAACCACTTGGGAGCAGTCTTGAGGGGCTCCTTCGGCAGCCATTTGACGAGTTCGCCGGGTTCCAGCCCGAACAGTTCCTCGGACGCTTGTGCGAGGTCCAGGTGAGGCCGACGTGTGCCGAGTTCGAATGCGCCAATGGTCGTGGGAGCGAAGCCGAGCCGGTCGCCAACCTGCGCTTGTGTCATCCCCTTCGTTTCACGGTGTTTGCGAAGTTCATACCCAAATCTTGCTGCTGGGCTGGCGTCCGGGTCCAGCTCTTTTGAGGGCATCTGATGGCTTCCTGCGACATGGCGGGGGGATATACACAGCACCACACACGCAATGGGGAGTGGTTTCGTGCGGTGAATTGTCAGGTCTCTTTTGCTGCCTAACGTAGCGTCTAGCTGGCACTCTGGCGAGTGATTCGAGGGACGCGCGACGTTTCAGCACACGAGCGCTAAAGATCTTTGTAGAGATGGCGAATACCAGCGCGTACGGCCAAAAGTAAGGCCGTACGCCCGACTTCCCGAGGTGATTATGCGAGCATCCGTGTCAAAGCACCCGTGCGCAGGCATCAAGGTGTGGATGGTCGGGGAGCTCGATGACCGAGCTCTGTTGCCGGGGCTGGCTCGTCGGGAGCTTCGGGTGTGGATGGGGGATCATCCGGCCCTGGGAGATCTTGAAGCGATCGCCTCGGAGCTGGTGACGAACGCCGCGTTGCACGGTGCTGGACCGTGGGTGCGGATGAGTCTGCGGCCGGCGGAAGAACGAGAGCGGCGTTATTGGCGGTTGACGGTCGTTGACCCGGGACTGTCGGCGACCGTCCCGATACCGCGCATGCCCGGGCTTGAAGAGACGACGGGCAGGGGCCTGTGGGTCGTGGATGCGCTGACGGGCGGCTGTTGGGAGACCAGCCTCACACAGGCGGGCGAGCGCATCGTGTCGGCTCTGCTGCCGCGCTGATTGCTGATCAGAGGGAGGGAACGAGCGGTGTCGGCCAGCGCGCAGGGAAGCCCGGCGGGATGTCTGGCGTGGGAGTTGGCGAAGGGGTTGCGGAGCCGTGGGATCGCCACGCAGGTCTTCGAATCCCATGGGGTCGCGCTGGTAGGGATCTGGTCGGTGGGGTTGACGGTGTGGTGTGAGTGGGGCCGCGATGCATGGCGTTTCCGCTGGTCCCTGAGCGAGGAAAGCGGTACGGGGAGATGGGATTACACCGTATGCCCGTGCTCGGCGATGGCAACGGCGGTGCGGCGGATCGAGGACCTGTACCAGGAGCGATACAGACGGATGTACGGTGCCGCCGCGCTGAGGGCGCATCACCAAGCGCAAGCCGGTGAGGATGGCCGGGGGTGAGCGGCTGCACGAGGGTGGTCCCGTACGTGACGGCGTATGAGGGTGAGGACGTGGCGTATCAGCTCGCTGTGGCCTCGCATGCTGAGGCGACTGATGGCGTTCGGCTGTCGTTCGTGGACGCTACGGCGCATGACTGGATGTTCGGCGTGCTGTGGCATCGGCATGGCTTGTGCCGCGCGGGTCGTCCGCTGTGGAAGCTGGTGAACACGTTGCGGCAGCGACGCTGCATGCTCCACCTGCTGTGTCAGGTGTGTGGACGGTCGGCCGTGGACGGCGATCGGATCTGGTGGCTGCTCCCGGAGCCTCCGGGCGTGACGGGTGGGGGCCGGCAGTTCACGCACGCGCCGCCAACCTGCCGATCCTGCATCCCGAGGGCACGTGTGTGGTGCCTGCGCCTCGGCCCGGAGTCGTACATCTACACGGTGCGCAGCAGTGAGCCGTACGGCGTGGTCGCGGATCTGTACCGGCCCGCCGCCGGGCGGAAGGTCGTCGTGGTTGAGCATGCGGTAGAGGTGCCGTTGGAGGCGTTTCGGGTGCTGGAGTACGCCCTGGCCACGCAACTGCTCGTCGGGCTGGATGGCCTACAGCGCACCGAATGGGACAACACTGGCGAGATGTTGCTAGCGGACGGGAGGCCAGCGGTAAGACCTCCGGATGGCTCTGCGGAGAGGGACGCCGATGTCTCGGGCGTGTTCGCCTGGCCGAACCCTCCGGACATCAGGCCGGGCGCCGATCTGGATGAGCCTTCTGCGTCCTCGACGCCTTTACCGATCGGCGAAGGTTTGCGGGCCGAGGGAAAGGTTATCGCCCCCGAACCCGGCTACATTCGAGCCTCAGATGTGGACGACTTCGACAGCGAGTTCGGTCGCCTCGTCTTCGACGAGGCCTTCGCGATCGGCCCACGGCCTGTGCGCGGCTTGAGCTGATGACGGCCTTGCGCAGGACGAACCGCGACGTTTGACGTTTGGGATGCTGGCGCCGCCGTAGCCGGCAGATGGTGTTCAGCGCTCCGATCACGCCTCTGGTTGTTGCCGATCGTGGCGTCGGTTGCCCCTTGATGTCGGTGAGTTGCTGTCGCCACGGAACTGGGACTGGGGCCGTCATCTGGGTTGATCAGTTGAAGAGACGATGGCATGCGATGTTGCGCAGCCGAGACTCACGTTTGTTGGGTGGGAACAATTCGTCGCACTTCATGGTGAACAGGGATGGGCTCCCGTCGGATCTGGAGGTGCCCGGCGAGGACGGGCGCAGGTCTCTCGGTGCGCGTTTGGCCTTGGGGCTCGGCCGGGGAGGGTGGCGGTCGGCTGCGGGACCGGTCAGCGGCTGTGGGCGGGCGAGTTCGTGGCGGCCGTGCGGCTCGTTGATGGGGGCACGGTTTCTGGCCGCGGTCATCTGCTTGGCACTGTTCCTGCCCTCGCCTCCTTCAGTCTTGCTGTGGGGCAGAGCCAGCGACGCCGGTGCGGGGGAGGGGACGCTCGACTTGTGCCGCGGCAGAGAAGACGTGGCGACATGATGGCTGCTGACGTCTCGCGAAGTGTCCATGGTTTGAGGTGAGGAGCCCTGCTGATTGCCGGGCTTGTTTGACCCAGCGCCGTTCAGGGCTACGACGGTAACTATGACAGCGGCGGCTCCGCCCGCCAGCAGCAGAGTCTTGGCACACACTCGTCGGCGTGGTCCATGCGATTGTTCGGCCTTGTCGGGCATTCCGGCTCCCCGATGCTCTTGATCGTTACGGTGCGTAGCGTACCTGCGGCGCTTGGAGCCTTCAGCGGGTTTGATCTTCACTTGCCGATTCATGGAGTTGGCATCCGTGCAGTTCGCAGGGTGGCTGTATCCCCTCTGTCGGCGGATGTCTGTCTGGTGCCTGTCGGGGCTGAGGCCGGGTTTTCCTAGGAGTGGCACTTCCGGCAGGGTTTCGCATCGCGCCGTTGTGAGGTTTCTCTGCTGGGATGTGTCGCTTCGGAAGAGGAGCGGTCTTGTCTCATGAGGCTTACCAGTCGGATACCAGACAGAGGAATATAGCTTACGGTAGCGTAACAACTACTTTAAGCAACCAAGCTGTCTGGAGCGTCGATGCGTCTGCCCCTGCTGATCCCCAGTGCCAGTCTGTGCGCCGGCCTCGTTCTCGCAGCCCTCCCGGCCTATGGTGCCGCCCGGCCGAACGGTGTCTTCCTCGCCGTCTCAGCACATGGAGGCAACACGATGAGGGCGGTCGGCGTGCAATGCCCAGGCGTGACGCGGGGGCACCCGTACGGTGAGGTGGCCTGCGCCGCGATCGATGCCGCTGGCGGCGACTTCGACCGTCTTCCTGGCGACTCGCGCCGCCGGTGCGGTAAGGAGTACGCCCCGGTTACGGCGACGATGGGCGGCTTTTGGCGGAACCGGACCATCGGCTGGCAGAAGACCTTTCGCAACGCCTGTGCGCTCTATGCCAAGACGGGCGCGGTCTTCCGCTTCTGACGAGGGTTCGCGGTCGCGGTCGGCGTGGGTGCTGGGCTGGGCTGCTGCTAGAGGTCCGCTCGGCAGGGAGTGGTCGAGGCGATTAGCCAGTCGAGGCTGGCAAGCGTGTGCCTGGCAGCCCTCCTCGGCGCAAGCCCCGTCCGGGCGTCCCTGATCGGCCAGACCGATGCGCCGGGTGCCGTCACTGCGGAGGTCGGGCCCATCGATGTGGTGCTGTTTGCGCATCGCGTCCGGTGCGCGAGGTGGTTGGCACGCCTTCAGCAGTGCGCGCCTGGCGGTGCTGTTGTACGGCTCCCGATCATGTCGGGGTCCGCAGGGATGAGTAGTGGCTCTTCTCGGCGGCATGGACCGCAACCGGGATGGAAGCATTGTCGGGAAGCTGCCGGACCCGGCTCCTGCGCTCCTGGTGGCCACGGACCGGCACAACGGCGATCTCCTCGATGAGCCGGTTCCTGACAGTCGACCCAGAAATGACGTGGCGTTATGCCCGGAACGCTCGAAGAGGCGTTCGCCCCCCTTTTTCGCGTGCAAGGCGCAATACCGGCCCGGCTGACGTGCCGCTTGCTACGGCGCGTTCGCCGGGTGTTCGTGCCACTGGCCTCGAGGCACGTCGCGGATCTTGGGCTTGAGCAGGGATGCCAGGGCGGTCGCCTGGGTTTGTGATGAGGCTCATCGGCGCCCTCTATATCGCGGCTGCCGGTCGTGTTCCCGAGTGCTGGAACCAGCCGTGAGCCCGGGGTGCGGCGCGGTGTCATGTCTTTGTGATCTTTATTCTCTTTCGGTGGCGTGGCACGAAGGGCGTGGTGGTAAATCGGCTGACGTAGTCAAACCCTCTGGAGGATCCTGGTGATTCAGGAATGTCTCCCACATAACTGGAAGTGCGAAGATTCCGGGCTTTTGGGTGGAATGACCGTCGCGGGCGCGTTGATGGTCGCTTTGCTGGGTGGTCCCAGCGTGGCTTTGGCGCGTGTGGAACCATATTGCCCCTCGCAGTGGGCCTCTAAGGAAGCGCACCAGGTCTTCGACATGGACAAACTGTGCGTGTTGGTCTACGAGGACCTGGCAGAGGGCCGAGGGCTGGAATTCGGAAAGCGGCTGGCAGATTCCCGTCGGGTGCCGGCGGGGACGGCGCCGTCCCCGAGGCCTCGGGGACGTTCGACGCCGGAGGGCCCGGTCTCCAGACAGAAGCCGTCCACGCCTGTGCCCGCCACGCCTGCGCCTGTGGCGAGCATGGACAGAGGGGAAGCTGGGCCGCGCAGGCAGCGGGAGGCGGTTTCGCGGCCGAATCGCCCGTCGACATCCGTCTCGCGCCGAGGCAACAACGCCCGGCGCATCGATCGCAGGCAACGTCAGGACAACGACTCACGTTCGCCCCGGCGTGATCCCCGGCGAAGTCCGACCACTACGCCGTCGCTCTCTCCGTCACCTCCAGTATCTGGGCCATCTTCGTCGCCACCGACAACTGGCAGTGCAAGCGATGCTCCGGGGCGCCGTTTCGGGGCTTCGTCTGACGTGAGGCCGCTTGGCGCTGCGCTGGGGTTTGGGCTGCTGGTCATGCTGCTGGGAGCCACACTGATCGCCCGAAGGCGCTTTCGGCCGGGCCTGGCGGTTGCGGGTTCTTCGGCCGGGCTTACTTCCGGGCGCTCTGACAGCAGGCGAGACGGCGACGTGGTGCCTGCTGCCTCCGCTGAGATGCCTGCGATCGATGCCGCCGCGGCGGGGTTCGTCGCCGGCGACCGCCGCACCATAGAAGCACAAGTGAATCCCGAGGAGAAGGCGAACGTCGATGCGCCTCGGTTGGGCGCCAACACCGAGACAGAGGCGGGCGAGGCGGGCGTCGCCGCCCCGGAGGGCATGGCGGTAACCTCCTCGGCTCCGGCGCTGATGGCGTCCGGGTTCGTGGCGGCGCCGGGCAAGGCGAAGGCCGAGGTGCTGGGGACGCCGCGGCTGTTGTACGGCGGGGCGGAGCTGTCTTTCGGCCGGGCCGAGGCGTCCGACCTGTTCGCCTTGCTGTCGACGTCTCCGGAAGGATTTTCGACGCAGAGCATCATCGACACCCTGTGGCCAGGCGATGCTGCCCGAGGTGGCCGCTTGTTGGAGTCGGCGGTTCGGCAGCTCAACCAGGTGATGCGGCAGGCGTCCGGTCTTGCGGTGGAGGTGAAGTTCGTGGTGAAGACGCGGCAGCGGCGGCATCTGGCGGCGGCCCATTTCGATGTGGACTATTGGCGGTTTGAGAAGGCCTTCATCGGCGCGGGCAGCGCGGGACAGGAGTCGGCTCGGCTGACCGCGTTGCAGGAAATGCTGGCCTTGTATCAGGGACCATTGCTGGCCGGGCGTGATGCGCTGTGGGTTGTCCCGCTGCGGCAGGCCGCTCAGCGGCGAGCGGTTGATGCCGCTGAGCGGTTGGCCGAGCTGGTGCGTGGGGGTGAGCCGGATCGGGCGTTGGATGTGTTGCGGCTGGCGGTGGAGCGCATCGACCCCCACAGCGAGATGTTGTGGTGCCAGCTGATGGCGATCCAGGGAGGGCTGGGCCGTCAGCTTGCCGTACGACGCTCGTTCGGGCTGTTGAAGGAGCGGCTAGCGGAGATCGACGCGGCGCCGAGTCCGCAGGCCCGGCAGATATATGAGCGATTTGTACGTTAGCTGTCAGTTGGCCGGTTGTGCCGGCGGCGAGCTGGCGATGCGAGGCCCTGGTCGCGTGACCGGGGCCTCATCCGTCTCCTCGACTGAGGGAGTGCTGGTCGCGCGGGGTGTAGGTGGCGAGCATGGCGGGGGTGAGCAGGTGGCCAGGCTGGGTGCCGTAGATACGGGCCAGGAGGCGCAGGGCGTGGACGGAGGGGCGCCGGCCTGCTTCGGGCCACGTTTCGTGCTCGTAGAGGCGGGATTCGCGTAGTCCTGCACCGGTGGTGTCGGCGAGTCGGTGGAAGGCGGCGACGGCTTGGGCGGCGGTGAGGCCGGCAGCGTGGCGGTAGAGGCGTAGTGGAGTGACGGGGTGGTCGAGGGCGAGGATGACGGCGATCTGGTCGAGGGTGAAGCCGTGCTGGCGCAGGTAGCGGCTGCGGCGGCGGCAGTCGAGCAGCGTCTGGTATCCGGTGCTGCACATGCGGTCAGGTCCCTTTCCGTTCACGCTATGGGCGGCGTGTTGGTGCCCCCGCACGGGGGGTTGGGGGACGGTAGACGGGCGCTGGCGAGAGGCTCAAGCCTCTGCGTGGGGTGATTACCGGGCACGGGACCGGACCTCGGGTGGCGGTTCGGGCGGCGTTGGTGCTGGTCGGGGCACGCCCGGGGGTGGGTTGCGGGTTGGGGATGTGATTCGGGCGGCGAGGTGGGCGATGGTGCTGGCCGCTCCCGGACGGGCCGGGGCGGGACCGGAAAGGGACGGCCAGCATGGACCGCCGCACGCAGCACACACTTTCGAGCGAGTCGAGTCGCCTGTTCGGACCGCGTACGCACCGGCAGCCGCGTGGGGAGGAGTTCCCGGATCTGGCGCCGGGACTGGTGATGTCGACCTTCCACTCTCGGCCGGTGTGGGGCGGGATGGCCTGGCGGCAGGCGTTCCCGGGGCGGGCGGATCAGTCTGCTCCGGCGCGTCGCCTGGTGGGCCGGTTGCTGGCCGACACCGGTCAGGGGGAGGACGCGGAGTGGGTGACGGCCGAGCTGGTCGCCAACGCGCTGCGGCACTCGCGTTCGGGGCAGGAGCGGGGGTTCTTCGTGGTGGAGGTGCTGCGCGGCGCGGACGTGGCCCGGATTGTCGTGTATGACCTGGGCGGGGGTTCGGTTCCGGACTTCTCTCGGACGCCGGGCTCGGTGCCGGTGCTGGCCGAGCATGGGCGGGGGCTGGCCGGGGTGGCTGAACTGGCGGTCCGGGTCGGGGTGGCGGGTGATGCGGTCACCGGGCATGCGGCGTGGGCGGAGCTGGCCTTGTCCGGCGAGACGGTTGCGGCGGTCGGCGCGTGCGATGCGGCCGGTGTTGTCGGCAGAGGGCAGGGGCCGGACCGTTCGCCCGAGCCGATGCCGATGTTCTCTGGGGAGATCGCAACCGGAGCGGGTCGTGTTGACGCCGGTGTCGGTGTCTCGCCGGTGGGCTGCGAAGGACACTCCGGTGTTCTGGGGGCGGGCCTGGTGGCTGGTGTGCCGGTGTCGACGAGCCGACCGGGCTCCCATGATGGAGAGGGGGCTGGTGGAGAGGGGGCGGTTGCTCTGGCCCCGGCCCTGCTGGGGGAAGGGATGGTGAGGCGGGGGACGGATCGGGGGTCGGCGTTCGGTCAGGAGTCGTGGGCGCGGCAGGCGCTGGCCGGGTTGCGCCGGGATTGGCCTGATTGGGCTTTCCTGGTGGTGCGGTATCGGTGGCTGGCGATGCGCGGTCCTCAGGTCGTGATCGGCGCGGCAGGTCCGGTGGAACTGCGTCAGGCCCTGCCGCCGATGGCGTTGACGTGCCTCCCGGCCAGGTCCGGATCGGCCATGTCCGTCCTGGGCGAGTGTCGTGGGGCGGAGCCTGGCCGCCCGTCGGTGTCGACCGCTCCCGGGCTGCCGGGGGCGGAGTCGTATGAGGGCCGGGCGAGGCCGGGCACGTCACCGTCGCGTGCGTCGGCGTCAAGGGTGGGCGTGGGTGCGGTGGGTGTGGGTGTCGGGGCGGGGCTGAGCGGCGCGCTGAGGGTGGGTGCGTCGCCGCCGGGGGTGGTGGCCGCTGAACGGTCGGGGACGGGCACGTGGGCGGTTGCTGCCGCCGTCGCTGATCCGGTGCGGGTGGCGTGGTGGCCGCATGGGTGGCCGGTGTGGCCGTGGCGCGGAAGCGGGGGCGGTTCGCGGTCAGGTGCGCGGGCACGGGATGGCGACCGCCGGGCTGGCGCAGGCGGGCTGCATGGTGGGGGTGGGTCTCGTCATCGCCGGGTTCGGTCGAAGCCCACCACAGTGGCCGCTGTCGGCGCTGCCTGAGGTCCGGGGCATCCCTGGCGTGATTCGGGCTTGACACCTGGGGTGCAGGTGGGTGTCGATACCGGTCCGGCCGTCCGGTGTGGGGGCGCTGGGCGGCCGGACCGGACGCGCCGGGCTGAGGCTGGGGCCGCCGTTGGCGGGGGGCGAGGCGAACCCTCGCCTGCGACGGGAGGCGGCTGTCGGGCCCGGCGGGGGTGTTGTCGCGTTCGCTGTTGTGGGTTCAGGCGGGGGGCGTTGTTCTGTGTTGTGTCCGGTGTCGCGTTTTGTTGTCGCGTCCGGTGTCGCCGCTGAGAGCGCGACACCCGGTGGTGCGTCTTTTGCTCAGGTCATGCGGGTTTCGGCTGTTGCGATGGCCGCCCCGAATCGTCTATAGACGACTCCTTTGAATATGTGTGCGGGCTGGTTGGCATGCTGCTGGCTTGCTCTTCTCGCCGTGGTTCCCCTGGTGCGTTGCTTGCCTGCTCATTGTGCTGATGTTCAAGCCCTTCGCTTGTTGCCGGCGCTTCGGCCGGCCCTGGTGAGGACTTGTCAGGGAGTGCCTCGGCGAGCAGGATCCCGCCGCCCGCCGCCCGCCGCCCGCCGCCCGCCGCCCGGTGCGGCGGGGGGTGTTGTGCGTGGGCATGGGCGGGGCCCCGGGTGCGGCTGTAGGCGGGTGCACGGGGCCCTTCGGTTGCCGAGGCCGGGTTACGCGGGGGCGGGTGTGTCGGCCGCGTGAGCGCCGTTCATGGTGTCCATGGCGGGTGCGGGCGGGTGGATGGCGAGGTGGGTGGCGATCATTGCGGCGATGTCGGCGGGTAGGGTGTCGGCCGGGGCGACGGGTTGCGGGCCGGGGTTGCCGGGGGCGGCGGAGTGGGTGCACAGGTAGGCCCACTCGATCGTGAGCGGGGGCGCGGGGGGCTGATCGGGTGTGGTGGGCAGGGGGATGGTCAGCTCGATGAGGTGGCCGTCAGGTGAGCGGTAGAGCTGATCGAACAGATGGGTTCGCCGTACGCCCTGAAACCTGCGGTTCAGTCCGTGTTCGGCGAGGGCGCGGGTGTAGGGCAGCGTCAGGGGCATGCACGCGGCGATGTCGGCGCGGTCGAGGTAGAGGTCGCCGAGGGTGTCGGTCAGGTGGGCGGCGATCACGTCGAAGTCGGGCTGTGCGCCCGGCGTGCATGCCTGGCAGGTGTGGGCGTCTTCGCCGGGGTCGCAAAAGCCTCCCAGGGTGAACATGTCCTCGTAGGTGCAGATTTCGAGGAGGCTGCCGTCATCGCCGCGTTCGGGGCGGGCGATGACGGGTTGAACGTTGCGGTCGTCCCACATGATCGTCCATCCGGGGCCGTGGTCGATGAGCGCGCGGGCGTGCCGGGGGCTGACCATACGGCGGGCGGTGGTGGTGTTGGCGTGTGTCATGCGGTGCCTTTCGATTTCCCCCGGCGTGTTATTCCGGTGCCGTGACCGGCGGGGTTTACCGCCTCATTCCATGGACGCTCGATCCAGCCATGTTTGTCAACCGCGATGCGCATTAACCCCGCAGTTTCTTTCGCGCGGTATTCGGGCATTCGGGCATCGTTTGCCGTCGTCCGGTGAAATAGGTGAAGAGCTGGACGCGCGTCTCATGTCAAGCCGATCTCATGGGCTTCTCGCGAGATGTTTCCGCAGATCAGTGGTTGGTTTGTTAGGTCAGCCTCTCCAGCCGTTGGGGTGACATAGAAAATGGCCCGGTCGACTTGCCGTCCGCGTTGCTTGCGAGGGATGGTCGTGACGCAAACGAAAAGCACCGGCCCGGACGGGGCCGGTAGGGCGACCGGAAAGGGCGTCACGAAATGGCTATTCAAACCCCGGAAATGACCGTCACCGAAACCGTTCCCGCTGACGCGGAAACCGCCGTCACCATTCCCGCCGCCGCCGCGCCTGTAACGGCCCCTGACGGCCCCGACGCCGCTACCCCGGACACCGACCCCGCCACGGACACGGACGCGCGTGTGACGGCGGTGTGGGCCGCGCTGAACGCCGAGCCGGGCGCATCAGCCACGGTGATCGGGGCGGCGGCCGGGCTGAACCGGATGGTCGCGGGCAAGATCCTCAACCAGTTCGAGACCGAGGGGCGCGCCCGCCGTGAGCCGGGAGTGAATGACGGTCAGACGCGGGGCCGCGCCGCTGACCGGTGGTTCCCCATCACCATCGACACCCCCGTGCCGACCGGTACCGCCGACGCGTCGGCCCCGGCCCCGGCCCCGGCCCCGGCTCCGGCTCCGGCTCCGACGGATGTCGCGCCTGCCGCGATCACCGCACCGGACACGGAAACCCCGGACACGGAGGCGGTACCCGCCTCGGACGATGAGGCGCTCCCGTCACCCATCGTTTCGGCCAGCCCTGCCCCGGCGCAGGAGCCGACCGACGAGGCGGACCTGGCTGAGGAGCCGGGCGGCCAGACGGACGGTCTGAGCATTGACGACACGGCCGGTCACGGTTCGGACCAGCCGGGCGGCGAACACGACGCGGTTCCCGACGCCGACATGTCCGAGCCGGTGTCCGAGCCGGTGGCCGATGATCCTGCATGGGCACGGGCACAGGCCGACCTGACGGAACTGATCGAGCTGTTCGGCGGAGTGATCTCGGCAAAGGATCAGGGGAACGCCGTGATGGCGTTGGGGTGCCTGGAAATGGCCATGACGAAGGTCGCCTCAGCGCACCGTAACGCGCGGGCGGTGCTGACCGGCACCACCACCACCGCCGCCCCGGCCCGTCCGACGGCGACCCGTCCGGGTGCCGCAAGCGGCGCGGGTGCGGGGGACGGGGTCCGGCCGAGCGCGTTGCGGGACATGGTGCACGCGCACCTGATCGAGTTCCCGGACAAGGACTTCACCCCGTATGAGATCGGGCGGGCGCTGGACCGTTCGTCCGGTGCGGTGGCCAACGCGTTGGACCGGCTGGTCAGCCTCGGGGATGCGGTGCTGTCCTGTGAGCGGCCCCGCCGCTTCGCTCTCGCCCCCACCGCCAACCCCGCCGACCACGGCGCGTCAGCCGACGCTGACGCCGAGGGCGGCGCGGGGGATGACAGCTACGACGGTTGAGCCGGGGCGCGCGGCGGGCCGCCCTGACCGGCCCGTCCACCCCGGAGCGGTAGGTAGCGGGCGGGACACCCCTACAGACCCGCCCGTGGCCCGGCCGCACCCCGCCGCACACACCCCGACCCGCCGTCATGTGCGGCACCCACCGCCACCCCGGCCCCCCGGGCCTGTCGCGCGGGCGGCAACACCGACCCTCTGAGCACCGGCACACCGGTCGAACCGGGCCGGGGCCGGACCCGGCAACGCCTATCCGTCATCGCTTCTGTTTCGCATGCCCGCACATCACCACCACGCATCAGCACCGCGCATCAGGACCGCACATCAGAAAGGGAACTGTCATGGCTCACGAGATCGAGGTCTTCGCCAACGGTTCGGCCGGGTTCGCCGCCGCCGGTAAGCCGGGCTGGCACGGGCTCGGTTACACCGCGCCCGGCCCGATGACCGCCGAGGACCTGCTGTCCAACGCCCAGCTCGCCGGGTGGAACGTGCGCAAGGTGCCGGTCGGCCAGGTCACCGACCCCGTCACCGGCCTGCCGGTCGTCACGGACGAGGACTTCCTGGTGGTGCGCACCAACCCCGTCACCGGAGCGCCCGAACGGCTCGGCCGCGTCGGCCGCGACTATCAGGTCCTGCAGAACGAGGACGTCACCGGCTTCCTGCAGACCCTGGTGGACGAATCGGGGGCGATCTTCGACACGGGCGGATCGCTGAACGGCGGACGCCGGGTGTTCGTCACGATGCGGCTGCCCGAACCGCTCATGGTCGGCGGGTTCGACCAGCTCGACCTCTACCTGGCGGCGTTTTCCCGGCATGACGGGTGGGGGTCGTTCGTCACCGTCGCCACCCCGGTCCGGGTCGTCTGTGCGAACACCGAACGGGCCGCGCTCGCCAACCACGCCTCGAAGTTCACCGTCCGGCATACCGGCAACGTGGCCGGGCGCATCGCCGAGGCGCGTGAGGCGCTGAAACTGACCTGGAAGCACGGCGAAGCGTTCGCCGCCGAGGCCGAGAAACTCCTCGCCATGCCGATGGATGTGAAGGAGTTCCGGCAGTTCGCCAACCGGCTCCACCCCCTCCCGGCCGACGCCAAGGAACTCGCGAAGCGTAATCACGACCTGACCATGCGGGATCTGGAGTACCTGTTCGCGCAGGCCCCGACGCAGGAGCCGATCCGCAACACGCGCTGGGCCGCCTACAACGCGGTGACCGAGCGGCTGGACCACAAGAGCCCCGTGTTCGGCAGCCGCGACGTGGCCACCGTGCGCGCCGAGCGGGCCCTGCTGGACGACCACGACAACGCCAAGCTCAAGGCCCGCGCGTTCCGGCTCCTGGCCACCGCCTAACCCACAGCGCCCACAGCGCCGGTGTCCGGTACCGCCCCCGCACGGGGGCCGTACCGGACCCCACACCGGCCAACCCCCGACCGGCCACACCGGCCGCCCGCCCCGGATCCCCGGGGTGCGCGGCGGGCCGGGCCGGGGCCCACCCAAAGCCTCAACCAGGGCCGATACCCACCCGCGTACGTCATCCACCGCTACCACGAAGGAGATCGTCATGGGCCGACTCGAAGACCAGGCCATCCGCCACGCCAACACCGCCCGCTGGGAACTCAGCGAGGCCCTCAACCGCATCGCCTGCCTCGATGAGCAGGGCACGTTGCACGACAAGGACCTGGCCCGGATCGCCTACGCCTACCAGCGGATGTCGTGGTGGCAGCAGGTCACCGACCTCACCCACGGCCGCGAAGACACCGTTGACGGCGCGACCGCCGTGCTGACCGTCCGGCAACGGGCCCAGGAGCTGCTGCTCAACGCCCGCCCGATGTCCAACGGCGGCCTGTTCGCCCTGGCGATGACCGAGTCCCGCCGGGGCGGCGCGCGGGCCTTCCTGGACGCGACCGAGAAACTCGCCGAGGCGCTCGCCCTCCCCGCCGATCACGACACCCGTCCGGCCGACCCCGGCACCCCGGCCACCGTGACCGAGCGGGTCTCGGCCCTGGAACGTCGCCCATGACGGCGTGTACGGGGTTGCGTCCCACCGGCCCGTACACCGGCCGCCCCTCATCCGCCTCACCCGCCTGCGCCTCAGCTCAGGCCGCGTGACGTCCCGGGCCGTCAGCCGTGCGGCCACCCCATGACCCTCACCCCTCACCGGTCCCTGCCACCCAACGAAAGGACACCACCCGATGGATCACCGCTACCAGCCCGGCCCCCTGCCCCCGCCCGGCGAACCGAGCAGCACCCCTCCCACCCGGGACGGCACCACATCCCAGGATGAGACGGCGCGGCTCTCGTGTGAGCAGCTGACCTCCGAGAAGATCACCGCCGCCCGGCACGCCTTCTACACGGCGGCAGCCAAGGCGATCTTCGCCTTGCAGAACGGGCAACGGCTGTCCGGCGAGCAACTGTTCGTCACCGCCCACGCCCAGGCGGCGCGCGCCTGGTGGGATCTGGTGGACGAGGAGATCACCGGCAAGAGGCTGACCTGCGATCACGCCCTACGGCGAATGCGCTCCTGGGCCCGCCACTACCTCACCGGCGAGCCTCCAGCCGCCCGGCCGGGGACGCTGTTCGACCACGCCCTGGCCCACGCCGCGCGCATCGCCGCGCGTGACTTCCTCACCGACAGCGGCCACCTCCTCACCCAGCACCTCCTCGACCAGGCAGCCACAGCCACCCCGACCACGGCCGCACCGGTGGATCACGACCACCCCGACCGATCACCCCAGCCCTCGCCCGCCTCGACAGTGGCGGGGCCATGACCGGCCAGCCGACCATGCCAGCGCATCCCGGCGCTGGCGACATCCCCCAAGGAAGGACACCCCTGTCATGAACAACCCTCAGCGGCATCCCGCCACCGGCGCACCACCCGTAAAAGTCCCGGCCTCACTACAGGCGATCACCGAGCAGGCCCAGCAAACCTGGCAGCAGCACCTCGACGACATCGTCCGGCGACTCGGCCGGGGCGAACGGCTGACCGCCGAGCAGATCTACGACACCCTGCACGCGCAGACCCTCTGCATCTGGTGGCGGCTGATGGCCCGGCACCTCGAGCACGCCGACGGCGGAGGCTTGCGCCCTGCCCAGGCCATCGCCAGGTTCGTCTCCTGGATCACCCCCTACCTCGATAACCCCACCCCACCAGAGCCCAGCCAGGTGGGAACGCGCGGGCAGGACGGCGAGCTGGAGCTCGCCCTGGCCCACCTCGACCACAGCCTCGCCCTCATCCGACAAGGCGCCGCCCGCACCTTTCTCGCACAAGCCGAGACACTCGAGCCGGCCTCCCTGGCGGAGCAGTCTCCGAGCGCCTCTACCGGGCAGGAGGCCACGGCATGACCTTCCCCCACCCCACCGGCACCGGCGAACCCACGTCCGCCATGCCACAGCCACCGGCCGCCCGCCGGTCCGGATCGGACCGAGCGGACAGCACGGGTGTGGAAATCTTCCAGATGCTCGGCTGGCGCTGGGACATCACCCAGGCCAAGAGAATCACTCAGGACCGGGCCCCGGATGGGCGGATCCAAACCCGGTGGTGGGCGGGCATGATTCAGCTGGTCGCCATCGACGCCGAGCACGCGGCCCAGGTAGATCTGTCCGAGCCGCTGATCATGGCCACGGTCCCGAACGGCGGCATGCTGATCATCGACGGCTGGCACCGCCTGTGCAGGGCCCTGGCCCTCGGGGTCGAGGAGCTGTTCGCCGTGGTCCTCACCGAAGAGGAGGAGCTCGCCTGCCGGATCTTCGACCGCGACGAGGACGACGACGAGGAAGAAACAGAGGGCGAGGGAGATACGACGGACGAGGACGTGTTCGGTAGCGCCTGATCCGGTGGCGTAGGGGGTGTGCCCCGTCCAGCACAGGCTAATTGCGCTGGCCGGGGCACACCTCCTCCGTCACCGGGTGTCATGACGTTAGCGGCTTAGCGGTGGCTCATACACATAGGTGCCCGCCTTGATCTGCGCGATGATCTTCTTCACGTCTTTTGCCGGGCCCAACGGCGGGCTGGTTTTAGGGGTCGATCCGCGCGGGCTGAGGTGGGGGGCGGGCTTGTTTGCCTCCGACTTGGACTCGATCCTTCTGGTGAGGGGTCCGCCGCCGTCGGGGGCACCTGCTGGGCGGGGGTAGAGGGTGTGCCCGATAAGCCGGAGCACGGATTCGATGGGGAGCAGGTAGTCGATGAGGCTGGTCTCGTCATCGTCGGACAAGGTGGGGTCGCAGGGCCGGTTGCGGTTGTGCAGGTCGACCTGCCTGGCCTTGGCGAGGTGGTCGTAGAGGCGCCCTTCCAGCCATCCGGCTTCGCTGCTGTTGAGGGTTTCGTCGTCGTTGGATTCGTAGCGGATGAGCAGGGCCCGGTACCAGTGGGCGCGGTCTTTGAGCTGTTGCAGGACGCGGTGGCGCAGGCCGGGGGTGGTGGCTTTGCCGACGTAGGCTCCCCATCGGCCGTCGGTGTTGGGCCGGTCGAGCAGGAGGTAGGCGCCGGGCACGTTCCAGCCTTTTTCGAGGCGGTTGGCGTGATCGCGGTCGAGCAGGAGCATGCCGGCGACCTTGTGCTTGGCGCGGATCTTCATCGGGTTGTTGAGGTCGTAGGAGAGGCTGACGATGAGCTGGGACGGGGCGAAGCGCATGGCGCACACGGGGGGTGTCTCCCTTGCCTGGTACCACTGAAGGCTTCTCGGAAAGTATCGGTCACATTGCTCTGTGCGACCACGAGTTTGGGGAGAAACGTGCAGCTCACCCGCCGGATGCTGGTACGGCCCCGAGCTGGGGGGCCATCCCGCTGGGCCGCCATGGCCGTGATCCGGGGGCTGTGGCCCGTCCACGGCCGTGAAGGCCGTAGGGCGGCCGGTAGGGGCGGTGCCGTCCGGTGCCGTGCGTGCGCGGCGAGGGTTGTTGCTGTGGCCTACGGTCAGCGTGGGTCGGGCTGGCCGGTGGCGGCATGGGCGGCTGGGCGGGTAAAACCGATCAGGTCCTCGCGCTGGTAGGGGTCGATTTTGACGACGGTTCGGCGGTTGGGGGCGTGGATCATCTGCCCGTTGCCGATGACCAGGCCGACGTGTCCGGGGCCGTCGGCTTGCCTGTTGAAGAAGGCGAGGTCACCGGGCTGTTCTCGTCCAGATGGGATGGGTGGGCCGTGGCGCCATTGGTCGGCGGCGACGCGGGGGATCGAGATTCCGGCGGCTTGGTAGGCGCGCATGGTCAGCCCGGAGCAGTCGAAAGCAGCAGGTCCTTCGGCGCCCCATAGGTACGGTTTGCCCAGTTGGGCGTGCGCGTACGCGAGCACGGCGGCGATCTGCTCGCCTGCGATGAGCGGGACGCAGGCGCCGGTGAGGGTGTCAACAAGGCGTTGGGCGAGCGGCTCCCACGGTGCGTAGGCGTCGGGGCGGCCGGAGCGCTGGACGGCTTGCGCTGCCCGGGTGAGCGGGAGCTGTTCCCAGCGCCGCACCTTGACCAGGCGCTGGTAGAAGGTGCTGGTGGCGTGGCGGGGGTCGAGGATCTGCTCGGGTGTTCCCCAACCTTGCGAGGGGCGTTGCTGGAACAGGCCTAGCGAGTCGAGGTGGCCGTAGTGCACGTTGCGTAGCCGGGATTCTTGCAGGGCGGTGGCGATCGCGATGACGGCTGCTCGTGCGGGCAGGCCGCGCTCGGTGGCGAGTTGGACGATGAGCGCGGCGTGGGTCTGCTGCTCGCTGTCCAACGTCACGGCGGTGGAGGCGACGCCGGTGAAGGCGGGGGCCGCGACCGGGCCGCCCCCCGTACTGCTCGTTGTGTGGGGTGTGATCGCGCAGGCGAGGCCGCCGGGTGTTCCGGAGGTGGTCAGGAGGCTGGTGGCGGCTGCGACGAAGGCCGAGACGAGGAGCAGCAGGAGGGCGGCGCCGGCCGCGGCGGCCTTCACCTGCTCTCCTCTTTCTCGGGGAACAGGCTGTCGAGGTAGTCGTCGTAGGAGTCGGCGGCGGTGCTGGCGGGCTGTTCCAGGTTGCGGCCGAGAGTGAGGTGGGGCCAGGCGGTGAGGAGTTCGGCCAGCCGCATGCGCGCCTGATCTGCCTGGCTGGGGAGGGGGAGCCAGCAGGGCCCGGCGGGGCCGTCGTCGAGGTCGGTGTGGACGGCGGTGGCGATGGGCAGTTCGCTGGTGATGATGAGGGTGCGGAGGTTGGTTTCGCGGGTTCGGCTGGGCAGCCAGAACAGCAGCGGGGTGGTGATCTGGGTGGTGTCGGCGAGGTCGGTGTAGGTGGCGAGTTTGTCGGTGACCTTGGTCAGGGTCATGCTGCCGGTGTCGTGTTCGAGGAAGAAGTCGATCTGGCGGCCGTTTTCGTGCCAGCAGCCGTAGGCGTCGGGGCGGGCCAGATCGCCCCAGATTTTGGCGCACTGCTTTTCCGACAGCCAGGCGCGCAGCTGAGCGTTGGGGGTGTGGCGGGCCCGGTGGTGCAGGTGGACGAAGAAGTCGTTGACGCCGAGTTGGTGGCCGCTCTTGTTGGAGACGGAGATCGACATGGCCAGGTCGGGGTGGTAGCCGAGGTCTTTGACGGTGGTGTGGCTGCGCAGGGCGAGGAGTTCGGCTCCGGCGCGGCCGAGGACCCAGTGGCAGGGGGCGGAGCCGCCGTAGGGGGTCCAGGGCCGGTAGCGGGTGATGGTGTGGAGCTGGCGCAGGATGGCCAGGCGGCGGCGGGTGGGCTGCGGCTTGGTGAAGAACAGTCGCTGCAGCTGGTGGGTGGTCAGCACCCGGTGGTGCAGGAGGTGCTCCAGGACCTCATAGTCGCGGGGGGTGAGCCGGGCGGCGGCCTGGGCCATGGCATCGGCGTCGAAGCGAGGCAGGCCGAGCGGTATACGAGTGACGGGCATAGCGAATCTCCTGAAGGCAAAGAGTGCTGGATGTATGCGTGGCCGGTGGATCGGTTGGCGGGTCAGGCGGGCTCTTCGTCGTGGCCGAGGAGCCGGTTGCGCAGGTCGGTGCGCAGGTCGTGTTCGAGAGTGTTGTGGCCGCGCGGCTTGCGGGCGGGCCTCTGGAGCGCGGTGTCGGGCTGGGTGAACTGCTCGCGGGATGCCTGCCGGATCTCTTCTGCACGACCCTCGATCCCCGGTGAGAGGGGGCGAGTGCGCAGGGTGAACGCGGAGGTCTGCTGGCCGTCGATGATGAGGCGGGCGGCGGCTTGGTAGGCGCCGAGGTGGGTGAGGTCGTGTGGGCTGATCAGCGGCGCGGTGTGGTGCTTGAGCTCGCCGGCGTCTTTGGGCGAGGCGTTGAAGTAGATCTTGTTGCGCGCGTCCGCGGACAGGGCTTCGCGCAGATCGCTGGGAAGCTGGTCGAGGTGCTGGTGAGCCAGGACCAGGGAGAGCCGGTAGCCGCGCGCCTCGGCCAGCACATCGTTGACGTGGCCGGGCAAATTGAGGAAATTGTGACACTCATCGATCACCAGTGAGGCGTCGGGCCGGTCGGATTCGGCGAGCTGGGTGCGGCGGGTGGTGGCCTGCCAGGTGTGGGCGAGCAGGATGGAGCCGAACAGCCGGGCGGCGTCGTCACCCAAAATGCCTTTCGGCAGCCGCGCAAGCACCAGCCCTCCCTGATCGAGGAGTCGGCCGATGGGCACGGTGGTGTCCGGGCTGGCCAGTGCCTGTCGCACGAACGGGCGGAGTAGGACGGCGCGGAGCTTGTTCATCACCGGGCCGATGACGGTGGCCTGCCCGGCCGGGGTGAGGGCTTCGTAGGAGTCCCAGAACCCGGTCAGCAGGCTGTCTTCCAGCCGGGCGATGATCTGGGTGCGGAAAGTGGCGTCGGTCAGCAGCCTGGGCACATCGGCCAGGGTCGCCTTGCGGCCCAGGACGTGCGTGAGGGTGAGGCAGGTGGAGCGCAGCAGGTCGTCGACGCGGGGTCCCCAGGCGGTGGAGAAGCAGCGGTGGAAGATGGTGACGACGGAGTCGACGGCGAAGGCGGGGTCGTGTCCGGCGAGGATGTTGATCGACGGCGGCGGCGTGGGGTCTTGCGGGTCGAACACCACGGTCCTGCCGATCGCCCGCTTGGGCAGGCGGTTGAGGATGTCGTTGATCAGGTCGCCCTTGGGGTCGATGACCAGGGCGCCCCTTCCTGCTGCCGCGTCGGTCAGGACCATGTTGGCGAGCAGGGTGGATTTGCCGACGCCGGTGCCGCCCAGGACGTGGGTGTGATGCCGCCCGTCGGCCACCGGCAACGCGACGGGCCGGGGTGGGCCGCTGTCTGCGTCCCCGAGGATGCGGGCGGCCCCGCCCTGCGCGGTGCGGGGTACGGCCGGGGACGGCGCTACCGGGCGGGCTCCGGCGCGGGCGATCCCGGGCGCGTCGATGTCCCACGGCAGGTGCGCGAGCGCGGCCAACTCGGCGACGGACAGCAGGTAGCCGCCGTCGAGGCGGCGTGAGCCGATCGTGCGGCCGGGCCGCCAGAGGCGTGCTCGGCGCAGGTACTGGTGGCCGCCGGTGAACAGGGCGAAGACGCTGGCCAGGGTGTGCGCGTGGCCGCGCAGCCATCGGCGAGTCAGATCAGAGGCTGCCCTGCCGTCGTGGTTGACGGTCGCCGGGGTGCCCGAGGTGATGGGTTCGCGGCTGGTGGCGACGGCGTAGCGTACGGCGACCGTGTAGCGCGGCTGACCGGCCTTGGCCAGGATGGTGCGGATCTGTTCGGCGCGTTCGGGGAAGTCGCGGGCCAGATCACCGGTGCGTTGGTGGTCGCGGGTGCTGGTGGGCAGGGGGAGGATCTCATCGAGGACGCGGCCGAGGCGGTGGCGGCTTCCTCCGCCGCGCAGGTGGGCGGCTGCCTGGTAGGCGTGCCGCAGACGGCGGCCGGTGGTCGGGCGGGCCAGCACCTGCACGACGGCGTGCTCGCCTTCGCGGAGTCCGCCCATGGCTTCCAGCAGGGAGCGGACGGGGTCGTGGTCGTGGTCGGTCTTGAGCGGGAAGTGCTCGGCCGCGGCCAGGACGAGTCGCCCGCCCGCGACCTCCGCCTCTACGGGGAGGGGGGAGGTGGCGGGGCCGGTGGTGGTGGTCGCGCCGGGCCAGGCGGCTTGGACGGCCTTCTCCACGATCCCCGGGGGTATGGTGCCGGGCACCCACAGGTGGATGCGGACTCCGGCGTCGCTGCCGTGGTACTCCCACACCAGATGCGGTTGCCCGGCGAAGGCACGTCTCCATGCGGGTCGCAGGAGCCCGACGAGCTGACGCCATAGCACCACGGCGCCCTCGGGATCGCTGCGCGGCGGGCTGGAGATCTCGATGAGCCGGGCTTCGGGTGTCATGTCGGCGTGACGGAGCCAGCCGAGCAGGTAACGCGCCACAGCAGCGACGGTCCACACGACGGCGAGGGCCAGGGCGAGGCGGGGCGCGTAGGTGAGGGCGAGTTCGGGCAGGCGGGTGGGCAGCTCGGCGAGGAAGTCCAGGGTCTCCCGAACGTCGTGGTCGTCGATGCCGCACAGCAGGCACGGCCCGTCCTGGCTCGGTGCCGGGTTGATGGTCATAGCGGGTCGCCGTCCTCGTTGTCGTCCTGGCTGTGGGTGGTGGTCTCGGCGGAACCGGGCGGGCCGGAGGGTTGCGCAGCGTGCGCTTGCAGCGGGCTGGGTTGATCGTGCTGGTCGAGTTCGGCGAGGACCTGCGGGTCTGTCGTGACCAGCGCCGCCTCAGAAGGTGAGGCGACGATGGTCAGAGCGGCTCGGCTGGCAGGGCCGGCGACCAGGAGCGCTTCGCCGCGCTCGGCAGTGAGCAGGAACTGGCGTTCGCCATCGGTCAGGTCGAAGGCGTCCCCGACCGCGCCGATGGCCTGCGGCGCTTGGCGCAGCAGGATCTGGCCGGCGGCGTTGGCCACGATCGCCTGCCCCAGCTCCGAGCCGAGCAGGTCGGCGGCGTCCTGGGTGACGACGGCGAGGCCGGCCCAGTGCTTCCTGGCCGCCTTGGCCATCCGGAAGAGGAAGCGGGCGCCTTCGGGTTCTTTCATCAGCAGCCAGGCCTCGTCCACGACGACGAGGCGCTTGCGGCGGTCGCGCGGGTTGGCCACCCGCCGCCAGATCGCATCCAGCGCCAGCAGGGTGCCGACGGCTTTCATCTCCTCGGGCAGGTCACGCAGACAGAAGACGGTCAGATGCCCCGAGGGGTGGGCGGTGGTGGGGCCGTCGAACAGTTCGCGGTAGGAGCCGGTGACGTAGGGGGCGAGTTGCGCGGCCAGGTCCGCGCCGGTCTGACCGGCCGTCTTTCTGGTAAGCGTGACGACCAGATCGGCGAGCAGCGGGGCGGGCCTGCTCCAGGTGGCGGGGTCGCGGGTGATCCCGGCCGTCTGGTAGGTGGTGATGATCGCCGAGTCCAGCGTTGCCCGTGTCTGCGCGGTGAGCGGGGTGCCGCCGAGCATGGTGGCGATCAGGGTTTGCAGGAACATGGCCCGCCGCGACAGCACGTCATCGCGGGGGCCGTGGCTGGCGGGCAGGTCGAAGGGGTTCCATCGCACGCCGGCCGCGCCGAGGTGCAGGCAGGTGCCGCCGACCGCGTGGGCCAGGCGTGCGTATTCGGCTTCGGGGTCGACGACGGCGACCTCGACGCCTTGGTAGAGCAGGCGCAGGGTTTCGAGTTTGGTGAAGAAGCTCTTGCCGGCGCCGGAGCGGGCCAGGACGACGGAGTTGTGGTTGTCCTGGGCGTAGCGGTCCCACAGGACGACGCCGTTGCTGGTGGCGCTCAGCCCATACAAGACTCCGGTTTCGCCGACGCTTGTGGCGAGGTCGGGTGAGGTGAACGGGAAGGCCGCCGCCAGCGCGGTGGTGTCGAACGTGCGCGTGGTGTTGAGGGAGTCGACGCCCAAGGGCAGCGTCGTGGTCCACCCCTGCAACGCGCGAAACGTCGCCGGTTGCGCATCCAGCAGCAGCGACGACGCCAGCGCCCGAACCCGCTCCACCTCGGCCGCCAGCTCCGGCTCCGAGGGGGCGTGGATGGTGAGATAGAGGCCGACGGTGAACAGGCGGCCATGACCTCGGGCGAGACTGTCGGCCAGGTGGGTGGCGTCATCGGCGGCGGCCTCGGCGGCGAAGTCGGCGAGTCTGCCGTGAGCGGCGTCGGAGCGGCTGGCCGATTCCAGGCGGGCGAGCCGGCGGCGCAGCCGCATCGCCGCGACCTGCTGCGGGATCGGCTCGATGTGCAGGGACACGTCCAGGTGGCCGGGGTAGGTGAGCAAGGGTTCGAGCCATCCCGCGCCGACCTCGCGCGGGTAGCCGGTGACCGCGAACGATGCGCAGACCGCGCGGGGCAAGGTCAGGGTCCGGGCGCCCACGTGCGCCGACCCCGGATGGGCGAGAGCGCAGGACTGGTGGTCATGGCTGCGGTGGCGGCGGCGTAGCTTCACGGCGTGCTCCCGGTGGTTGAGGTGATCAGCTCGTCGGGCAAGGCCTGGCCGAGCGGGTGCCGGCCGCCAGGGTCGAGGCACTCGGCCAGCGCCTGGCTGGCCGTGTCGGCGTCGAGAACGCGGGTCGCCACACCGAGCGCTGCGAGGCTGCGCTCGGCCTCGGCGGCCCGGCGCAGGACGACGGCCGCGCAGGCATTCCGGCGTACCGAGCGTCGTCCCCGGTGGGTAGCCGGGTGGTCGCGGAGCACGATGAGTACCTGCCGCATCAGCAGCTCGCGCGAGCTGTTCAGCTCGGCCAGGTAGTCGGCGTGTTCGCGGGCGGCTGCGGCCAGGGCGGCGTGCGGCAGCACCTCTGCCTGGTGTTCGACCGTTTCGATCAGGTCGGATAGGTCGGCTTGGCGGGCGCGGGCGAGGATCTGCACGGGTGCTTCGAGGGAGTTCAGCCAGCGGCCGAACGCCCCGACCAGGGCCGCCTGTTCGCTGGTGGTGCGCAGGTGGAAGGACAGGGTGCCGGCCTCCACCAGCACCGCGACCCCGCCGTCGGTGAGCTCCAGGGCGCCGTCGGTGCGGATCGCCCGCACCGGTAGCCGCAGCGGGGCAGGCAGCGTGCCTCGCAACCGGCACCACCGGGGCGGCTCGGCGACCCCCTCGGGCGCCGACACGAACTTCTTGCGGGCGCGGGTGTGGAGCAGGGCGGCCAGGGCGAAGCGGTCCAGGCTCAGCCCGTCCCGGCGCCCGAGCGCGATGCTCAAGCCGAGCGCCACGAGCGGCAGGACGATCGCCGCGAGGATGACGATGGGCAGGAGCTGGTGGAACAGGTAGTAGATGGCGGCGGCGATACCGCCGGTCAGGGCGACGATAAGAATCTGCCGGAAGCTCAGCCCATAGACGATCTTGTCAGGGGCGGTGAGATCAGCGGGAATGGTCGTGATCAATGGTTCGGATTCGTTCATCGGCCGTCCTTCCTGCGGGTTCGGCTGGGTGGCGGGTCAAGGTGGAGGTGCAGTTGCCGGGGCCGGGCGGGGCGGGTGGGCATGCCGGGCAGCATCGGCTGTGCCCAGGGCGGTTTCGGCCGGATCCAGGGGCCGTTCGGTGCGGCCGGTGCGGGCGGTGCGGGCGGGCGCGGTACGCGGGTGACCGGGAACGGCAACGCCAGTTGACGTCCCCGCCCAGCGGTGGATCCGGTCCGCCGCGAGCCCGACGGCGATGCAGCGGGCGGCAGATTGAGCGGCAGCTGGAGCTGCTGGTGGCCGCGTGGCCCGGGCGGAGTGGATGTGTTCACCGGTGGTGTTCCTCCCGTGGTGGTGGAGCCGCTCGCGGGCTGTGGTCCTCGCGGTCCGCCGCGCGGCCGGGGCCCTGCCGGGCGGCGTCCTGTTCGTGCCGCGGTGCTGGGCGGGCGGCCGGGGCGGCGCGCGGCCCTGGCGCCCTTCGTGGCGGTGCGGGTGGCTCGGCCGCCTCTGGTGAGGGCGGTTTTGGCCAGGCCGAGGGTCTTGTAGAGGATCAGCGCTTTGACCAGGCGGCTGAGCATTTGGGGTTGGGCGTTCTGCCAGACGGAGCGGGCCACCCAGCCGGGAATTTTGATCAGGATGAACAGCAGGCCGATCAGGACCAGCGTGTCGATGGCGCGCATGACGACCGGTTTGACCGCCGCCAGGGTGGGATCGCTGGCGGGGGTGGCGAAGGCGTCGGTGGCGTCGGTGAAGTACACCTTGAACGCCAAGATGAGCACGAGCGCCTGCAGCACCTGCATGATCAGGACGCCGGTGAAGGCGCGCCACCACAGGCGGGCGATGTGCTCGGTCTGCGGCAGCGCGTGACACAGCAGCGCGAGCGGCGCCGCGATCATCAAGAACAGCAGCAGCGCGACCCGCACGATCGCAATGAACGCCAGGATGAGGCCCATCACCACCGCGAGTCCGATCATCCAGATCAGGAACATCTGCGGGCTCTGCAGCTGCCCGACCGGGTTGGTGAGCTTGTTGGCGATCAGGTCGCCGGCCCGCCGCCCGTCCACCCCCTCGCCGAGCAGCGCCGCGACGAGGCCGTTGGCCAGCTCGATGGCGTATTGGCAGAGGGTGAGTGAGAAGTTGAGCGTGATCGCAGCGACCACCAGGCGGGGTGCGACCTCGGCGGCGGTGGTGGAGGTCTGCACGCTGCCGTACGCCATCACGATCACACCTGCGGCCAGCACGAACAAGGCCAGCAGCGCGTTGGCCACCACCCGCACGTGCGCCGACAGCTCCTGCACCCGCGCCACCATCGACGGCGGCGGCGCCGACAGCAGCAGCGTGCCGACCGTCTGGAAGGCGGGCTGGATGGCCTCGGTGACGATCAGGCCGAACCAGCCGTTCAACGCCCGGTTGATCTTGCAGCCGAAATCCAGCCAGCCACACTCCTCTGCGCCACCGGCCGAGTCAGGTTCCGGTACCGGGTGTGGTTGCGAGGTGGGAGCTGCGGGTTCGGTGCTGGGGTTCGGCTGGACCGGCGGCGTCAGCATCGGCCCCGTCGGTGTCCTCGGCGTGGAGGACTGTGTGGAGCCCGGTGTGGAGCCCGGTGTGGATGTTGAGGCGGGCGGTGTGGGCTGCGGGTTCGACGTCGGCGAAGGTCCCGGCGGTTCTGGTTCCGCGGCGGCTGAGGCTGCTGCGGCCGCGGTGACGGTGAGGGTGATGGCCAGGATGGCGAGGATGGCGAGGATCTGTGCCATGCAGCGACGTGCGGCGGCTGGCAGCGTGCTCGCTGGGCGCGGGCGCGGTGGTGGGTGGCGGGTCATCGTCAGGCTCCGACGATGCCTTTGAGGACGGTGACCAGCAGCGGCGCCAGAACGGCGATGCCGTAGCCGAGGGCGGCGTAGCGCAGGGTCTTCTTGGCTGCTTCGACTTCGCCTGGGTCGCCGCCGGCCAGGATGTAGCGGACCCCGCCGACGGTCAGGAACAGGGTGGCGAGGGCGACCAGCAGGCCGACGATGACGTTGCGCAGGTTGTCGATCACCGCGTTCAGCGAGGCCGGCGCGGCTGGAACCTGACCAGAGACGGTGACAGGGCCGGAGGCGTGGGTGGTTGTGGTGGCGGCGTGGGCGATGGCGTATTCGAGCAGGGTGCCCAGAGCGATGCTGCCGAGGATGGTCAGGGCGATGAGCAGGATTTTGAGGCTGTTGGCTTGGGATGAGGTGGTGGTGTGGCGCCGGCGGGGTGTCATGTGCTGCCTCCTGGGAGGGTCGTGTGATTGGAGCCGTGTGGCGGTGTGTGGCTGCGTGTGTCTGAGGTGCTGGATGGGCCGGGCTGGTTCTCGTTGGGTGAGAAGGCGGCGCGGAGGTGCCGGATCCGGCTGCGGGGCCGGTGGGCGTCCTCCTTCAGCGAGTAAGTGCGGGTGGGCTGGGCCGGGGTGACAGGGACCGGTGACCAGGTACGGGTCCCGCTGCCGGGTCCGGGCGCCCTCCGCGCTGCCTTCTCAGTGGTTAAAAGACCTGGGTGAAAGGCCGAGTTAGGACATCGGGGCCAGCGGATTTGGTGCGTTCTTTGCTGGCCGCGCGCCGTCGGCGGCGGTGTGATCGCTACAGGTCGCCGGCCTGGAGGGCCTGGTAGAGGGCGGTTTCGGCGCGCTGGCGGCGCTTGAGCGCGGTGCAGTACAGCAGGCCGCGGCGGCGGCAGTAGGAGCTGAGCGCGATGCCCTCCAGCCGGGTGAAGGCGATCAGCTCCGCCTCCTGCTCAGTGATGATCCCTTCGGCGACGGCTTGCGCCAGGAGCACATCGCAATGGCCGGTCGGGTAGGTGAGCGTTTGCTGGCTACTCTCGGTGAGGTCGGGGTCGGTCAGCAGATGGGGCTGGTCGGTGGCGTGGGCGCGCAGGACGGTGATGCGGGTCAGCCGCGACAGCCGCAGTAGCGGGTGTGACCAGGTCAGGTTCACCCGGCAGAGAGCTTCCATGTAGGCGGCCAGCACGTCGGCTTCCAGGTCCTCGCGGCAGGTCCGCCCGGCTGGGATCGTGTCGGCGAGCGCTGCGATGAGGCGGCGCAGCATCGGGATCGCCAGCGCGACGGCGGCGACCATCCACGCCCCCCGCTGGGTGCGGGCCTGGTCGATGAGGTGCCGCCACACGTGGTCACGGGCGGTCCGTGAGCAGGACGGGTGCAGCAGCATCCCCCGCAGTTCGCTGAGCGGGATCGGCCGAGCCGGCAGTCCGTGCCCGAGCAGTGCGCCGTCGATCGACAGCGGGGCAGGGCCGCGCATGAGCAGGTTGAAGGCGTGCTCGGCCACATCCAGCGGCAGCGACCCGCCCAGGCTCGGATGGTCATCGAGGCCATCGCACGCCTGGCTGGGTTGGGCGTCGTCTGCGTCGAGGTCGCCGGTGGGCAGTGTTTCGGCTGGGGCCGGGTGGGCCGTGGACGGGCCGGTGGCGGCCGCACGGTCGGCGGCCGGGCTGGTGGTGCTGGTGATGGCCACATCGGTGGTGTCGGTGGCGAGGCGGACCGAAGGGTGAGACATGGCGACGCTCCCGAGAAGGCGTGTTCGATTCGGACGTCGCCATGCCGCCACAGCGCCCGGACAGCAACCGGGCAGCAGCCGGGCAGGAAATGATCAGACATCGGGCAAGGCAAAGATCACCCCAGCTTTCGATCACGCTCCGAAACCATGGATGACCTGCGAAAACGCTGGGAAACGGGGTTGCGCCGTCGAGAAGCACGAAGGTGCGATCCAGGGCATCGCGCCCAGAAGGCGGCCTTGACCTGCGATAATGCGATGACATCGAAAGTCTCGGGTCAAGCTTGCGTCAAGCGGTGGACCGGAGCCCAGACTTCGTGGCGGGCTCCGGATCGCCGCTGCGTGGCTCGGCCCTGCATCGGGCCGCTCAGAGATTCTCCCCAGGGCCGGGAGGCCCGGAGGCCGGGTGGGCAAGGGGCTGGGCGCGCTGGTGCGGAGCTGGTGGGCCTCGGCCTGCGCTCGGGCGATGACGGCCGAGACCGCTTCAGCGGAACGGCGGGCCGCCCGCTCCCGGATCTCCTGGGCCGGGTCGCGGTCATCGATGATGGCGAGCGTTCCCTCGTCGGTGACATGGGTTCGGACCTGCCAGCGAAGCCAGCGTCCGGCGGCCCGTGCGGCTCGGCGGACCTCGGCCGCATCACCCAGTTCGGTCACCGCGTCGCGGGCGAGAACGAGCTGGCCGTAAAGCCCCCGGTACTCCGGCTTGAGGCCGGCGGACATCATCGCCTTGATCTGGCCGACGAGCTTGGCGAAGCGCCATCCGGCCAGTTCGTCCTGGCGCGGCATGCTGATCGCCTCCGCTGACACGCCTCGGTGTCTTCTCATCTCAGGGGAGGTCGCACTGGGTCAACGCTGCTGGTGCCCGTGGTGGAGCCGTGACGGACGTTGCCCGGGAAATGCCCGGAGAATGTCCTGAAGGGCTGTGACCTGCGAAAACGTGCTTCTTCGGCAGGGTCGCGGGCAGGAGATGCGGGAGTGCGGGCGCCGGCCTGGCTGACCGGCTGGCTCGGTCTGCAGCCTGCGTACGGGCCGGACCCCCTCCCCGGCATCCGACCCGTACGCCGCATCATTATCATCGTGACCAGTCGTGCGCGGAGAGTAATAGCGTCGTGGGTATGGCGGTGCGTCTCGCCAATGCGGCACAGCCTCGATGATCGGGGGAGCCCCGACCGCCACGGGTTGCCCACAACCCGCGGATGAGAAGCCGAGAGCCCCAAGCGGCGGTGCCAGCGAGGACACGGCACGCCTGGTATTGCCGAACCTTTGCTTGACGGCTTGTCCTAACTCGAGTCGTGCGGCAGGTATTTGGAACAGTGACAGGGATCGGTGGCCCGGCACCTCGGGCCACACCCACATGACCGAACCCACCACCACCTCGACCGCTTCCGCATCCGCCAGTTCCTGCGTCTCTACCGGGCCTGCCGCGCCCGGCTCCTCATCCACCGCCTCCCGACCGGACGCCCAGCTCCGTGAGCCCGGCCTCCAGGTAGTTCGAGAGGCTCAGGATGTGGTTCGAGGACATCTACCGCTGTCGGTGTGGCTGACGGCGGCCGACACCGAATCGATCGCGACCTGCCCGGCGGGCTGCTGCCATCCAGTCAGCGGCCCGTTGGCCCGCCATCTGATCGCGGCCTGCGCCCGGCTGGGCGAGACCGTGATCCACCTCGGCGCGAGTGATCACCAGCTGATCTCGGCAGCGCTGACGGCGGGCTGCCTGCCGGTGGCCGTGTTCACCGACGCGACCCGCGCGGGCATGTCCTGGACCTGCCTGGCCCGCACCCACCCCAACGACGACCTGGAGATCACCGAACTACGCCTCCTCGACCCCGGCGATGACTCCCCGGTGCTGGCCGACCTCACCGGCGGTGCAGGGCTGGTCGTGGTCGAGCAGACCTGCCAGCAGCCCCTGGGCGGGCCCACTGATCGGCTGGACTCTGGGGCCGGAGCCGAGGTCTTCGACGTCGCCGGCGCGGCGGGGCTGGTTCAGCCGGGCGGGCATCTGGCGGTGGTCACCGGTCTGCACCGGCAGGGCGGTGTGGTCGACCCGGTGCCGGAGCTCATCGCCCGCGCCCGGGATGCGGGGCTGGTGTATCTGCAGCACATCATCGCGCTGCGCCATCCTGCTCGCGGCGAGCGCATCGACGCGGATCTCTCCCGCCGCGCCCAGGCGGCGATCGAGGGGTTGCCGGAGTGCGCCGGGTTGCCGGCGAGCGCGCGCGTGCACAGCGACGTGCTCATCTTCATAAAACCCACGATGCTCCTGGGTTCAGGCACGTCGACGTCTCCGGCAGCGGAACGCGCCACCGAGCCGGACGTCGCCGAGGCTTCGGTTCGGGCCGGGGGTGAGCGTTGATGGCCGAGGTGACGACGTCGGTGTGGGCAACCGGGCAACGCCCGTCGCGGGTGCAGCGGCGAGGTCGGTATGTGCCGGAGTCGATGCGGCATCCGGGCAAGATGCTGCCTTCGATCGCCGCCCGGGTGATCGGGACCTATACGGCGGCGGATGAGCTGGTGGTCGATCCGATGTGCGGGATCGGTACCACCCTGGTCGAGGCCGCCCATCTGGGCAGGCATGCCGCGGGGGTGGAGTTCGAGGAGAAGTGGGCGCGCCTGGCGGTCGCCAACCTCGGCCACGCCAAGAAGCACGGGGCGCCCGGCGTTGGGCGGGTGGTGGCCGGAGACTCGAGGCACATCGCCCGGCTGCTGCCTGACCTGGTCGGGCGGGCGGCACTGGTGCTCACCTCACCGCCGTACGGAGCGGCAACGCACGGGCACATCCGCTCCACCCGCGACACCGGCGAGCCGGGGGTGCGTAAGTGGAACCAGCGCTACTCGGCCGACCGCGCCAACCTCGCCCACCAGCGGCTTCCGCAACTTCTGGAGGGGTTTGGCCGCATCCTGGCCGGATGCGTGACGCTGCTGCGGCCCGGCGGAATCGCGGCGATCACAGTGCGGCCATATCGGGTGCGCGGCGAGCTGGTCGACCTGCCCGGCCATGTCCACCAGCTGGCCGAGGAAGCCGGGCTGGTGTTCGTGGATCGAATCGTCTGCCTGCTGTGCGGGCTCGGCGACGGCCAACTCCGGAACCGTGCGTCGTTCTTCCAACTGCACGAGGCGCGCAAAGGCTGGGCACGTGGGCTGCCGATCCACGCGGTCGCGCACGAGGACCTGCTCGTGTTTCGCCGACCGCCCGCCACGCCATCCACCGGCATGACCTAGAACCCGGGCCGCCAGCCGGCAAAGGAGTCGGCTGGGCCGTGACGGACAGTAACCGCAGACGCGCCGGTTACTGTCCATGCAATCCGGTGCACCAGGTCCACCTGCCGCCCTCTTTGATCTCGGCCCACCGGGCTATGTCCGTCGCCGCTCGACGGGGCATAGCACGGCCCTTCCGGCATGGGCGTCTGCTGGTCGAGGCGTAGCGCCGCTACATAGCCGCGGTTCGGGGCGGCCTGTTTTCCGGGTGTCTGTTCTTCACAGCCACATCGTGTCCATACGAGCAGTACCTCTGGCCACAAGGAGATGATCGTGAAAGAGATGAAGGGTCAGTGCGTGCCGTCGGCCCAGGACGTTGACCTGCAGAAGGCCACTGAGTCTCAGGCCGTGATGGAGGGGGAGGCGGCAGCGGGCCAGCCGATGGTGGTCGGGCTGGTCGGAGCGGGGCGGCTGCTCGGTATGGGCCGTACCAAGGCCTACCGGATGGCCAAGACCGGGCAGTTCCCGTGTCCGGTGCTGCGAATCGGCGGCCGGTATGTCGTGCCGCTGCGCGGGATACAGGTGCTGCTCGGCTACCACGACCGCGACGAGCGCCAGGAGCGCGAGACGGAAGGGTGATGTCCGAGCTGGGAAGCGCTCGTGGCGTAGAGCGCAGAACGGGAGCTACGGTCAGCGGGAGTTGCGGCGGGAGCTCGGCTGGATGAGCGGCTGCTCGCGGCACTGGTGCCCCACGGTGAGCGCTTGCCAGAAAGGGGTGGCGTTGGGGGTGCAGCCCCCTGCCGATCTCTTCGTAGCCGCTTTCGGTTCGGCATAGAACAAAGTAGAGGCCGCCTTCGGAGCACCACTCGTACTCGCCGCAGCAGGAGGTTTGCGCTGCGATCGCGCGCTCGGTTCGGGACGGCGTCCGACCGCACAAGCGCATGTCTTGCTTCCCCCTGCGCGCATCTTGCAGAGGCGGCGGTGAACGTTGTAGCCGTCCTGAGGAAGCGTGGTCACCTGAAGCTCGCGCAGGACCTTGACGCCCAGTTCGGCTGGCTCGCTGGAAGGTCTGCGCCCGTCGCCAACACATTTGGCGCTCTGCGCTAACGACATGGAAAACATGACGGCGCAAGATTGACTGCGCATCACCTTGACGACAGCAACTGTCACGAATGGCGTTTCACGTGGAGATGAAGATCATGAGTGTCAGAAAGACCACGATCGGCGCAAGCATTGCGGCCGTGCTCAGCGCCGCGGCACTTGGCACCGCTGCCACCGCCTCAGCATCCGGCCAGATCGTCGAAACGCCTGCCATAGTTTGCGGGCCCGGTTATCAGGTCGAGCGGCAGGCCTCGTTCAGTGGCGGTGTCGCTTACCTGCTTTACAACGCCGGCAAGCAGAACGCCTGCGCGGTGGCGTTCAAGACCAAGAACGTAGGCACGCGGACTCTGGTTTGGTCGGCGGTGGACGTTAAGGGAGCGGGCGTGGTGAAGAATGAGGAGATCACTCCGTTGCACACCGTGCCCGTCTACCATGCAGCACCGGCCGGGTCCTGGGTGAAGTTCTCCGGCGGCACCAAGAGCGCCGACTCCGGCGGGGGATACGAGCAGATCGGGTAATGGCTTCGTCCCCGGCCGTCCGGCGTCCGCTGACGCCATACGTTGACACCCTCTGCCGCGGTCCTCAGCATCGGCCTGCTGAGGACCGCTTCTGCGTGGGACCGTCTTTACGGCGCGAGAGGAATGACAGCGCTGAGAGCGTGGCGCCCGTGCTCGTCAACCTCGTGCATCTGATCCCGTGGGACGACCCTCGAGTCGAAAGCCGCGCACTCGCCACAGCAGATCATCAGGTAGAAGTCGCGAGCATGGGCGACCGCCTGCACAGCCGCTACGAGCGGCCGTACCTCTCCATCTGGCTCATGAACACGGTGTGCGTGTCCGTCAACTGGCGCTCCATCTTCCCGAAGGCGGCCTCGTCCACTACCTCCTCCACTCCGGCCTCGGCCATGAGGGCGCTGGTCTGCCGCACGCAATCGTCCTGAGCGGCGTTGACCGCCCGCAGCAGTTCTTCGGACAGTTCTTCGCTGGCCAGCCGCATTGCGCGCGGATGGAGGTCGATCGAGTCAATGCGGCCCGAGTGGTCGGCGTTGACGACGATGCGCCCGTCGGCTCCTGAGCCTGTTCCGCGGATGGTGGCGAGCCTTTCTTGGAGTCCCGTAAGCCGGTTCATCGTTTGCTCGGACTCCCGCCCGACCCGCTCCAGTTCCTCAATGCTGATACCACCAGGATCGAGCACGAGATTCCCCTTGTCTGCCAGCTGTAACACTTCACGAATGACTCAGAACAAAATACAAGATATTCTGCTTTCGGTTAAGGTGATGTTCTGCAACCGTTAGCTTTGCCAAGGAGAGAGATGTCGCAGGACATTCACGTGACTTCCAAGACGCTCGCTAGGATCCAGGCCGATCTCCGCGAGTCCGTAATCCCAGGTCTGGAACGGCTCAAGAGTTCCGTTGATACCACGCATGTCCCCATGCCCGGCTTCGGGATACAGGGCATTGCACTGGGTAACAAGTACGACGACATCCGTGACGACGTCAAAAGTTACGCCGACGACGCCATCAAGACCGTCCGCAATTGGATCGACGCCCTGGAGACGATAAAGAGAACCTGGGCAGCGGCCGAGGCGGCCAGCACCGTCGTATACCAGTGATCGGAGGAATCTGACTCATGACGACGCCCTATAATCCCGGTAAACTTGTGGCAAAGGCTGCGCTCGACAACCTCAAGCTTGCCGCCAAGTCGGCGCCGGGCATCATGATCGGGGTCACCATCGCCACCACCGCGTGGGCGAATGTTCCAGCCATGGGCGAGGCCAAGGCCAACTGGAACTCGTTGGCCAAGGCTCTGGAGGTCGAATATCCGAACTTCATCAACAACGCCGCCCTCCTGTCCAGGGCAGGCTGGATCGCCGACGACCGGGAGGAGTTCCTTAGGGCGACCGCTTTGTTCAACGGTGATCTACTTAAGCTCAGCGGCCTCTGCTACAGCATGGAAAGTCAGGTCGACCAGGTGCGCGATGTCTACGCCATCTACTGGATGCAGATCGGAGTTCTGGCCAGCACTGTGCTCGGCTATATCGCAGCGTGCCAAGCAATGAAGGGGACGCCGCACCTCGCGGCCACGGGCCAACTGTGGCTTGAGCGGCTCGTCGCGCTGACCAATGGGATGATCGCCCACAAGACCAAGTTCCTTGTCGGGTTCCTCGCGGTGGCGGGCGGCACACTGGCGACCAGTGCGCAGTCGCTGGGCCAGCTTTTCACTATCCAGCCGAGCGGAGACGCCGGCATCAGCTTCGAGCGCGCCGTCATCAGCACCGACCCGCCCACCAGCTATATCGCCCCCAAGCTCGACGAGGCCGTCCCGCCGGCAGCCAATTAATCCGTCTGGATAACGACGTATCTCGACCTTGGTGGTTCGCCTGGGTGCCTGGTGGAACGGTCGTTCACCAGGCGCCTGGCCCGTCTTGAACCGACCCTGCGGCGTGGAAAGGTCCACTTCTCATCAGCCTTTCGTGTCCGGTGCCTTCCAGTCGAAGTGGTCGGCGCCCGAAGGCAGCTGACCTGGCTGCGCAGGTTGCTGGAACGACGGGAAGGCATTGGCGTCGATGGTGGCCTTCTTGAAGTCGATCTTCCCCTGGCCTACCGGGTCCACAAAAGTGAACTGGTGGCCCTTCCTGGTCAGTGTCGCCAAGGTCTCGCCCGCGCCGCTCACGGCGGCCCCCAGCACGAGCGTGGCCGTAGCCATTCGATGGCTGGCCTTCGCCGAGACCAACTTCTCCAGGATCCGGCCGTAGAGCGCGGTTCTCGGATCCGCCTTCAGCTTGTCGGTGAGTGCCAGCAACGCCGCTGCGGCGATGAGTAGGCTTATGATCTGAAGCCAGAAGCTGCGGTATCCTGCGGCGACCTCGTCGAGGATGCCACCGATGTCACTCAGCACTCCGCGCAGTACGCCGATCTCCTGGTGAAACTGCTCGACAACCCTCTCGAACTCCACCTGGTCCTGCGCGACCCAGCCGTCTCGCGAAGCGTCGAGCAATTGGGGCAGGACTTGCTTGATCCCGTCATCGAGCCGGCCGGCGATACCGTGCTTCCAGTTGGAGGCCGCCTGGGCCATTTCGGGTTCGTTGGCTACGGCGGTGATCACAATCGCCAGTCCCGGCAGCAACGTCGGCCAGCGCCTGCCCATCCACTTGGCGAGTTCTCCGGCCCGTTGGCTGAGTGGAATCATCCGACGTACCGCACCTTGCTGGCCTCCTCCGCGGCGCGCCAATTGGCCTGGGCGTGGGTCAGCGCATCGCTCCATCCGGCACAGGCGGACTCCGCCTCGCCGAGCTGTTCCTGCGCCCACTTGCGGACACGCTCGTAATTGATGCCGATCGCAAGCTGGCCCAGCACGCCGAAACCTGGCGCGGCCACGTTCGTCGTGGTCTCACAGAGGCCTTTTATCTCATGCAGATATGCCTTGAGTTCGCCATCGATCCGGCCCCGCAGGGCTTCGATCGCGGTAGAGGTGACATAGAGGTAGCGGCCAGAGGTGGCATCCGTGCTCATGAACTTAGATTTTATCGAGGAATCGGCTTGTGCAGGTGGCCGATAACGATGGTTATGATCAATTCGGGGTCCGGCCATTCGGCGCTCGGCTTTTGTTAACCGAGAATCGATGGCGTAGGCACATGGATGCAGACGAGGCGCGACTCATTGAATTGGACAAATTCGTGCATGAAAGCGAGCGTTCGGTGCGCGAGCTCGAGCAGGCCATTAAAAGCCTGCGCGAACTCTACGGCACGGGCGAAAGCCGAACCGGAGCGGTCTCGGCGCGGGTGGACGCAAGCAGCAAACTCGTCGAGCTGGCCATCAGCCCGAGGGCGATGAAGCTCGTCAATCACGAGCTGAGCCGTGAGGTGGTGGAAGCCGTCAACGCAGCGCAACTCGACCACGAACGCCAGACCAAGAAGTTGATCCCCACCACGTCGGACGCGGAGGCCCTGCTGAAGACCTTCGAGCACGACCTGGCGGGGATGCAGGACGGCTTCACGGCCAAGACACACGACCGGCTCAACCGTGTACGTGCCGTGCAGCGTCGCTGGGAGTCCTGACCGTTCGCAACGACGACGGTCCCATCCGGCGAGGTTCCGGGTGGGACCGTCCGGCACTGGATCAGCCGCAGTTCGCCCACCCCGCGCTGGTGCTTCCCGCACCGACGCTGCCGGAGAACTTCACGCACTTGCCCGGGGCGGGCAGCTTGACCGGTCCGGCGTAGTACTTGTAGTTGCCGTTGTCGGTCACGCTTTCCCCGCCCTGGACGTCGAGTGTCGCGCTGACGGGGCTCTCCTTGCCCACGCTCACGTACTTCATCGTCACCACGCAGTTCTGCTTGGTGCCGCTGTTGTAAAGCTGGAAGGTCTCACCGCCGTTGAACGGCTGCGAGCGCTGTACGTAGAACCCGGACCCGCACACCTGGGCCGGCGTGTGCGGGTTCTTCGGTTCCGGCTGCGCGGCCGGTGGGGCCGTGCTCTTGGTCGGCTCCGGCTGTGGAGACGGTGGGGCCGACGTGGTGGGCGCCGGCGCGGGCGCTTGCGTGCTTCTGGCGGGAGATGGAGAGGGGGGTTCGGTGCTCTTCGCCGGAGACGGGGTCGGCTCCTGGGACTGCTGCGGAGCCTTGGTGTTCTGGTCCGTCGGTTTCTCCGTGACCGTTTTGGTTACCTCCGGGGTCTTCGGCTGTGTGGTGGTTGCCTGTGGAGTCTGCTGCTGTGTGCTGGTCGGTTGCGCAGTGGGAACGGGCTGGGTCGACACTGGTGTGGGAGTGGGCACCGTGCTGTACACAGGTGCAGTCGGGACATTCGACGGCGTCTCGGTGGGCAGAACGAGCGGGCCCACGCCGTACGGGTCGGTGTCGGAGGAGGAGGCCCACGGCACGGTCACCTCCGGCTGGTCGGTGCCCGGCTCATCCAGGTGCGGAACCGTGCCGTCAGTGGAATCGCTCTCCGGGCTCTTCCCCGCGTCGGTCAGCCCGGCGGGTCCATTGGTGGCCTTGCCGTCGGCCGCGACATCAACCGAGTTGATCTGCTGGTTGTCCGCGTAGCGACCGGCTCCCCAAAGGGCGACACCAGACAGCACCATGAGTGCGGCGACTGAGGCGGCCAGGCCGACCGGAAACCTCCGGCGCGGAGCGAGGGACCCCATGACCGGCGCCTGCAATATGTGCGGCCGCTGCGGCTGCTCTCTCATGGGCTGTTGCTGCTGCGGTGGCTGCCAAGACTGTTGCGGCTGCACGGGCACACCTTCGATCGGTGCGCTGCCCCCAGCCGGCGACAGTGCCGGTGAATCCTGTATCGGCAGCTGGGGCGGAACTCCTCCCGGCAACAGCTTCGCCGTGATCTCCGGCTCCGCCCGTTGGCCGCCGAGCAGGCGCAACAGCGCCGCGTATGTGGTCGGCCGCTGATCTACATCCTTCGACAATGCCGCGAGCAGCACACCCCGCAGCGGTCCGGTCAGCGCGCCCAGCGTGGGCACACCGGTCAGCACCGCCTCGGAGTCATGGCCGAACGGCGCCTTCCCGGTGGCCGCGAAGATCACCATGGACGCCCAGGCGAACAGGTCCGTAGCGGAACCGCACGGCTCACTCCGCAGTTGTTCGGGCGCGCGGTAGCCGATCTCACCGGCGGCCTCGCCGAGGTCGAGGTCGGTCACCCGGAGGCCGTCAGCGCTCATGATGACGTTGTTCGGAGTCAGCCCCCGATGCGTGATGCCCGCCAGATGAACGGCGGTCAGCGCGGTCAGCGTGCCGACGGCCACCCGTTCCACCGCGTCGGTGCCGAGTGGCCCGTCGGCTGCCACAGTCTCGGCGAGGCTGCGCCCCTTCACATGTTCTCGCACGATGTAGAGGCGGCCGTCATGCAGGCCGACGTCCACCGTCCTGGCGATGTACGAGCTGGAAACGCGCCGGACCGCGGTGAAGTGCGCGACAGCATCCGCGGCCGCATGCGACTTCCCGGTCAGCAACTTGATCACTCGGAGAGGAGTGTCATCCGACACCTGGCCGAGGAAGGACGCCCCGCGCGGCCCCTCCGGCAGGCGTTCCGACAGAACGTAGTCACCCAGCCGCTTCGGATCGCCGGGCTGTAAAGGGTGCACCTGTCTCCCTTTCGTGTTCGCGATCCGATGGCATAGTGCGCCACATTCGGATCAATGCATCAGTGGTCTAAGAGGCAAAGCTGGATGGATCAGGTCGGCCGTCCCGGTCTCCAGCCCCGGTTTCTGCCGAGCGGCAGCACCAGTGCGACCGCACCGGCCACGGCCAGGAGGATCAGCGCCCCGGCTGCCACGGACAGAGAGATGTTCCGTGCCACGACATCCTCCGGCGGCACCTTGCCGATCGCGTCCGACGAGAGCGGTGCCGGAGGAGGTCCGGCCACCACCGGCCGATCCGCGGGTTCGAAGGGCAGCACGGCGCTGACCGCCTGCACCGGATTGACCACGCCGGCCCCCGTGCCTTTGCCGACCGAGCCGTCGGCCGTGGCGATGATGCGCCGCCGTACCTGCTCCTGGCTGAGACGCGGGAACCTGGCGCGCACCAGCGCGGCGGTCCCGGAGACGTAGGCGGCGCCGAAGCTCGAGCCCTCAAGGTCCAGCTTGTACGTGCTGCGCGGCCACGGGGCGATGATGCCGACGCCAGGCCCCAGGACGCCGACAGGCGTGGCCGTGTTGGAGGAGTCGGCGCGGCGGCCGTCCGGAGTGGCCGAGCCGACAGCCAGCACGCCTGCGTAGGAGCCCGGATAGGCGGGCACGTCCTGGTTCTTGTCCGTGATGTTGCCTGCGGCGGCGACGATCACGATGTCCCTGGCCAGGGCATTCTGGACGGCGGCCTTGAGTACGGGATTGTCGGCCGCCTTGATCGAGATGTTGATGACGTCGGCCTCCAACTGGACCGCCTTGTCGATGGCCGCAGCCAGGTTGGCGACGTGGCCCTCGGCCTGGTTGCTCTGCTTGAGCTCGATGACGGTCGCCTGGGGGGCCACGCCGTGGAAGGTGACGCCCGGATAGACGCGGCCGGCGATGATTCCGGTGACGGCGGTGCCGTGACCGACACAGTCGATGTAGCCGGTTCCAGTGAAATCGACGAAGTCGGAGAACCGGCGCAGCTGCGGATGCTGGATGTCGAGGCCGCTGTCGATGACCGCTACCCGTACGCCAGCTCCGGTGCTCAGCCGCCACGCTGTCTTGATGTCGAGCCGCTTCTGCGCCCAGGGCTCTTCACCAGGCAGCTTCACGACGCCCGCTTCGGGGGTGCAATCCTGGAGCGGGCGTGTGACGGCCGCCGCGGGAGTAGCGGTGAGACCGAGAGTCAAAATGGCTGCCAACAGCACCCGGCCGAGGCCCGGGCATATCCGACGGAGATACAGTTTGTCCTCTTGCGGTGCTGATCGCTCCGCTTCAACCACAGTCATCCTGGCCATCCGCACTGTCAGATCGTGCTGGATGGCGAGAGCCTTCATGATCATCGCAGGCAGGCGCTCAGCGAAGACCGGGACCGGGCAAGAGCGTCATAACCGGTCCGTGTCTCGACACCGTATCCAGCCGTCGCCCTGATGTGCAGGACGACGACGAGTGCGGGCATCTCGAGCCTGGGGTCCGTGGGCACGTACACCTGTCCTCGATCGCGGTCGCATCCGTTCGTTCGAGAGGCAGTCTTGCGCCGCTCGATTCTCCGTGTCGTTAGCGGAGAGCGCAGGATGTGTTGGCGATAGGCGCAGGCCGCTCGGCGGTGCCGACGATGCGGCCCCCTTCATGCCTCTGCGGTGGACGTAACGGAGGCTTGCCCTTGGCGAAGCGCTAATAGGGCCGGTAGCCGCCGCCTTGCGCCAGCGACGAGATGCCGGGGTGGCCGCCGAGGTTGCCGTAGCGGCTGTAGGTGTACAGGACACCCGCGATGATGTTGTCAACCGGGTCCAGGATCTTGCCGTGACCGGGCAGGGCGTGCGCGTTGAACGTCGGCGGGATGGTCTGCATCAGCCCTTGGGACGGCACACCGTTCTTGGCGTTGATGTCCCAGTTGTTGATGGCGTTGGGATTGCCGCCGGATTCGTGATAGATGATCGTCCAGATGCGCTCGACGTCCTGGGGATCATTCGCGTCCAGATCATTGACGTCAATGCCGCGTTCGCGCATGATGCCCGCCATCTCGGGCGACTTGATGATGGTGAGCGCCTGCTTGATCCATTCGGCGACCTCTGCCTTGGGCGCGGGTGCACCACCACCCCCCGCCGCGGAGTCACCACCGGTGCCCGAGCCGCCACTGCCCGACAGTTGCGTCTGCTCCTGAACCGGCGTTCTCGTCCAGACGACCTTCTCTTCGCCCGGAACGAAGTCCGCTCCTCCAGGGGCGCGAATGCCGGTGAAGAAGCCGAACCCGGCGCTCTCCCCTGCCGCACCGGTCTTGACGTGGGTGCTCAGCAGGGTCGAGGCCGCCTTGACGGCTTCGTGAGCCGCCGCGACGTGACCGAGGGCGATCTGGATATTGCCGTCCATGAGGCTGATCATGCCGGCGCTGGCCCGCATCGCGACAAGCGCGTCAGCCTGGAACTTGTCGCGGTTTTTGTCAAGGTAGTCCGTGAGGAACGCGACTGCACGAGTGACCGCCTGCTTGCAGAGGGCGTCAATCTCGGCATGGGCCTTCTCCATGGCCTTGGCGGTGTTGTCGAGCGCTTCGGCGCAGGCTCGGACGGCGGTGTTGAGCTGTTCGCCGGCTGTGGGATAGAGGCGGATGTACTGGTTGAAGGCGTCGGCGGAGCCGCCCTCCCAATTCAGGTCGACGTCGTTGACGGACCTGATGAGCGCGGAGGTGGTGTCAGCGGGGTGGAACGAGCACACTCGCCAGGCCGAGGCGATGCCCCTGACGCCCTGGGGGTCGCCCTTCACCTTCGTGAGGAGGTCTGCTAGCTCCTGGCCACGAGGGAGCTCGATGATGTCGGGCGTCCGGACGTCGATCATGCGCCCGAAGCCGTCGCTGCGGCGCGGAGGTTGTCCATCACCGCGTTGAGTGCTCGCTCGACTTCTTCCAGTTTCGCATGGCCGCTCTCGATCTCGCCGCGGATGCCGGTCCAGGCCGCGTCCATCTTGGCGGCCAATTCCTGAGCGCCGTCCAGCATGCCGAACAACGCGGCTGCCGTCGGTAGGGCGGGGGCTGTTGCCCCGCCTTCTTTGAGAATGTCGTCGAGGTTGAACTCCTTCGCCGCTGCGAGGACCCGCGTCCTGCACTTGTCGAGTGCCTCGTAGGAAACATCAACCGAGCCTGTGTCCATGGGGCGGATCATAGAGGACGTCACTGAGGCCGGCGGGGCTCGTTTTCCGCTGATGTCAGGAACGCCGTCTGGATCAGCCGGTCGCCGAACCTTCTGTCCACATGAAATCCGCGGCCGGGCGGGAGAGGCTGTGGCCGCACCTTACCGAACAGCACGCCTTCGTCCCGGTTGCCCGACATGATCAGCGCCGGGCTGGCCATCTCCTTGAGCCGCTGCACCGCCTGGTCGTACATGGCCCGGTTGGCGCCTCCCATCTGACGCGCCAAGATCAGGTGCAGTCCGATGTCACGCGCCTGCGGCAGTAACTCGGCCAGTGGCTGCAGGGGGTTGTTCGAGGTCGCCACCAGGTCATAGTCGTCCACCACGATGTAAAGATCCGAGCCCTTCCACCAGCTGCGCTCGCGAAGCTGGTCAGGGGTCAGGTCGGCGGGCGGAAGGCGCTTGAGCAGGGCGAAGCGGACCTCCTGCACCAGCTCCGCGGCCGCCGCACTCGACGCGGCATAACCGATGCGGTGGTCGGTGACCGCGGTGTCCAGCAGCGCCCGGCGATAGTCGATCACGACCAGTCTGGCTTCCTTCGGCGTCTTGCGCGCGACCAGACCTTCCATGATCAGCTTCAGCACGTTCGACTTGCCGCAGCCGGTGTCGCCGAAGACGATGAAATGCGGATCGGTCTCGAAGTCGAGGGTGACCGGAGACAGCGTCGCCTCGTCGATGCCGATCGCGATGCGGTTGTCGCCCGTCTGGTCCGGGCCTGGCATGTCGGTTGCGTGAAGGAGCGCCGGCAGCAGGCGCACGGGAGGGGCGGCCGGGCCCCGCCACGAGGCATTGACGGTCTCCACCAGGGCGCGCAGCCCGTCGGCGAGATCGTCGGAGCTGCGCAGCCCGTCGATGCGGGGAAGGGCCGACAAGAAGTGCATGCCGTCCTTGGTGAGCCCGCGTCCCGGTGTGCCTTCGGGCACCGCCAGTGACGCGCTACGGCCGATCTCCGACTCGTAGGCATCGCCGAGCTTGAGTTCTATCCTGGCGCCGAACAGGTCGCGGATGCCTGGCCGGAACTCCGACCACTTGTTCGTGGTCGCAATGACGTGGATGCCGTAGCCGAGCCCGCGCGCCGCCAGGTCGGTGATCACCGGCTCCAGGCTCTCGTACTCCTGCCGGATCGTCAGCCAGCCGTCCACGACCAGGAACACATCACCCCAGCCGTCGCCCACCAAGCTGCCCTCGGCCAGCCGCTTTCGGTACGTGGCGATCGAGTCGATGCCCTGCTCGGCGAAGTCTCGTTCACGCTGCTGGAGGACGGTGGAGATCTCGGCGACCGTACGACGGACCGTGTCGGCGTTCTGCCGGTTGGTCACGCCGCCCACGTGCGGAAGGCCCTCCAGCGCCGACAGCGCGCCGCCGCCGAAGTCCAGGCAGTAGAACTGCACCTCGAGGGGGGTGTGCGTGAGCGCCATGCTGGTGATCAAGGAGCGCAAGATGGTGCTCTTGCCGCTCTGTGTGCCGCCGGCGATGCCGATATGTCCGGCCGCGCCGGACAGGTTCAGCCAGTACGGATCACGACGCTGGTCAAAGGGCCGGTCGATGATGCCGATGACGGCCAGCAGTCGTCCTCTGCCGTCCCACCCAGGCGTGGACAACCCGAGCTCGGGAGTCACCGACAACGAAGGCAGCAGGTGAGCCAAAGTCGGAGGCTCGCCCAGCGGCGGCAGCCAGATGCGGTGCGCGGCGGGGCCGCGTCCCTGCAGCCGGCCGACAACGATGTCGAGCAGGCTGGACTGGGTTCCGTTCTCTTCAGCCTCTGCCGGCGCCTCCGTCGAGGGCGTCTCGACGACCGGCAGCGGCGCGTAGGCGGGCTTGTACTCGATGACCTCCCGCGCCACGGGCTGCCCGTTGCCGGAGACATGCCGGGTGTCCGGCTGGTACGCGGCGGAGACGTAGGCGGCCTTGAACCTGGTCATGCCGGTGGTGTCGAACTTCAGGTACCCGTTGCCCGGTGCCGAGGGCAGCTCGTACGCGTCGGCAACGCCGAGCACCGCCCGGCTCTCCATGGCCGAGAACGTACGCAGGCCGATCCGGTACGACAGGTGGGTGTCCAGCCCGCGCAGCCTGCCCTCGTCCAGGCGCTGGGAGGCCAGCAGCAGGTGTACACCCAGTGATCGGCCGAGCCGGCCGATCATCACGAACAGGTCGATGAACTCGGGCTTGGTGGACAGCAGTTCGCTGAACTCGTCGAGCACGACGAAGAGCGTGGGCAGTGGCGACAGCTCGGCGCCCTGCTCGCGGGCGCGCTCGTAGTCGCGCAGTGAGGCGTAGTTGCCCGACGCTCGCAGGAGCTCCTGCCGGCGCACCATCTCGCCGTGCAGCGCGTCGTGCATGCGGTCGACCAGGGGGAGCTCGTCCTCCAGGTTGGTGATGACAGCCGAGACATGCGGGAGCGAGTCGAGGCCGAGAAAGGTCGCACCGCCCTTGAAGTCGACCAGGACGAAGTTGAGGATCTCCGAGGAGTGGGTGACGGCCAGCCCGAGCACCAGCGTACGCAGGAGCTCGGACTTACCGGAGCCGGTGGCCCCGATCAGCAGGCCGTGCGGGCCCATGCCGCCCTGCGCCGACTCCTTGATGTCGAGCTCGACCATACGGCCGTCGGCGCCGAGCCCGATCGGCACCCGCAGCCGGTTACGACCGGCTCGTGGCCGCCAGGTCATCGCCGGATCCAAGACACGGGGGTCGCTGATGCCCAGCAGGTCGGTGAGCGTCGTGTTGACCGACAGCATGTCCTCGCCATCGCTACCGCTCGCGGAGGAGGCCCGGAGCGGGGACAGCTGCCTGGCCAGCCCTTCCATCCAAACGAAGGCGAGCTTGTCCGGCGCGCCCAGCCGCGTCTTGCGTTCCCGGCCCGCGTGGTCGATCTTCACTATGCGCAGGTCGTCCTGCTGGACCTCCAGCCGCAGCGTGTTGCCCTCCGCCACGGCGCTGGTGGAGCCGGTCAGGTCGATGACGGTCACGCCCTGGATGGCGTCGCTGCCGAGCTGCGAGTCGTGCGGCATGTGCCCGCCCTCCACGATCAGCACGTGGTACGGCAGCTCGTCGGCGGGCGAGCCCGGCTGGAACCTGGACCGCTCCTTGAGGTCGCCGCCGACGAGCCGGTCCAGCTCACCGAGGTCATCTGCCATCAGGCGGACGGGTCCGGAAGCATCGACCTCATCGGGGTGCAGGGCGTGCGGGAGCCACTTGGCCCACTCCCAGTGAGGCATGCGCTCCTGGTCGGCGCAGACCATGATGCGCATGTCGTCGGGAGAGTGGAAGACGGTGATCTGGCCGACCATGGCACGCACGAGACCGCGCATCGCCTTGAGGTCACCGCTGAGCCGGATGCGGGCGAAGGAGCCGAGGGCGACGGCCACGGGCAGCTGGGAAACTGTGGAGTGGGCGCGCATGAATCTCCGCAGCGCACCAGCCGACAGCGCGTCCAGATCTTCCACGGGCTTGGAGTCCGGCGGGAAAAGCTGGATGGCCAGCTTCTGCACGCCGGTGCCGATCCGTACCGTGCTGAAGTCCTCGTCCCGGGAACGGCGCTCCCATAGGCGGGGTCCCATCGCGATCCACCACAGGGACTCCGGCTCTGGGCCGCTCCACTCCAGGGCCTCGCGCTGCTGCTTGGCGGCGCGCCCGGCCTTTCTGCGGACCTGGCCGAGATAGCGGAAGTAGTCGCGGCGAGAGCCGTTGAGCCGGTGCTTGCGCTCGGCCGCCTGGCGGCCCATCTGGCTGACGGTCATGCCGAGCATGGAGACCGCGAACAGGCCGCTGGCGACGTACATGATCGGGTTGGAGTTGTTCCCCGTGGTGAACATCAACGCCATCGCCGCCGCCCCCGCCACCATGGGCAGGTAGTTGAGGACCAGCATGAAGCCCTGGCTCTGGACCTCCGGGATCTCGGGCGGAGACTCCAGCATGACTTCTCCGCGAGGTGGCTTTGGGCCTGGGCGGCGCTCGGGGCGCCGGACAACCACTTTGCTCACGCGACGTTCTTACCAGAATCGACCCGCTATGTTCTGTGCTGTCCGTGACGCTTGTGAGACGGAGTGAACCGTGGGATCGATGGTTCAGAAGCCGCTGCCCGAGCCTTCGCCTCCCGTGAAGGGGCCCGATGGGTCCATGCCGACACGCTCGGGGCCGATCCAGCAGGGCGCTCTCGCACAGTTGCCGCTACCGCTGCCGGTGTTGTGCAACATCACGATCGTGGGGTCCAGCCGCAAGGCCGACTTGACGCTGCCCGCCGACATACCGCTGCCCCACGTGCTGCCGGGGCTGCTGCGCATGCTCGGTGAAGTGGGTGGTGACGCCGTGTCGTCGCCGGGATGGACGCTGCAGCGGCTCGGTGGCGCTCCACTCGACCTGGAGCAGAGCCTCAGCACGCTGGGTGTGCTCGACGCAGAGGTGCTCTACCTCCGCCCGCGCGAGTCGATCCTGCCGCCCGCGATCTTCGACGACGTGGCAGACGTCGTCGCCACCGGTGTCCGTAACGGGTCGGGTAAGTGGAGCCCGGCACACACCAGGGCTCTCGGCGCGGCCGGGGCCACGGGTCTACTGGTCCTCGGCGCCGTGAACCTGGCCTTAGCGGGTCTGCCCCCGCTGATCGGCACGATCGTCTTCACAACGATCGCGCTGCTGTTGATCGCCGCGGGGGCCGTGTTGTCGCGTGCGTTGGATGAGGCCACGGCCGGTGCGCTGATCGGACACGCGGCGCTGCCGTACGGCTTCCTGGCAGGGCTGTTCACCCCCGCCGGCAGCGGAAGCCTGGCCGAGGTCGGCGCTCCCCATCTGCTTGCCGCCTTCGCCTGCACGGCGCTCGCCGCCGCCGTCGCCGGGATGATGATTTCGCATGGCATATCCGGCTTCCTCGGTACGGCCATCGCCGCGACGTGCGGTGCGGCTGGTGCGGCCGTCATCATGGTGTCGGGGACCGCACCTGCGGGAGTGGCGGCCGTTGCCATCGCCGTGCTGCTGGCGCTGAGCCCGCTGGTGCCGACGCTCTCGTTCCGGCTGGCCCGGGTGCCGTTGCCGGCCATGCCCACCACGGCCGAGGAACTGCGCGCCGACAATCAGCGGCTCGACGCGATGGCGATCCAGGAGCGCACCGTGATCGCTCAGCGTTACGCCACAGGTCTGATCATCGCGGTGGGATTGGCCGCGCTGGTCGCCCAGGCGTTGCTGGTGCTGAACGACGGATGGATCGCGTACCTCATGACCGCCACTCTTTCGCTGACGCTCATCATGCGCGCCCGCGTCTTCTCCGGTCTCGGCCAGCGGATCTGGTTGATCGGCTCCGGCCTGGCGGGGCTCGCCATGGTGGCCTTCGCGCTGAGCTCCAAGGGAGGGGTCATCGGTGCGCTGGCGGTGGCGGTCTGCGTGTTGTGGGTGTCCCTGCTGGCGGTGGGCGTCGGGAGGAGCCTGGCATCGGGGAAACCCTCGCCGTACTGGGGCCGTGCCGGCGACATCCTGGAGTTGGTGTTGATCGTTGAACTGTTCCCGCTCGCGGTCGGTGTGCTTGAGATCTACAGCTGGGTGCGCGGATTGTCGGGCTGATGCTGGCAAGGACAAGAAGGAGTGAGGATTGTGCAGGGATTCGGCGACTTCGCGAACATCGACATGGACAAGCTGTTCAAGCAGGTCGATGAGCAGATCGCGCGGATAGAGAAGTTCGAGAAGACCATGGAGGATCAAGTAGGCCGGGCGCAGGACGATCTCGGTTTGGTGACCGTGGAGTGCGGTCAAGAAGGAGTCCGCGAGCTGCACCTGCATCCCAAGGCTCTGCGCCTTCCCTCCGGCGAGCTCGCCGACCTCATCAAGGCAGCGCTGAACGACGCCACCCGTGATCTGCAGCAGCAGATCAGCGAGGGTATGGACGCGGCCTTCGGTGACTCCGATGACAATCCCATGAAGATCGTCAAGGACCCGGAATCGCTGCTGAACAAGATCAAAGGGGCGGAGGCCGTCTACAACCGCACCTTCGAGGACGTGATGGGCGAGCTCAGCCGCATCCAGCGGCAACTGGAGTTGTGAGCTCCCTGCCTGCTGCTCCTGATGGTGTTGGCGCAGAGTGCAGGATGTCTTGGTGATGAGCGCAGGTCCGTGATCAGTGGGTCATGTGGTGCCTAATATGCGAGTCGATATTGGTCCGCCGAGGGTAGTCCGTCTTGTCCAAGCTGGCTGCCCTCGCATGAGACAAGGCCATGTCCACTTGGAGGTCCAGTGGCACTGTACGGAGCAAGTCCGACGCAGTTGACCAACGCTGCGGGGTACTGCCAGGACACCGCGCAGTACATCGAAGGTATGCGTCAGCGGGTTCAGGCGATCAAAGGCGATCTGACCACCCAGGGCTGGCGGGGTGGCGCGGCCCAGAAGTTCAGCCAGGCGCTCGACCGGTGGGACGTCGAGTTCAAGGCCGTGATCAAGATCCTCGAAGACATCCACGACCGGCTCAACATCGGCGCCGGCGTCTACCGGAACGCCGCCGACCAGAACATGGACTTGTCCGGGTCGCTGGTCAGAGACGGCAGCGCGGGCCGGATCGACTCAGTGATCAACAGCAACTAGCCGACCGACGCAACGGAGACCGCAGTGACCGTTCCCGATGATCACACATTCGTCAAGTTCGGCAGCATGGACCATGCCTACGAGGAGCTGAAGAAGGTCGTGACCGAGCTCGACAAGGTCACGGACGATCTGTATGCCGACATCAAGAAGGAGCTCGGACCCAGCTGGGAGGGCGAGGCGGAGACGTTCTTCAACACCAAGAAGGACCAGTGGAACGCCCACGAGCAGGAGATGGGCAGGCAGTTGTTCCAGGCGGCCGGTGCCGTCGACGTCGCCAATGGCAACTACCAGGCCGCTGAGCGGCGCAACATCGCCATCTGGACGGACTGATCGTCGTTGTCCATGCCTTTTCTCGGTCGTCGTGCCGCCGCGGCGACCGAGACCTCGCGTCCGCAGGAGTAAGTGATGGCCGAGCCGGGCCGTGATGGGCGGGTCGATCCGTCCATGGCTGGCCATTTCGAGAGTGACGGGAGGGTTCACGAACCCTCCACGATGCGAGCTGTCGCCGAGGTTCTGACGAAGTGCATCGAGGCCGTGGAGAAGCCGGGCCTCAGCGGGGCCGCCATGACCGATGTCCAGCTCGAGGCCACTCAGTTCGGGGAGTGGATGGATGCCAAGACCTTCGGTGTGACTGCGGGCAGGGACAGCGCAGGACAGAAGCTCGGGCAGGTCCACTCCGAGTTCGTCAAGGCTTACAAGAACGTCATCGCGGCCATCGAGGCGAGCGCGGGCAACCACGCTGAAGCGGATAGGCGAAACGAGGGCGCTTGACCGTGGCTGACAGCGGCACGAAAGGTGAGACGCTCGCCATCTGGGGTGACAGGATCCCCACGGGTGAGACGGAGTTTCATCCGAAGGAAGAGATCCGGCGCCTGCTGGGCACGTCCCAGCAAGAGTTGATCAAAGGGGCTGGTTCCGCCTACACCAGCGCAGCGGAGGCGATCACCAGCGCGGTTGCCGGAATCGAGGATAACGCCGGCAAGATCCTCACCATTTGGAAGGGTCCGGACGCTGACAAGGCTCGTATCGCGCTGGAGCTCGTGCACGCCACCGGTCAGCAGCTGGCGCGCACACTCACAAGTATGGGCCAGAGCCTGGAGACCTACGCGGGCTATATCCCCATGGCCATCGCCGAGGTCGATGGCATCAAGGCGGCCAAGAACGAAGTGGACGCGGAGGTCCAGGAGGTCATCCGGTTACGGAAGACCATGCTCACGCTCGACCTCTTGGGTGACGCCGAGACCATCGCCACCGCCAGGATCGAGAACCCCAGGGCGCAGGAGGCGCTGAAGAGGCTCAACGAGAAGATCCGCTCTCTGTTCATCTCCTCGCTCCCCATCAGCATCACCTATGAGCTGCCTACCGTGACGATTCCGCCTACGCCCGGCGCATCGATCAGCGTCGAATATCGGAGCAGAACCGAGACCCAGGGCTCCACGTTCACCACCACCACCGCCGACCACGCGGATACCGACGGTGCCGACGACGCGAGCGTCAGCGGCACGGGTAGCGGAAACAAGGGGTCCACGGCCGACGCGCCGAACTCGATACAGGATCACGATCGTTCGGGCGGCGAGGCGGGTGTCGATCCAGTGACAGCACCGGATGATCAGCCTGGTCAGGACCAGCCCGGTGGCCAGGATCAACCCGGCGGCCAGGATCGGCCCGATCGCCAGGATCAGTCCAGCGGCGGAGAGCAGCCAGGCAACACGGTCCAGCCCGGGGAACAAACCGGCAGCCCGGGTAAGAACGCCGGAGCAAGCACAGAGGACGGCACCGCCCCGCCGGTGATCGGCGCCCAGGACAGGACCGCCTTCGACGATGCCGTCCCCGCGACGGACCCCCACCACACCGAGACATCGGCTTACCAGCCCACGACGGCCACGATCGGCAACACTCCCACAGGTACGGTGACCCCCACCGCGACTCCGGCGCCGTGGGCCGCGCCCCCAGGTGTCCCGTCAGTGATCGGCTCCCCGAACGTCGCGTACACGCCCGGCGCGGGCCTCGCGACGGTGCGCAGCGGGAGCACGGTGAGCGCATCCGGTATGCCATTCATGCCGATGACGGGAACAGGCGGCGCGATGGGGGATGAGGGCGGCGACATGGAGCGCAATACCTATCTGTCGGAGGACAGATCGTCGTGGAGCAGCAGCCATGACGTGACAGATCCGGTCATCGGATGAGCAATCCGCAGGAAGGCAGCGCAGGTCAGCCGACCGGCCAGCAGCCGAATGCCGCTACCACGTACGGCGGCCTTCCGGTAACCGCTCAAGCGCCGCTGGCCTCGTCCGGCATCTCCTTCAAGCCAGGCGGACTCGACGCGGTCAGTGGCAGGATCGAAATGCCCAAAGGGCTCTTCGGCACCCTGCAGGGGAGGTCCGATGAGATGGGTGTTCCGGCCCCCGGCTTCGGCGTGATCGGCATCGGGCTCACCACTGCTCACGACAAGGCAATCGCGGCCCAGTCGTCTGCGCTGGCGAGAGGCAAGAACGCGCTGGACAGCTGGAGGGAAGCGCTGAAGAAGGCAGACGCCAACTACACGGAGGCCGAGAACCCCCCTGGCCCCGGCGATGACGGCAAACCGGGTCCGGAATTGCCCGGCCCGGGCCCAGAGATGCCCGGCATACCGGACCCGGAGCTACCTGGCCCGGACCCGGTGCTACCTGGCCCGGACCCGGTGCTACCTGGCCCGGACCCGGAGCTACCCGGCCCGGACCCAGAGTTGCCCAGCTCGGATCTCCCCGAGAACGGCGCACCGGCGACGGATATACCCGGCACGAACCTGCCGAAGAACGACGTCCCGACGACGGATCTCCCGACGGATCTGCCCCGCTCGGATGTGCCGACAACGGATCTGCCTGGGACGGACCCGCTGAACGTCAGCAGCCCGGATACGAAGGTCCCCGACATCGACGCGGCGCTCAACCGGCCGTCAGACAAAACTGACCTCTCCTCCTACAATCCCAATAACCCACAGCTCAACGGGCCACTGAACCCTGACGGGCCCAACGCGAATACCCGCTCAGGCACGACATTGGGCACGCCGTCGGGCGGCGGAGGGGGCCCAGCCAACGCCAGTGGCATGCGCCTTCCTGGCGTGGGTGCCGCCGGCAACATGGGCAGCGGGATGCCCATGATGCCCATGATGCCCATGACCGGCGCGAGCAATGAAGCCGACGAACGTGATCGGCAGGAAAGTCTACTGCTGGCGGAAGACGAAGGAGTGTGGGATGGCGACGAGGACATCGCTCCTGCGGTCATCGGCAAGGAGAAGTAGATGAACAACTGGGAACCCGTCACCGCCGTGAACCCCGCCGCCGCCGCCACCACCGCCACCGCCACCGGCGTCGGGAGCGCCGTCACCGCCGCGTGGGATTACGGGGGGAGCAAAGGCCTCTACATCAAGGCCGCCGCCACCGCGACTGCCGCCGCGTCCTTGATCGGCCAGGCATGGGCCTTCTATGTTGCCGCGATGATCGGGACCATGATCTCCGATCCGGGACGGATGTCCAAGTCGGCCGAGACCTGGCGCACCGTCGACCAAGGCGGCTTGACCTACGAATTGACCGGAATTCAGAACGACCTTGCTGTTCTCAAGACCTCGCTCCAACAGCAAGCCAAGTGGGATGGTGCTGCCTTTGAGCAATTCGAGGAGACTTGGAACGAATTCAACAAATCACTTAAAACTCTCGAATCAACGCGAAACAGCACAGGCGAGGCTGTCGATCAGAGTGCGAAGTTGTACCACTGGGGGGCGGTTGCGTGCATGGCTATTGGTGGGCTCATGATGGCCATCGCCTTGGTGCTGTTGATGGTGAGAGGCAAAATGCCTTTCTCCTGGATAGTTAGTTCCAAGATCGGCAACGTAACGCTTGAGATGCTTAAAAAGTTCCTGCTCAAGCATGGCATAGCGGTCGGCACGCTCACCACCATCATGTATCTGGCCGTCAAGAAGTCCGAGGACAGCGGCAAGCTGTTCCCTGGTACGAAGCCAATACCGAGCGAGCTCAGCAGAATGGCATCCGGTGCTATGCCGGAATTCACCAACGTCACGCTGGACTACACGGTAGGGACCCCCGGCCTCACCCTCAAGCCGGACTCGAATGGCGGCATCAGCCAATTGTGAGCCCCATCGATAACCTCATCCGCCGGTGAGGCGGTTGGCCGGCATCTCCGCGACGGGTTGCCGCGCGGCGGCGGGATCCAGGAGCGGGCCCTCGGGGATGAGCCGCAGGAGATGGGCGGGCACCGGCGTCACCTGAGCGGCGTCATACCCCAGCTTGCCCACCACATCGGCGGAAACCAGCCTGAACCGTTTGCCCTGGTCAGTGATGAGCGAGTACTCGTTGATCGCGTCCGTCTGCCCTTCTCCGGAGAGCTGACCTGCCAGCGCCGCACCGCCGGGGGGCAGTAACACCTGGTCGACGTGGTCGGGGCCGCCGCTGCCCGAGGGCTTCGGGATGGTCAGCGTCGCGCCCGTCGTCAGCTGCGCCCGGACCGAACCCGCAACCGTGTCGGCGTACACCGTGCACAGGGGCGCGGAAGCACTCACTGTACGGAAGCGGGGCATCGTGAGCGGCAATCCGCCCCCCATGACCTGCTGGACCGAGACTTTGGCGGAGTTGACCGTGGCCGCGTCAACGGCGATCTGGCGCACGCCTCCCTTGCTGTAGGCGACCTTGGTGGCTGGATCTTGCAGGAGCAGCATCGCCTGCGTCTGGCTGATGGGCGCGAGGCCATCGCCGAGCAGCGCGTACCAGCGCTCCGATGCGCCCGGGATGGCGGCCAGCGTGAAGACCTGCCCCACTCGCGCGGGCGCACCGCCGGGGCCCGTCACTCGCTTGCCACGCTGCGCAATCTTGAGCGCGACGAAATCCGGTCCGGCGGGAATGGCATTCACCCAGGACAGCGGCACTTTACGTGGTGCCTGGTCGGTGAGCCGGCGTACGTCCTTGATGAGCATGCGGTAGTTGTTCCACAGCACCCAGCTCTGCTGCCCGTCGTTGACGACCAGGGCGTCACCGCCCACCGGCGTGCCACCGACGTCGACTCCGCCCAGCAGCGTGACATACGGCCGGGCCGTTCCTGTCGCGTCCGCCTGCTCGACCACGCAGACCGTCCACGGCGATTTGATCATCTTTGCCGGTTTGGGGAGCGAGTCGGGTGCGCCGGAGATGCCGATCTTCTGACCTCTGGCCAGGCCGGACAGCGACTCGGCCGACACCGAGCGAACCTTGATCTCCTGGCTGTCCAGCAAGAGCCTGGCCGAGACGTAGTTGGCCACCGGCTGCAGCTTGCCGTCGCCCTGGTTGTAGACGTAGGAGGCGCCGGTCTCTTCCTCAATAAGCAGCTGACCTGCTTCTTTGAGCTTGGTGGCGCCTCCGGGGTTGAGCATGCCCCAGATCCCGAACCCGGCCGTGATCAGCACCACGAGGAGGATGCTGGCGAACGTCGCCACGTTGTATCGGCGCATCGGGGACTCGGGCAGGTCGGGCTCGCCCTGAAGCAGCGCCAAACCCAGGCGCTGGGTCATCAGCTTGTGCGCCTGGTAGAGATCCTTGCGGGTCTGCATGATGCCTAATGTTACCCATGTTTCGCCATTCATTGGATGTCAACAGATGTCCAATATCTGTACGGCAAAGCGATGGCCAAGTACGCTCTGGATCAACCGAATGTGGAGGGTCACATGGCAACAACGAACCCAGGTTGGCATCTGGAGCAACACTGGCCGGGTCTGGTGGCGGACAGAGACGAGGTCATGTATGACCCCAAACTGCTCGGTAATGTCGCCGACGCGTTGCACAAGAAATTGTCCGAACTCACCGGCGTGCCGGCCATAACATCCGAAGCCAGCGAAAGGACCACGGTCACCACGGACTCGCCTGCGCAGGGTTCCCTCCCCGATGTGGAACAGCACCGCTACACGCTGGATATATTCGCCAGCCAGCTGGAAGACGTGAAGAAGTGGGAGGGCGGCGATACCTTCGCCGCCGCGCTGAGGCAGGGCCATGCGGAGCTGACCAAGGTCTACAAGGAGGTCAATGAGAAGCTTGCAATTGCGTTCGCCCTGATCGACGCGGGTGCCGGCAATTACCGGCACGCGAACGTGGCGAACGAGGGCTAGAGATGGCCGAAGACCTGAAGGCGGTGCACCCGATCCGCCTCAATGAGAGCGCGTCCTTCTCCGTGAACGACGACGGCCGGAGCGTCGCGGAGATCAAGACCTTCATCCAGATGCTCAATCCAGCGATCATCCAGCGCGCGGCCGCATCGTACCTGGCCGCCAGCGACAAGCTCTTGTCGATGTGCCAGACCCTGTCGTCCGGGTCGACGGCGATGGCCACGGTCTGGGAGGGCCCGTCGTCGGTGGAGGCGCAGCAATCCCTGCGCACTCTGTACGCCACCATCCGTGAGCTGGCGCTGAAGTTCGAGGCAGTCGGCCTGCCGTTGGAAGGGCTTGGCAGGCGGCTGCTGGAGCACCAGGACTTCGTGGAGAACAAGTCCGGGGCATGGAGCGACAACACCTACACCTTCGATGACAGCATGGCCAAAAGAGTCCAGACGATGGACAAGGGGGTAGAACATGGCTCGCAGGACGAGATGGCCGGTCAGCACCTGCGGCTGCTCAACGATGACCTGAGAAACGTGTATGTGCAGTGGCCGGTCGGTGTCTACAAGGTCGTTCCCGACATCAAGCCTCCGGCGCTGCCCGACCCTGACCTGACAGCACCGCCGGGCCCCGGGGACTACCGGGTTGATCCGATAGTCCTCAACGGTCCTGGCAGCGAATACCAGAGCCCCGGCATCGATGACATCGGCGCCACCCCGACCATCGGCTCGGACCCGGCCGGCCTTCCCCAAGGCACCCTCAACCCGGACGGCACCTACCGGAACGAAAGCCTCGACCCGAGCACTATTGGCGCAGACGGTCGTTACCCGGATGGGACCTACCCCAACGACGGTGACCCGGGCACCGGCGATCTGAACGGCACCACCCCGAACGGCGTCAACCCGACAGGTGCCTATCCCAACGGGGTCAACCCGAACCTCACCGCCAACGCCGGGGTGCCGGACACCAGCGGACCGAACACCCCTGACTCGCGTACCACTCTTGAGGACTTCCAGCGCCCGGCCGGCTGGGATCCAAGCATCTCCACCTCTGCGCAGAACAGCGGCTCGCCCTACTCCATGCCTGGCACCGGGCCCGGGACGGGTTCCGGCGGCGCCATGATCGGCTCAGGTGGTCTCCCGCTCAATGCGAGGTCAGCCTCCGTGACCGGCAGCGGCATGCCGTTCCTGCCGATGGGCGGGGCCGGTGCGGGCGCCAACGAGTCGGAGGACAAGGAGAACAGCACCTGGCTCCACGAGGACGACGACGTCTGGGGCACTGACACGGAGGGTGCAGTCTCCGACAAGATCGGCTAGTTCGAAGCGGACCGGCGTAGCTCCCGGAGCGTCTGCTCGGCGACGGCCTGGTCCACCGCAGGACACCGGAAGCTCTGCGCGGCGATGTGCGCGCAGAGCTCCTCATCTGGACGGATGCCGTGCTCTTCCAGGTAATAGGTGATGGTGTCCGTCCAGATCCAGGCGCCGTCGGTTCGGAAGCTGAGCGGCACCACCGCGCCCCGCGCAGGGTCGAGCCGATCGACGTCCACGCTCGTGGTGGAGAGGATGGCGGCACCGGCCCTCAGGTAGTCCGCCAGCCGCGGGTCGTGCACCTGGGGATGGTCGGGCAGGAAGTACGGCACGCCGTCCCTGACTCCGTCGAAGACCCTGGCCACCGAGATCTCCGGGACGATCTCCACATAGCAATTGCTCCAGCCGCGCAGCAGGTCGAAAGCCGCCACCAGGGACCACGCTCGCGCGGCGGCCATCGTCTCGATCAGCTCCTGAACATCCTCTGAGCTGAACTTCAGCTGGTCCCCGTCCCGTGTCAGCGTACCGATGACCCGGTCGGAGCGGATCTCCACCACCTTGAGCGTGCTCATCCGACGCCCGATCCCGCCATGCGCCATCAGAAGCGCGCCGTGTGTCATGTTCGGCCCGTCCGATCCGGGTCGGCAGCGGATGCCGACCGCGGGGTCGCGTCTCCGACGGCCTCGTCGAACTCCCAGCCGAAACGGTGCTGGACTTCGGCGGGAGCATGCGACGCCGGGGCGATCAGCGAGGTCTGGCCCGTGGCGTGTATCCCGATCTGGTAGAGCCGGTCCAACGCCACGTTGTAGGCGGTGTCGAAGCCATACTTCTGATAGTCAGGACGCAGCGACACCATGATCTCCGTGAGGAACTCCACGTCCTGACTGCTCAGCGGGTTGTCGATCCAGTAAAACCGGTCGTCGGCTCCTAGCTCGAGAAAGTTGCCGCGGAAATGTATGGGGTCGAGCACGCCCTTGCCGTCACGGTCAACCATGAAGGCACGTCCGTGGTCGATACCTGTGACGCCGTCGTCGGTGATCACGAGATTGCCTTTGTGTCGATCATTGTTGATGATCAATATGTCGAGCAGTTCGAGCAGCATGGCGCCACGTCTCACGTTCAGGTCGGATCCTCTTGGTGCAGCCAGGCCGGGGACGTAGTCCATGAGGACGGCATGGCGGTTTGTCGGGTGCGCTACGACGACAGGGACGTTGGCGCCGATACGCTGCCCCACTATCGATCCGAGTATCTCCGCCTTCCGGCCGTCTGTCATGATCTTCCGTGCGATGGTGGTGCCGTCCTCCAGGACGAGCACGTCCACGCGGCCGTCTTCGCCCGAGCCCAAGCGGATCCAGCTCGCTGGATCGGCTGCCATCGCGGCTTCGACGAGGCCAGGCGGCAGGGCCCGCCGAGGGGCGGTCGCCCGTGGCCGAACCTGGACCGGGCTGGGTGGCGCTGCCACCGGTGCTGCAGGGCGGGCGTGCAGCCACTGGTCATCGTCGTTGGGAGAGAAGATCGGTCGTCCATCCGCGCTGTATTGCTGGATGGCCGCGGTATGTGCGCGCCTGTCGGCGCCGACGTAGACGATCTCGTTGCCCGCGAGCACCGTACGGCCGGTGAGGTCGGCGAGTTCCTGGAGCACCGCCTGGTCTCGTGCCGTCTCGCCGCCCAGGATGCGCAGCCTCGCCTTGGGGTTGCTGATCAAGCGCGGGTCGTAGGCGAGCATGGTGGCCAGATCGGCCACGCTGAGCCGTTCGGGGCCGATGAGAAAGCTGGTGCCGTCGCCGGCGATCGCGACGACGATGATGCCGGGCATGAGCCTGAGCAGGCGCGGATCGGCCGTGGGCATCACCAGCGAGTTCTCGTCGCGGTACCAGATTCCCGCAACGACCTCGCGTCGATGCTCCAGGATCAGGTTTCGATGCCGGCTGCTCAGCGGGGGAGCAGACGCCCGATTCGCACTCTCATCCAGCGCCTCCGAAAGGCCGGCATCGACATGGGGAGTGGGGCGGAGGCCGGAGACTGCGGTGGGCGGACTATCGGACGTCGCCGCCAATGCGGGGGCGAGCCAGGTACTGAGCAGCTCGGCGATCGCTCCTGAGGTGTCGCCGGGCGGGAAGATGCTGAAGTGCCCCGGTGGCCCGTAGATGTCTCCGACGCGCAGGTCGCCGCGTGATGTCGTCTCCACCGGACCGTTGGCGGCTGTCACGATCCGGCCCGTCAGGTGCGCGAGGCGCTGCGCGATGGTCGTCGTTCCGGCGTCCGCGTCGGCGAGCAGGATCGTCTGGCCCGGCTGCAGGTCAGGGCTGTTCAGAAGCAGCGCCGCGATCTCCTCGACCGTAACGAATCGGCCGTCGATCAGCGTTCCACGCTCTGAGAAACGGCCTTGGACGATACAGGTGCCGGGCACGACGCGTGGCGAGGGATTCAGGGCTTCATGTCCGTCGCTGTGGATGCGGATGCCTGCCGTGGTCCCGCTCACCGCCGGGTGGGCATGCTCGGCGAGGGCCTGGGCGCGCGCCGGAGTGAGTCCAATCGTGGGCGTGATCACCGGTCCTGTTCGATCCCCGGTGGGCTGCTGCGTCAGGAAATAGTGCGGCTCGCCGTTGTCGGTGGTCAGCACGGCCGTTACGGCGAAGCGGGCACCTGCCCTAAACAGGGCGCGATGCGGATGGCCCGACAGATCGCCGACCGGTACGTAGTCGGAGGCCAGAATGGTCACCCGCACGCCATGGGGACTCTCGCTCAGCAGGTCGGCGTTGTCCACGCCGTCGAGCAGAGTGTCCACGGTGAACTCGGAGCCGGGCTGGATGTCGGCGGGAAGCACGCCGCCAGGCACCCGAGCGAACACGTGGCCCTCGGCGTTGGGCAGCTCCGCCAGCTCCGCATCCGCCCGCGTGATCACGTCGGTCTGGTTCCGTGTGTTCACCTGCCACAGGTGGTCGTCCTGCAGAAGCTCGCCCAGGATGGGGCCCGGTTCCGGTGCAGGCTGCCAGGCCGGCGCATGGTGTTCGCCGGTGGTCAGCCCTTCGGAGAGCGGCAGCGAGATCAATCTGGCGTTCTCGGAGCCGATGAACCTGCTCAGAGTGCTGAGTATCCACTCATGACGGCTGCTCAGGCTGAGCGTGTCGAAGATGCTGCGAAGCGCCGTGAATCTGGTTGCGAGGTCGGTGACGTCACGGGCCGACAGCACGGGTGCGCCTGCTCGAAAGTCCCAGTCGTACGCCTGACCGAATCGGACCAGCATCGGGTTGGCGTCGAGCAGCCGTCGCAGTGTTGCGTGGTCCATCGGCTTGCCCAGACTCAGGAAAGTGTAGAGGGCCCGGTCGGCCAGACGCGTCTCCGTCTCGGCGTCGGGCTCCGATGGGATGACGATCTCTTCGTAGATGACGTAAGGGTCGGCCCGGTGGGAGCCGGGGCGGCCGTCCGTGACGTCGTACGCTTCCTCCAGCCTGGCCTCGTACTCGTCGGCCGCCGCGCGGGTCGGAAACTCGCGGCGCAGGGCTTGGCTGCCGTCATTGAAGACCACGGTGGTCGTGCCCCCGGGCTGCTGAGACCCGTCGATCACGTGGTCGATGCCCGTGGCGGCACTCGCCTGCAACCGGTCGCTGCCGAGGGTCCGGTAGACGTTTCCCCGGTGGTCGAGATGCACCGCCGGGCCGGCGAGACCGAGCACCCGCCGGACGAGAGCGCGGACGAGGACCTCCGGGGCCTCTCTAAGGGGAAGTTCGAGAGCTTGCGACCCGTCGGCGAATGTGACGACGGGCCCCAGCGCTGATTCCCGCCGTGACACGATGCCGTGCTGGAGGTTCGCCTTCAGACGGCGCACGTCCTCGTCCACGGCCCTGGGACGTTCGAAGTCGGCCATGAGGAGGCGTCGGGCCGGCGTGGCGGTCACGACGTTTTCCATGCCGGCCGCATTCCAGACGATGAGGTGATGTCTGTCCATGATCTGGTTGAACGCGGGCAGCAAGCCTATCTCGGCGAAGTCCGCGCGTGCGGCCTCCAGCATGGTTCCCAGCGCCTGGAGGTCCGACCAGGACAGCGGGTTGCTTCCCCAGCCGAGCTCGCCGAAAGCGTCCTGGCGCAGGAACGGCGCAAGGAGCAGCGTGCCGCTCGTCAGTACGTGCAGAGTGGGTTTGGTGACGAGCGGCGTCATGTCGGCCAGCGCGATCAGGTATCCGGCCAGCACCGCTTCGCGCGTGCCGAGGAGGCCGGGAGAGGTTTCAGTGGGCGTCCAGTTGATCAGGATATGCCGGTCACCAGCCGCCCTGGCGCGACCGACCAGCCCCAGGCGATTGGCGAGATGAGTCACCAGCAGTTGCAGGTCCCTCTCCCGGCTGGTGGAGTGGTCGAGAAGCAACGCCGTGGAGCCATTGGTCAACGTCACCTTGAAGACGTTCGATCCGAGATGTTCTGGTTCGCCGAGGATGCCCAGGGCCGCCAGTTCGTCGGTTGCCGTCCAGTTGATCAAATCGTCGATCGAAGGCGACGGGCGAGTGCGTACGTCGAGATCGCGTTCTACTGCGGCGACCTCACTCGCCAGCTTCTCCGCCGCCTGTGTGTTGCCTGCTGCCACGGCAGCACGCTGCTTGCGCTGTAAGAAGCGAAGCTCGTTGCGGCGGCCCGTGACACACTCGTCGCGCGTAGCCTGTCCCGGCGTATGCGTGTGCGTGCTTTCGAGCCGGTGCTGGATGACATCGCTGATCTCGTGCAGAACGAGCCGCGCCACCTGGTCGTCGGCGACCCGGGGCACCAGCGTCATCACGTGGGGATCTTCAGCGTTTCCAAGGACCTCCTGAACCTTGGTTTCGCCGAGGTAGCCGCCGTCGACCGGACCCACCTGAACCATGAAGTGCAGATCCCCCAGCGTCGCGTGCTGGACGATCAGTTGTCCGCCCGGCTCCCACACGATGCCGGTGACGGCCTCGCCGAAGTCCTCAGGAATCACTTCCCTGACGAAGGAATCGTGCGCTTCGGTGGCGGTGAGGTCGTCCAGGCCGGTTCGGCCGTCCGGGATGAATCCGGAGCCGGGATCGGGGGAGCCGTGCGTGGAGCCGGGGCGGCCGATCGCGGTCGCGGGAGTGTTCCCGGTACGGCGGATGGTCCCGATCAGCCGGGCGATCAGGCTTGGCGCGTTCGGGGCCTGCGGGGCCGGTGCGGGCGTGACGGCAGGCTGCCGGTCCACCGATGGCGTCGTGCTGGTGACGGTGGTCACCGTCTCGGAGGTGGTGACGGTGCCGGGCGTGCCAGCGTCTTGCGGGCTGCCGGTGGGTTCGGGCGTGTGAGCGGTGTGGTGTTCGCCGGCGTTTTCCGGCGTGCCGGCCGGCTCTGGAGCGGTGGTGGCCTCGGGAGCACTCGCCGGTTCCGGGGTGCTGGACTGTTGTGGAGCAGTTGCGGGATTCGCAGTGCCCGACTGCTCTGGCGCGCTGGCGGGTGCGCCTGAAGCTTCGGCCGGAGCCCGATCCGACGTGGGTGCGGACTGCTGACCGGCAGGTGGGGCGGTCGGCGCAGCGGGTTGAGACACCGGCCCCTGAGCCTGGGTGTCCAGCTCTTCCTCTTGCTGTGGAGCGGGAAGGTCTTGCTGAACCTTAACTTCATTGTCCTGCTGTGTCCGGTTGGTCCGGTTCGCGTCCGGGGTGATGATGTCAGGCGTCGGTGCGGTCTGCGTCCCCTTCCTCCCGGACTCCTGATCTGCCGGGCCGATGACCGTAGCGGTGCTGTCACGCCTGGTCGCGCCTGTGGACGGGCCGGTGACGTCAATGGCCTGCCGCTGAGGCGGCACCACCGGCGCGACGGTTCCGTCAGCCGAGCCGGGGCGCGGCCCTGCCGGGGCGGGGGAGTCGCCGACGGTCGGACTCCCCATGGTGTCGGCGCTGCCCTGCTGGGCTGCCATCGCGGAGTCGAACACGCCGCTCAGCGTGGACATCGGGTTGATGATCGCGCCCGCGACGCTCGGGTTGAACGGGCTGATGGTGTTCGTCCGGCCGGCACCGCCTAGGAAGCCGCCGTAGAACCCTTCCGCGCCCGGCAGCGAGAACTGGTCGTAGACGGCGTAGTTGGCGACGATGCTGCCAGCGGGTGAGGCGACCATGTTGTTGAGGCCGGTGTTCAGCGCACGTCCGGGGAAACGTAGAAAGGCGTTGCCGACGCCACCGTTGTCGCCCGCGATCCTGTTCAGTCGCGAGATGCCGGGCAGGTTGTTGGCGAAGCGCGACATCGGCCCGCCGAGCTTGGTGCCCGCGACAGCACCGGCGCCCGCACCGATCGCCGCCGCTTTGATCTTCTTCCAGTCCCAGGTGTCGCGGGTGCCCATCTTGATCTGCTGGTACTGGGCGAAAGCGTCGATGAAGACCTCTTCCGTGATCTCCTCGACCAGTTCGGCGGCCAGTGCCGCATTGAAGAACTTGTTTCCCGCAGTGGCTCCGGCGAGCTTGGTGATCCGGCTGCTCGCGGCGACCGTACCCGACCTCGACGCTACGAGCGCCAGTCGTTCCATGATCAGGGCGATCCTGGTCGCTCCCGCTGTGCCGACGCTGCGCAGCAGCAAGCTTGCGAGCGGGGAGAAGCCCGCGGCGATCAGGGCGATGAACGCGGCGACCACCGCGACCCAGAATGCGACGTTGACCGAGAGCTTGGAGTACTGCGTCTCGCGGGCGAAGTTGTCAACCATCTTCGCGTACGAGAACGACTCCTGAGCCTTGGCAACCACGCCGGCCTTGTCGTCGGACAGCTTGGCGAGCCGCTTGAAGATGGCCGGTTTGGCGGGCGACTGGAGGCTGCTGTTCAGGATCTGCACTGTGGTGGCGGTCGGATCGAGGGTGCCGATCAGCAAGTTCATCAGCTTGACGTACTCGACACGTAGTTCCCAGAGCTTGCTCTCGCTGCCCTTGGGCCAGCTCTGGCCCGCCGTGAGCAGCGGGATCAGATGGTTGACCACCCAGCCGGGCAACGCCTCGGTCTGCCAGACCGGTTCCACGTCCTTGGTGGCGATCCCGCCGTCGAACGCGTGGGCGCTGCTTGTCGGCTGCCGCGCGCCGTTGACGTCCCCCTTGCCCGCCATCATGCCTGGCGGCAGGTGTTCGTGACGCCTAGCTCGATCGCCTGCTCGGTGGTGAGCGTGTTGGAGACCGTCGCGCGCAGCAGCGGCCCGGAGCCGGAGATCTCCTCGATCAGGTCGCCGGTGTCACGCAGGAACCTCTCGGGCCCGCCACCCGCCAGGTAGCTCGCGTTGAAGGAGGCGCCGTCCGTCCCGTCGCCCTGAGGTTGTGCGGCGTTCAGTGCGCGAATCCGCGCCGCGATGCCCGGCCAGGCGGTGCTCAGGTCGTCCGCCATGGCGTCCCACTGATCCAGGCTGTTGCTGATCGGTCCGCGGATGTGCAGGTCCGCGCGGTCGTCGGCAGTCATCGACGGCGCCTTTCTCCCCGTATCCGGCTGGAGAACTGATCGAGTACGGTCTCCAGGTCGCCGTCCAAATGGGCGCGTAACTGCTCGGGCGGCACCACCGGCTCGAAGAGTCCGACCAACTCCTCCATGGCCTTGGCTTTGGCCCGCTGCACAGTGTCGGTGATCGCGTCCGCCAGGCCCCTGGCGTCGGGACGGCGGAACACCCGAGGGTCGAGGTCCAGTCTGATCAGGTCGCCACGGACGCTCACCGTGGCCGAGACGAGGCCGTCAGCGGACTTCTCGGTGATCTGGATCGTCTGAGCCCGGGCATTGAGGTCGGTCGCCTCGCGCCGCGTGCGCATGAAGGTTTCGCGTAACTCGTCGGCGTAAGCCTGCGGCCCCGCCACGTCGCCGTCCTCCATCAAAGCCCCCTAACTGGGGCGAATATAACAACAACATCATCCGCCCGTGCCTAGTTCATCAAGTGCTCACCATCACCACAGCTCTCTCTCTGAGCGCTGTCACCTCATCAGCCTTCACCCAGGTGCGATACACGCCGCGCTCGACCCGTTCCAGGCCAAGCGCCACGGCGTGCCGCGCGTCCCCGCCGGTGTACTCGATGAGCAACTCCGTCTCCCGCGCCGTGTGCACCAGGAACGGGGCAGCACGCCACTCGCAAACGGTCGTCACATGCCAGATCGCGGAGCAGTCCATGGCCGGCACCGCGCGCACGAACCGGCCGGGCACCACCTTCTCGAAGCCGTCCGCCGGCGCCGAGCCGTACAGACGCATCCAGAGCGCGCTGTCGACGAGCTCCGCCGACGCCTCGTAGTCCACTCCGGCCCAGCGGGCGCGGTACGCCTGCCTGCTCACTCGCCGGCCACCATCATCCAGCGGCCATGATCGGCGTCGTACCTTGCCTGCGTACGCTCCTTTCCGTCGGCCGCCAGCTCCACGATCTCGGCGCCATGCGGCAGGCCGATGCCGTCCACCTTGTACTCCCTGATGGTCTGATGCACGTTCGGCACCAGGCCCATGCCAACGAACGGCGGCTCCTCGACCACCCAGCCGGCCACCGCCACGCGGCCCTTCTCGTCGGTGCCGCCGTAGGGGGTCCGGTAGAGCTCCAGCCCGATGGCCGGCCAGCGCAGCAGGTTGACAGCGCCCTCCGCGGTGAGCGCGTCCTCTTGGAGCAGAGCGTCGGCGAGAACGGAGGGCGTCGCGATGTATGCGACATCCAGAGCGTGATGGCAGTAGCCGGAGACCCGTGGGTGGGCGCTGTCCAGCAACTCCTGGATCTGCGCCACCTGGAGCAGCTTCTGCACGATCGGGAGGCCGCTGTGCGGCTCAGCCGCCAGGTCCTGCTCCAGCGTGGGCACCGCCAGCCGGGCAACCGTGCCCGGCTCCAGCAGGAACGATGGATCCAGCCCCGGATTGACCGCCAGCCCCCAATGCGGATCGGGCCAGCCCGCCGCGAGCTCGACCAGCGACAGGATCCGAAAATGGCGTACAGCCTCGCCGACGGCCTCCCGCATCGCCTCCGCCGAGGTGTACACCACCAGCCAGGTCCGATCCGCCCCCATCACCGTCGGCCAAGCGATCTGCTCGTCACCCCTGGCGGCAGCATCGCCGACCGGGCAGGCGAAGTCCGCGTACCGCAAAAGCGTCAGGCAGGTGGTCAGGTCCTCTCGGCCGTGTGCCTCCTGGAGCCGCTTCTCGAACGGTGTCGGTGTCCGCATGGCGACACCCTAGCGGCGAGGTTCGCTGACCAAATGCTACGGGGGATCCTGGCCGAGCCCAACCTGATTCCGCCGCGACCGTCCGATGGTCGTCAGGGACGCCTACCGTACTCTCGCTGACCGTTGGCGTTCGAGCACCAGCGATCGGGTATGGCGCTCACGGTCTGCGGTTGCTGCTCGAACCAGCATATGCAACGTCCGTAGAAGAGTGTGGTGGTTGCGCCGTTCCCTCCCCAGCTTCGTCTTCGGCGAGAGCTTGCTTGCGATAGTCGCGCGGGCTCATTCCGTAAGCGGCCCGGAAGGCGCGGCTGAACTCGGCGGTCGTTCGGTAGCCCCAGCGGAGGCCGATCTCGCCGATAGGCCGGTTCGGCAGCCGTGGGTCGGTGAGATCGGCGTGGCAGCGTTCGAGCCGGCGCCGCCGGATCGTGGCGCTTACGGTTTGCGGCTGTTGCTTGAACAGCAGGTGGAGCGTGCGTACGGAGATGTGGTGGTGCGCGGCGATGTCCGCGGGACCGAGGTCGGGGTCGCCAAGGTGGTGGTCGATGTAGGCGTCGATCCGCGCGACCAGTGCCCGGTAGCGGGTCTCGGCCGGTAAATGGCGCTCGGCGTCGAGGCGACCAGCAAGGAACATCGCGGCTAGGTCGAGCCCGATCGTGCCCAGGCGGGGCAGCTCTGCTGGATCGCAGCCGGCGGCGTGTTCGCGCAGGCCGGTGAGGTAGCGGGCCAGTAAGGCCCCGGTGCCGGTTCGGGCGGAGAGCTTGAGCGCCAGCAGCCGTTCTACCTCGTCACGGGGCAGCGGCAGCGCGGCGCGGGGCATGAACAGAAAAGTCACCTGAGACAGTTGCCCGACGTCCACGAGGTCGGCGAAGAAGGGCAGAGAGGTGTCGAACAGCCCGATGTCACCGGCCTCCAGGTAGGCGTCGTTGCGCTGCTGTTGCAGCCGCACAGGACTGTCATGGACCAGGAAGAGCTGGTAACCGTCGGGGTCGCGCTGCCGGACGTGGGTCGGCGTGCGGCGGCCTGCCATCGGCGAGACCGTGTACTCAGCTACACGCACACCCGAAAGATCGACAGAGTGCGCCCACCCGTGAAAGTCGTCAGCGTGCTCGGTGGACAGCGCCGCGGGCACCATCTCGTGCGCGGACATGTGTGCCCACCACGCCAGGCGGTCCTTCCTCGGCACCAGCTCAGTGGACACGGAGGCCACGGGGCTGCGTCCGGCCATGGGATGGATCCAGGAGGTTTCGGACGAGTGATCGCGCACCGCCTGCACGCCCTCGGCCACCGTCCCAGGGGCCAAGCCCGCGGCGAGTCGTGTGGTGACTCTATTGATCATGGATGTCCTCTCAGGTCGTGACGGCTTCGACGGCACCGCTGGCCGGTTCCGAGGTTGGCAGGTGCGGCGCCTGTCCGGAACGGTTCGGAATGAAATAGCGGGTGAAGTCCGGACAATGAGTTGTCCGCGGACAACCGTTCTGCTGCACTGATCAACGGTTCGGGAGCGAGGAGAGAGGCGAGCGCGGGTGACCGGCAGAGTGGGTAGGCCCCAGGGTCAATGGAGAGGCAGCACTGAGCAGGTGAACGCGCTGGCGGAGTTCCTGCTGACGCTCACCGGCAGGATGACCGTCCGTGAGCTCGCCGGCCGCTACCCCGTGGGCAAGACGCTGTGGGGTGAGTACCGCTCTGGTCGGAAGGTCATTCCGTTGGAGCTGCTGACACAGCTGGTGGAGGACCATATATCGGACGACCGCGTCCGCCAGGTACAGCTGGAAACGGCCGGACGACTGCACGCGGCGGCCCTTGACGGGGCACTCGGAACGCCCGCTCCGACGACGATCCCCGTATCCAGGACCCCGCAGTCGCCGCCAGGACAGGTGAAGCCTTCGGAATCGTCGGGCGTCGCCCCGCCCACGCCGGGCGCGGAAGCTGGCGAGATGTCCGTGGGAAGACGCCGACGTGCTCGCCCGCTGCTGTTCGTCGGCGGGGGAGTCGTGCTCGTGGTCCTGGCGCTGCTCGTTCCGCTGGCCGGGCGTGGTCCGGCGAGCGTGCCGCGTACTTCCGGCGCCGCTGCGCCGCTCACGGGTGACGGCGTGTTCGCCATCGGGCCGGGGGAGCGGGGTGTCTTCCAATGGGACGGCACGGACGCGACCGGGTGGACCAAGATCGGCGAGGCCGCGACGCGCCTCTGGTCCGGGCCCGCAGGTCTGTTCGCCGCTGGGACGGACAAGCGGCTCCGCAAGTACGGGGGACGTCCTGGCCTCTGGCCGGTCATTGGCGAGGCGGGCCACGACGTCGCGGTCAGCGGCTCTCACGTCTACCGCCTGGATGCGGACCGTAAGGCCGTGCGTGTCTGGGACGGGCAGGGCACGTCGTGGACCCGGATAGGCGGTCCGGCGGCACGCGTGTACGGCGGCAGGCCCGGCCTGTTCGCGACCGATCCGAACGACGGCCGGATCTTCCGCTACCTGGGCCGGCCCGATCACTGGGAGTTCGTCGGCACCGCGGGCGCCTCGTTCGCGCTTACCAGCAGGGACTTGTTCGGCCTCAACCCGGAACGGACGGCCGTCAACCGCTGGCTGCCCAGCCAGCAACCGGAACCCGTCCTGCCCTGGGTTCACGCGGCGGGCCCAGCCGGCGCCTTGTATGGCGGTACCGCCGGGCTCTATTCCACCGATTGGTCGGGTGAGAGGCTGCGTATCCTCTTGGTCGGGCCCGGGAGCGAGGCCGGCGGTCAAGGTTGGCGGGACATCGGGGCAGCGGGTGCGGAGACGGGGGTGGGCCGACGGGAGGTGTACGTCCTGACCGCCGACCGCACGCAGATCGTCCAGTGGTCCCGTGACGCCGGCACCTGGCGCCGCATCGGCGGCCCCGCTGAAACGCTGACGGTGGCCGCTGCCTACTGAAACCTGCGGGCAGGCTTGTGCGGTGCCAAAACGCCGATGCTGTTGCTGAGCTGGGCATTTGCAAGGCGGTCAGGCTACTCTGTGGTACTCGCTGATAAGTCCGGTGACGGTCCTTCGACGGTGGATTCGGGCGGTCATGTCGATCATTTCGCTGGGGTCGTGCATCGGCGGGCGGAGCCAACGGCCCTGATGCGGGCGATGCTGGTTGAAGTGGCGTTCATAGGCGGCCAGAACTGTACGCAGGTGCCGTTCACCGTAGATGATCAGGTGGTCGAGGCATTCGCGTCGAAGTGTGCCGACGACTCGCTCGGCGAACGCGTTCCCCCGTGGCGAGCGCGGCGGAATCTTCAGGACGCGCACGCCCGCGCCGATGGGCACCTCGTCGAATGCTCTGCCGAACTTGCCGTCCCTGTCCCGGATCAGGAACCGGAACCTGTCGGCTCGCTCGCCCAGTTCCATCAGCAGATTGCGTGCCTGCTGCGCCGTCCAGGCGCCGGTTGGATGAGCTGTGGCACCGAGGATGTGCACGCGCCGTGTTTCGATCTCCATGATGAACAACGCGTACAGGCGCTTGAGGAACACCGTATCGACGTGGAGAAAGTCGCATGCCAGGATGCCGGAGGCTTGAGCGATGAGGTACTGGCGCCAGGTCGGTGAAGCCCGGCGCGGCGCGGGCCTCAGCCCCGCCGCCGCCAGGACCCGGCGGACCGTCCCCTCTCCCACCCTGTAGCCAAGACTGAGGAGCTCGCCCTGGATGCGTCGATGTCCCCATCGTGGATTCTCCCGAGCCAATCGGACGATCAGATCGCGGATCTCTTCGGAGATCGGGGGCCGGCCCTGTTTGGCGGGGTAGGTCCACTTCTTCTTGACCAGCCTGCAGTGTCAGGCGAGTAGCGTGCCGGGCGTCACGATGCGATGCAGTCGAAGGCGAGCGGGTAACAGCCTGGCCAGCGCGGCCAGCAGCGCCCGATCGGCCCAGTCCGGTCTGGGCTGGGCGACCTGGCGACGCAGCACCGCGATCTCATGCCGCAACACCAAGATCTCCACCTCTTTGGAGGCACTGCCCCGTGTGAGCAGCACCAGCCAGCCGAACACCCTGACCACCAGCAGATACAGAAGTCGAAACAGCACGAGAGTCAATCCTAGAAGACCAGGTCAGACCCGCTGCAATCAGTTCTGGCACCGGACAGGCCGCCCTCGCGCACTTTCTGGGTCAGGGCGTCGATCCAGACGAAGGTGTAGGGGCCGCTGTCGAGGGCGCGGGTGCGGAACGCCTCGACCTGCTCATCCAGCGTCTTGGCCATCTGCGAGACCTGGCTTCTTGGAGATGTGCTTGATGCCGAGCTGCTCGACCAGCTTGTCCACCCGCCGCGTCGAGACGCCCAGCAGATAGCTGGTCGCGACCACGCTGATCAGCGCCTGCTCGGCCCGCCGTCGGCGCTCCAGCAGCCAGTCCGGATAGTACGAGCCCGACCGCAGTTTCGGGATGGCGAGGTCGATCGTCCCGGCCCGCGTGTCCCACTCACGTGTCCGGTAGCCGTTGCGGGAGTTGGTTCGCTCCTCGCTGCGCTCGCCGTAGCCGGCCCCGCACAGGCTCTCGGCCTCGGCCGACATCAACGTCTCGGCCATGGTCTTCACCATGGATCGCAACATGTCGGGGTCGCCGGTCTCGATCTGCTTCGCCAGCCACCGGGCGGGCGTCACACTGTTGTCTGCGGCCATCGTCTGGTTCCCTTCGATCTTGATCTAGCTACTCGAAGGATCACTCGATGGCCGTCTTCATATGCGACGCCACGCCTGTGACCAGGCCAAACTCGTACACCACTCCCGTGGACGCAACCCACCAGTAAGGGCCGTTGCGACACATCAGACGTGCCTGGGTGCAGCCTTCAGGCGGGAGCGCTCATGAGGAAGGCGGCAATGGGGCTCGTGTTCTCGGCATCTGCTCCGGGGTATGGGCGGGGAAGGAAGAGCGGTTATCAGAAGAGTCCGCTTCGGGAGATCCAGATGGACTCGCGGCAGTTGCCGTATTGGCTGCCTTCGCACAGTTTGAAGACGGTGATGAGGCTGACGAGGGTGGAGTCGGTTCCGCAGCCCCATTTGGCGCCGTTGGTGTCGACCACGGTCCACTTCTGCAGGTAGGTGGTGGCGTATTCGACGCGGACGGCTTGGCCGTCGTTGCTCAGGTCGCAGACCGTGATGTGCTTGCGGTCGGCCGAGACGGTGACGGAGCCCCAGCCGGCGTCATCATTCCAGCCGCCGGGCGACTGGGCGGCGGCCGATGGGGTGGCCAGTAGGAGGGTTAGGGCGGTGGCCGCCAGAGTGAACCGAGGCAACATGGGCTGTCCGTTCGGAGGAGAGGGTGTCAGAACGGTGCCACTGTGAACCGACCGCACGGCCAGAGCGTGCAGGCCGGAGCGCTGATGACGTGGCTTGATCAACATTTGGCCGCTGCCTCAGGACGGATGGCCGTTCATGATTAAAAGTTCCCGGTGTGATGCCTGCGGCTTATCCGGCTGGCCTGCTGCCTACGAGGTCGATAGCCGTAGGGGAACTCTGGCCTCTAGATCAGCGGGTTGGACCGGTACGGCATCCGGTTGAGCCGAGGTGCGGATCAGCGCGCCAAGCTGATCCAGAACGGCAGGAACCAGGCGAGATACCCCGCAAGGCGGGGGCCTCGGCGACGATCACCTCGTATCCAGCGGCGGCCTGCCTCTGGGCACGGTAGGCCTTCACCACGCACGCGGGCCGTAGAACGAGAACCTGTGCCGCAGCCGCGCCGGGATGGTTGCGGCGCTGAGCAAAAAACTTGAATTGAACTTCAACATAGCGTCTTCCTCGCTATTGATGGGAGAGCAGAGCCCAGCACAACCCGCAAGATCGAGAGCCAGAGACGGGCCGGAGAGCAGTGGTGTGAGAGGTGAACCAGCGCAATCGCCTTTCACGCTCACAAGGGTGAGTCATGGGTTGGAGGTGGGATGGTGTCCGGCGTCCAGGTGCATGCCCTCTCTCCAGGGCGATGCCCCGACTACTCGTGGCTCATGGCTGATGAGAGGGAAGGAGCAGATGTCGTGCCGGTATCGAAACGTGCCTTGTGCGAGTGACGCTCGGGGATGTTTGCTGCTTGCACATGGGCTGAAATATTGCCTATGAATGCCGAGCTGGAGACCAATGAGCATCGGGGCCACTTGCGCGAAAGAGGAGTAGCGGCGGCGTCGCCTACGCACAGTTCCTTTGCGTAGGCGCGACATCCTTGAGGATGCAGAATCTGCTGAAGAACGCTACAGTACGGGAAACTGAGACGTAATTGGAGCATCCCTATGGCGAAGCGTATTGTTGAGTCCTTTGTCGACGACGTCGATGGCAGCGATGCCGAGGGAACCACGAAGTTCGCTCTCGACGGTACGAGCTACGAGATCGACCTGTCGGGTTCGAACAGGGAGGAGCTGGAGAAGGCACTCGCTCCCTTCATCACCAAGGCTCGCGCAGTACGCACCGACAGGGGCGTTCGGGGACGACGCGGAGGCGCCGGTTCTACTCGGATGGTCAGCCGCGAGAAGTCCACGGAGATCAGGCAGTGGGCCAAGGCCCAGGGCCTGCCGGTGAGTGAGCGAGGCCGTATCGCCGCCACCGTCATGGAGCAGTACGAGGCAGCCCACTGAGGGAGCATCTCAGCTCCGCGTGAAGCAGGGGCGCCCTCGCATGCCTGGAGGTACCATGCCGGGCAGTTTCCTGTCCGGCGAGCAACGCGCCGATACGGCGTCTTCAACGCCTCCCGACATCGCCGGCCGGGCGCTTTCTTCCATCTCGATGCCGACGACCGGCGCCGGGCGATGGCCGCTAACGGCGCTGGCAACCAGCTCGGCTGATCCCTGCAACTAGGCAGGGTGGAACTTGCCCTGTGGGACGCGATCTGGCGAGCAGTCAGTGTGCCGTTGGATGCGGTGACCTGGACGCCTATGAACGGGGTGCTCGCCAGATGGGCCAGATGCTTGGGCCGTCGGGCAGGGTGATGGCGGGGCCGAGGGGGTGCTGGCCGAGGCGTTCGTACAGGGCGAGGTTGCGGGGCGAAGTGCCGCCGCCCGCCAGGGCCGAGACCTCGATCCCGACGATGCGATGATCGTCCGGGTGGTCGACTATACCGTGCCCGACCGCAGCGGCTTGGGCCAGGGCTTGATGGGCTCGGTGCCCGTTATAGAACAGGTCATACTCGCGCAGGGCGTGCCGCAGGTGGCATTCGTTCCATACGAGGCAGCGGTCGAGAAGCTCGTGACGGCAGGACTGCACCCATCGCTCCATGATGGAGTTCATTCGCGGCATTCGAATGCCGGTGAGCACCGCCTTGATGCTGACCTCGTCGAGGACCTCGTCCATGAGGGCTGGGAACTTCCCATCCCGATCTCGGAGCAGAAAGCGCGCTCTGCAGCCTGCATCGTCCAGATCCATCACCAGGTTCTTGATCGCCTGGGTGACCCAGTTCGAGCTCGGGGGAGCGGTGGTGCCGAGCACGCGGACGTGTCTGGTGGCGTGCTCGATGACCGCCAGGACGTACTGGCGTTGTCCGGTGAGAGTGACGGTCTCGATGAAGTCGCAGGCCAGTAGGGCGTCTGCTTGGGAGCGCAGGAAGTCGGCCCACGTGGTGGAGGCCCGCTGGGGTGCCGGGTCAAGGCCGGCCTGCTTGAGGATCTCCCAGACTGTGGACGGCGCGACCTTGATGCCGAGCGTGGTGAGCTCTCCGTATACCCGCCGATAGCCCCAGCTCGGGTTCTCCCGAACCAGGCGCAGGATGAGAGCGCGGATGGAACGGACCATGGGTGGGCGGCCAGGCCGTTTTGGCCTGCAGGTAAGGGCGTGACGCTGTTTCATCAGGTCGCGGTGCCGGCGCAGGACGGTGTCCGGCCGGACGAGGAGCCGTAGCCGGCGCAGGACCTCGCGGGGCAGCGATGTCAGAAGTGCAGCGAGAAAGGCCCGGTCCTCGGGGCGAATCTGACTCTGGTCTCGGCGCCGAGCTGCCGTTCAAGGGCGGTGATCTGGTGGCGCAAGGCTCGAATTTCCACGTCCTTGTCCTGACCGCCCATCGGTAGCAGCCGCAGCGCGGCGAAGGTGTTCGTGACGGTGAGATAGGCCAGGCGAAGGAGCATGGCCGATCATCATGCCGCACTTGGTCCCTCTCCTGGTGGACGGAATCGCGTCACGCCGCGCTAAGCCCTGCAAGGCCATGACCTGGGCGGATGACATTATTGGCAGGCGTAGGTTTCCGGGGGTCTTCGCTGGCATGCCGGGCGGGAATGGGAAGGCAGAGGAGCATCGGCGGTGTCTGATTCACCCTGGTATAAGGTGATCCGCCGATGCTCCCAGCTCGCACGTTACCCTCGCTGGCCGCGCTGCTGGCAGTGTTCCGGTCCTGTTTCACCGCGCCGGGGCACCGTTCGTTCGCCGCTCTTGTGGTGGGGTTGATCGCGCAGACGCGGCGCCGCACGGTGTGCGGGATGCTGCTGGGCGCAAGGCTGGAACGAGCCTGGTATTACTGTCGCGCGCACCGGTTCTTCTCCGCGTCTCGCTGGTGCGCCGAAGGCTCGGGCTGGTGTAGTGCGATCTGGTCGTGGCCCGGCTGCTGCCGCCGGGCTCGGCGATCATCGTGGTGGTCGATGACACCCTGTTCAAACGGTCGGGGAAGAAGGTGTTCGGCGTCGTCTGGCATCACAACGGTGCGGCCAAGACGCCCAGGCCGATCGGGTTCGATAACTGCTGGGGTGATCGCCGGGATCATCGTGCAGTTGCCGTTCTTGTCCCGGCCGCTCTGTCTGCCGATCCTGGCCCGCTTGTGGCGCCCCGGACGCACCGGCAAGATCGCGTTCGCCCGGGAGATGGTCGAGGCGATCGCCGCCCGCCACCCCACCCGGACGGTGCATGCCGTCGGCGATGCGGCTTACGCCGGTGAACATCTACGCGGCCTGGACCCCTCGATCACCTGGACCAGCCGGCTGAAGGTCACCTCGGTCCTGCACGCCTTGCCGCTACCCAGAACCGGCAGGTCCGGACGGCCCCGCACCAAAGGAGCCCGGCTGGGCACCCCGGCGAGCACCTGGTCGGGGCGCTGATGGCCGAGCGCGATCGAGGGACGTTCTGTGCCAGTTCGGCAACGCATCTTTGAGTACGGATCAGGAAATGAGGGACAAGTCTTGACAGTTGCGACCGTACATACCGATGATGTACTCACGAGTTTATGCGACTCTGAATAGATATTCATAATCATTCTCAGTAGTGGTACTAGCGGCGCCCTGATAGTTAGCCTCAAATATCACATGACAACGTTCCTGACTACCTGTTGCAATAGCCCCAACGCGCTCTGTAATCGCGTCGCCTTCGAGGAGTATTCGATGAGCCTCGCAGCTCGGGCCGCCACCAGGCATGGCCTTGCTGGGCCATGGACCGCCTGCCCGAACCGCCGGACGCGGTCTTCACTACAACGACCTGCTCGCGCTCGGCGTGATGCGGGCGGAATTGCCCCCGGAGGTCGCGGGATGCCGCAGGGCGTCGCCAACGTCGGATTTGACGGCACCGCCGAGGGGGTGCATCGCCACCCCAGCGCTGACCAGCATCGCGCCCGGCAAGGAGTGGATCGCCGAACTCGCCGCAGCCTGGCTGATGGCCCGCGTCGAAGGCAACAAGAGCCCGCCAGCCCAATTGGGAAGGCGCCCTGGTCGAGGCACTACAGGCATCGCCAAAGCGGACGCACGACGGTCGCCGTTGGACATCAAGGACCGGCAACGAGACGATCGGGCACCAATGCTGATCACAGCGAGACAACCACCTCTAGCCGAACTGCTCCATCAGACGTATGAAGATCGAGAAGGATCGGGAAGCGGTCTTTTAGGCTCCATGGCGGACTATGAATCCGCTGGCGTGTACGTACAAATTGCGACAGACCTATTTGCGCTACGTCTACCGATATCGGGAGGAAAGGGGAGGGTCATCCGAACTGAGGGAGAAAGAGATTGAGTCAGCAGTCAACCGATCGTTTTCTTTCTGAGAAACCAATCATCAGCGCAGACTTACCTACGTTCCCCGTATCGGGATACTCGCCCACTGATCAAGCGGATGTGCAGCAAGTCCCCCTCGACGCGTTACAGCCAGGCTTCTCTCCGCGACTCGAGGGCGAGGACCCTGAGCACGTGCAACTTCTCACGGAAGTACAAGAAGAGCTGCCACCCATTCTGGTCCATCGGTCGAGCATGCGGGTGATCGACGGCATGCATCGACTGCTCGCCGCTCGGCTTAGGCAAGAATGGACGATCAATGCCAAATACTTTGATGGCGATGAGCGAGAGGCGTTCGTCGCGGCGGTCAAGGCCAACGTCACTCATGGACTTCCGCTCACTCTGGCCGACCGACAGGCGGCGGCGATCCGCATTATCGAGATGCAACCACATGCCTCGGACCGGGCGATCGCCGCGATGACTGGCCTCGCGGCGGGTACGGTCTCAGCGATCCGTCGGAGGATCGGCACCGATGCCCAGAAGCGAGAACGCATCGGACGCGATGGACGAGTTCGGCCGTTGAGCAGCGCCGATAGCCGGCGTGTGGCCAGTGAAATCATTGCGAAGCGTCCGGATGCATCGCTGCGTGAAGTTGCGAAACTGGCGGGCACCTCGCCGGCTACCGTACTGGACGTGCGGAGACGGATAGCCCGCGGAGATGATCCTGTGCCGACCAAGTTGCGGCCCACGCGCGAGAGGTCCCATCGCTCGCGGAAGAGCCTTAGCAACCGAGACGCCGACCACCTGCCCACACGTGACCCCATCTCCTTGCTGCAAAACCTCAGCAAGGACCCGTCCCTACGGCTCAACACCGGAGGGCGCAAAGTGCTGGAATGGCTTTATGCGCATATGGCGGGCCTGTACGGCTGGAAGGGCCTGGTGCACGAAATCCCCACGCACTCCGCCTATCTTATCGTCGAGATGGCGCGCGGCTGCGCGCATGAGTGGGCGGTTTTCGCTGAGCACCTAGAGCAGCGGTTGCTCGGCTCTGATGAAAAGTGAAGTTGCACGGAGCGGTCCGCGTTCAACTGTGCACAATTTGCAGTCGAACGGTGGTGCCGCAGGCTGCGGGACAAAACCAGAAGAACCAGGGTTTCTGGCTGAGCACATCTGCATAGCGCTTGTCTTTATCGTACATGCTCCGTAGTCCGATTGATTAGCAGCGGCAACTATGACCCTGGCTGAGCGTGCATAGAGGATCACCATAGGCGCGAAGTCAGCAGAAGGTCAGCGCCCTTTTCCGCGACCATTCGAAGCGCGCTCACGATGCCCGCGGAGCCAGTCAGCGAAAGTCTTAACGAGAAGTCTAAGATGGTCTCGGGGACTCGCCGGTGATGCGAGATGGTATACGCGCAGAGAGGTTTCCAATATGCATAAAGAGGTCCAAGAGCACGTCCAATCCCGAATGTCGGGGATACTTTAAGATTGACACCGCTTGACATATGCCTACACAGCGCGCCCAAAGATTATCGTGTGCAGGCAGTGACTCAACGGTTCGATCATGCCACAGCCAGGGTCGAACGGCTTCCGTCGGACGAAAAATCTCTCTGTGCAAGAAATTCGCGTGGGTGGTCCAAATATGATCAGGATCTACAAGCAGCACAATTGCCTTCAGTTGGACCGGATGGCGGGTGATTGATTCAGCCAAATCGGCCACGCGGATCGGTGCTTTCTCGCTCGGACCGTCGGCAAAACTGACCTGCTCAATACCGGGGGGAGTATATCCTGTCAAAGCAAGCGTGTTTCGACTTATCAGAGGGGTGGTTGGCCATAGAGAGATGTGCTCCACGCCGTTTATCGAGGTGACAAGGACTTTATCGTTTCCCACGTACTTGCAACCGCTTCTCAGTGCTGCTGCCAGTGCGGTCGTCTTCCCAGCACCCTTGGGGCCGATAAAGGCTATTGCGTACTGGCCCATAGTCACTGCTGACGCATGTATTAGAAAGTCGCCACTAGCGGCTGCATATTTTGCCACAATTTGGCGAACTACGTGCCGCAAAAATGGAGCCGCAGATGATAGTGCACCGTAAATCCGAAAACTATCATTGCGGCCATAAACCGCATGCGTTAAAACGTCACTCTTTTGTTCTGCTGCATAGTAAGACATGCCATTTTCGGCATAGTGGTTGCATCCGAGATGGAATGGTTCCAGCTCGACCAAGTTACCGCACTGGTGTCTGATGACCGGACCTTCGTATGACAACGATATTTCTGCTCTAGATTCATCGCGAGTAGAAATCCGACCGATTTCAAATAGGTCTCCGAACAAATCCTGCGCCTGTATAGCCACCGCTGCGAGTGGTGGATCAAGCCTTATAGAACCATAGGGATGCTTAACGAATAGCGATTGTTCCATAATGTTTTCATCGCCTAATCTAGAGTCCAAAGCGTCTCTTGAGTTGCCTAGGTTATCCCTCTTGGGCCGGCCTCGCTAGACCCCGACCCTTCCACAGCTCTCGACTAATTCATCTGGGTGGATCATCTCATACGATTGAGAAGTCGCTCCTTCTGGTGAGGAATGGCGATATGCGTTACGTTGAGGCTTTTTCGTGCGCCCAGCAGAGCAGGAGGTGAAGCCGTGACATAGCGGCTCATCTTGTTGTTCGTAAGCTCGTCGTCGCTTGCCGGTGGAAGTCCGGTCCGGGTACGTAGCCATCAGCCGCCGATGGCCGAACCAAGCACCCGTTGTCGTAGGAGAGTCGGCTGGGCGGGCCACCTGCTCGAACACCTCCTGGCCGGCTCGGCACCCAAGCGCCGCCTGGCCTGAGTCACCGCACCTCGCGTCGGCGGCTGCCACCGCGAGCCCGGTATGAACGCGAGCATTCCAGTCAGCTTCTCGGTGACCTCCTCGTAATTATTGTCAGGAAACAGACACAATGCGATTAGGAGATAGACGACCACGTGCGCGGGCAGCTTGCGAACCCGACGCTCCCGGCACTCGTGTGCGGCGATGGCCGCGTCCTGGACTTGGCGGGGATCAGCTCCGTCAACCGACCCTGACCGCCACTGGACGAGGCGTCGCCAGCAGATGATCGCGGCGGCGAGGGTCATGAAGGCTTCATGGATTTCTCAGCGGATGCGCAGGCGGCGGAACCAGTGCAGGAGGCAAGCCGGGCTCGAAGCATCACGTCATCGCCGAGGGCGGCGGTATTCCGCTCGCGTTGTGGCTGACGGGCGGTCACCCGCCACGACGTCACTCAGCTGATTCCGCTGATCAAGGCGATTCCGCCGGTGCGAGGCCTATACGGCCCACCTCGCAAACGTCCTACCTGCGTGTACGCCGACCGCGGCTACGATCACGACTTCTACCGGCGCCGGGTCTAGCGTACCGGCATCCGGTCCATACATCGCCCGGCACGGCACTCCGCATGGTGCTGGCCTGGGCGTTCACCGCTGGGTGATCGAACGCACGGTAGCTGCGGTCGACCGGGCTTGGCTCGGTTTTGGGCCGCCCTTGAGCGCCCGCACGCGCGAGGTGTCGATCACCGCCTTGGATTAGTCCAGCCGACCGGGGGCGTGCAACTCGGCCAGCAGCGGCCGAAGCCGCTCGTCCCACACGCCGGCGGCGCGAGTCTCGCAGCCGCCGCTAGCGGTAGTCCGTTAGATCAAGACCTTGGCTGGGCAGGATGGTGTCGCGGGGGCTTCCGAGGAGGGAGCCAGGTGATGACCAAGCCCAAACCGGTTCCAGCCGCGCCAGGGGCGCTGGAGGGGTACACGGCCAGGTTCGATGGTCTGTTCACGCATCTGGGGCAGCGGCGCGGGTTCCGGGAGTATGTGACGGGGATGCTGGCGCCGCGGGAGCGGAACAAGACAGCCGCTTCTTCACCCAGCCCCGGCTCCTGGTGATCGACGAATTCGGCTACCGCCGCCTGGACGAGGAAGGCCGCGGCCTACTGTTCGAAGTGATCAACGGCCGCTACCTGAAAGGCTCGATCATCACCACCAGCCACGTCGGCGTCTCGGCCTGGGCCGAGCGGCTCGGCGATCCGATGCTGGCCGCGGCCCTGCTGGATCGTCTTCTGCACCGGGGCATCATCGTCGCCATCGACGGCCCGTCCTACCGGATGCGCGCCCATCAGGCCCACACCGACGCGCTGCGCCAGGGCCTGACCTGCCCGGCACCCGCCACCACACGCACGACGGCGCCCACCTCATGAGTCACCGCGAGCAACGCACCTGCCCGGTCTGCGCCACCCTCTTCACCTGGAACAGCAGCCGCCCCACCCACCGCTTCTGCGACCCCCGATGCAAAGCGATCTGGGCCCGGGAGATGAAGAAGGCCCGTGAGCTGGGCCTGCCGCCGCCTGTTCCCGGCGATATCCGCCTTCGTCCCGGCCCCGCGGCACGGGCGCGAGACCCACGTGCCCACGACAGGCATCTCCACGGCGACCCTCTCCCCGAAGACCATCTCCGGGGAGAGGGTCGCCGAGGGGACCTCGTCACGGCCGCCACGACCAACGCCCGCCAAAGCAGCTGCCCGCACTGCCGGAAACCGATCGCGGTGGTGGCCATGCTCGTGCCACCTGCTGCTGTCCATGTCGACACGCCGTCACAATCCGTGACGAATATCAACTAAAGCCGTAGTATGAAGTCCAACGACCTGGCAACTTTCCCAGAGCGCCCCTGGTCAGATTCACGGCTCTGGCGATCTTTGTGTGGTGGCGTCACAGGCAGTGGTGGAGACTCCCGTCCGTGACTGATCGCAATCGTGTTACTGGCCGCGTATAGGCGCGGCCGCCCTGTGAGGATCTTGTTCGACCAAGAACGTGATCACCATCTGAGCGGCCGCGAGGTTCATTGTGCCCTGTGCGCAGCATGCGGTGGCGGGCGATGCCTGCTGCCTGCGGATGTTCTTCCCTCACCTGGCCGAACTCCTCGTTGAGGAGGTGACCGATCACGGGGACTACGTGCTGGTCGCGGCGCATACCAGCGGCGAGCCGGCGCCCTGCCGGGCGTGCGGCACAATCTCCTCACGAGTGCATGGCCGCTACCGTCGGCTGCTGCATGATCTGCCCGCTGCGGGCCGCCCGGTCCTGATCGCGCTCACGATCCGCCGCCTGACCTGCAAGAACCCGGCGTGCCCGGTCCGGACGTTCGCCGAACCGGTGCCTGGTCTCACCCGGCGCTACGCCCGCCGCACTCAGCTACTGCGCCGGCTCCTGGAGTTGATGGCTCTGGCACTGGCCGGGCGCGCCGCCTCCCGGCTGCTGGAGCGGCTCGGCGTACGCGTCGGCCGGGACACGCTGATCGCTCTGGTCCGCGCCCTGCCCGATCCCGAGATCGGTCAGGTCACCGTGCTCGGGGTCGACGATTTCGCCAAGAAGCGCGGGCACTCCTACGCCACCGTGCTGATCAACATGGACACGCACCAGCCCATCGATGTGCTGGACGACCGGACCGCCGACGCCCTCGAGCAGTGGTTACGCGACCATCCCGGCGTCCAAGTGATCTGCAGAGACCGGGCCGGAGCCTATGCCGCCGGCGCCAAGACCGGGGCACCCGAGGCGACGCAAATTGCTGATCGCTTCCATCTGTGGCAGAACCTGTGCGACGCGGTCGAGAAGACCGTCATCGCCTGCCGCGCCGACCTGCGTGAACCCGCCCCCGATGACCCCACCAACGAGGAACCTGGTCACCAGCAGCCAGGCAACACGCTCCCGCCAGAGCCGAGGCCAGAGCAGCCATCAGAGGAGGAACGCCGACTCATCGTCCGGACCCGTGAACGCTACGCCGCGGTGCAGGACCTGGTGGCCAAAGACTGGACGATCTCGGCGATCGCACGCAAGTTGCGGCTGTCTCGGCCCACCGTCCGCAGGTTCGCCCGCGCCGAGGCGGTCGAGGACCTGCTGACCAAGGCGACCGGACGGTCCGACCTGCTCACCCCCTACCTGCCCTACCTGATCCAGCGGTTCAACGACGGCTGCACCGACGCCGCCCGCCTCACCCGCGAGATCCAAGCGCAGGGATATCGCGGCAGCCCGCAGACCGTCCGCAAGTACCTGCACCCGTTCCGATCTGCGACCGCAGCCGCCCACACCACGTCCTCAGCCCCGACCGTTCGCGAGGTCACCAGGTGGATCACCAGCCACCCCGACCGTCTCACCACTGACGACCAGACCAGACGCGCCGACCTGCGAGCTCGCAGCCCCCGCCTGGACGCCACCGCCGGCCATGTCACCGCCTTCGCGACCATGATGACCACACTGACCGGCACAAAGGAGAGCCTGCACGCGTGGATGGCCGCCGTCGACGCCGACGACCTGCCCGCCCTGCACTCCTTCACCCACGGTATCCGCCGCGATCTGGACGCCGTCGTCAACGGCCTCACCCTGCCCTACTCATCGGGTGCTGTGGAAGGCAATGTGACGAGGGTCAAGAACCTCAAGAGGAGCCGATACGGCCGAGCCAACCTCGACCTACTGAGAAAGATCATCTTGTGCGCTCACTGAAACTCACTATCAGTTACGCCACCACACAAAGATCGCCAGAGCCAGATTCACAGAGCGCCATCAACTCGGCTGGGCCGACTTCCAAGTCCGCTCCGACATCGCCATCCGCCGCCACCAGAGCCTGGTGCACTGCGCGTTCAGCTTCTGCTGGACAACCTGGTTCAGCAACTCAACCTCAGATTCCGCCCCACCTGGGCCAGCGTCTGACACCGAACTCGAGAGGGGGCGGCGAGGCCCGATCCCATCCACACCTCTCAGCCTTACCCGCCCCATCGCCACCCAGCTGGCCCCACGCGCTGCGCGCCGTCCGCAGCTGGCTGGCCCCGGCCATCGCGCTATCACCCTGGTGGAAAGCCTGGTCCACCGCGCCCCCACCACCTGAACTCCAGGCGATGATCGACGCTGTCACCGCAGGTCAAGGCCTCTACCTCTACACGCCACCTTGATTCAACGGACTACCGCTAGCACGTCATGCCCGAGCCGAAACCCAGCTCCTGGGGCAGGAACTCGCACGGATCGCGGTGTCAGGAACTCGCACGGATCGCGGTGTAGAGCACGAGCAAAATCTCGCACAACGGCTTACGGTCATCCAGCCGCTTACGCCCCGGGAAGATGCCTGCGCCGCTGCACCTTCGGCAACAACGGCTCGATCCGCTCCCACAAGCTGTCCGAGACGATCCACGGCAGTTGCTCGCCCTTTCTCACACTCCACCCCAACGATGATCATCACCGTGAGGATGTAGGCAATCTCATCCTGTTATGACCTCTACCCCCCGCTGTGACGCTGTTGGCGATCTTTTGGGGGTCAGGCTGGAGGTGTCGGCGGGACTGCGAGCCGGTCGAGAGGGGCGAGGTCGATGTCACTGCGTCCGCGAGCGAGTACAGGGATTCCCGCGAAGACGGCGGAGTTAGCCTGGATGGTCTGTCCGAAGGGGATATCGGCGATGCTGGTCCGAGTTCGGCTCGGAGAGATTTTCGAGTATGAGGAGTTCGTCGGCTGGTTTCCGGTCGACGGACGGCCGTCGCTGTCGGCAGCGCAGCTGGCGCTGGTCAGCGTGTTGCAGTTCACCGAGGATTGCTCCGACCGGCAGGCGGCTTGCGCGGTCGCGGTGCGGATCGACTCCATGAGGTCGCTCTGGCGCCGGCTCAACCCCGGCCGACAGGCGCTGCTGGTGCTGGTCTACCTGCGTAAGGGCGAGACCTTCACCGAGCTCGGCGCCGGGTTCGGGGTATCGACCGCGACCGCGTGGCGATATGTCGAGGAGACGGTCGCGCTGCTGTCGGCCCGCTCACCCAAGCTCACGGCGGCGTTGCGCAAGGCCAAGCGGGACGGACTGCACTACCTGATCCTGGACGGCACGCTGATCCACACCGACCGGATCAAGGGCGACCGGCCGTACTTCTCCGGCAAACATCGCGTGCATGGGATGAACGTCCAGGTCATCGCCTCACCCGAAGGGACGATCCTGTGGACCTCCGGAGCGCTGCCCGGCAAGGCTCACGATCTGAGCGCCGCCCACATCTGGGGCATCCTGCGCGCGCTGGAGCAGGCCGGGATCATCACCCTGGCCGACAAGGCGTATCAGGGAGCCGAAGGCCCGGTCCGCACCCCGTACAAGGGCAAGAAGAAGCCCGAGTCCCAGAAGCAGGCCAACCGTGCCCACGCCAAGCTCCGTGGGCCAGGCGAACGCGCGAACGCCCAGCTGAAGAGCTGGAAGATCCTCCGCAAGCTACGCTGCAGCCCCAGCAAGGCCGGCCACCTCTGCAAGGCCATCGCCGTCCTTCAAAATCACCGCATTGCCCAGGCCGCCTGAGGATGAAAAGGGCTCAGTGAAGCTCTTTCATCCCCCTGGCGGCGGGCTGCTGGTCACAGCATGATCGCGAGTCCGGTCTTCGCCTGACGACGTAAGAAACCCCTGGTAGATGGATTGATCACCACAACCAGATCCATCACAACC
>NZ_BAABDQ010000052.1:0-90933 GCF_039539705.1 Nonomuraea rosea | reverse complement strand
AGGGCGGCGGGTCAAGGCAGTGACGGACTCACCGATCACGCCGCTGCGGCCCCGGCCCAGCGTCACTGAAGCAAGGAACACCCCACATGATCCACACCATCGTCACCGTGCTCGCCGCCGCCTGGGTCGCCTTCTCCGCCTACGCCGTCCTCACCCGCGCCGCCTGGGTCGTCGAACCACTCGCCTCCTACGGCGTCCCGGCCGCATGGTGGCCCTGGCTCGGCGCCGCCAAGGCCGCCGGAGCAGCCGGCCTGCTGGCCGGCCTGCTCGTCCCCGTCATCGGCATCCTGGCCGGAGCCGGCCTCGTTCTCTACTTCACCGGCGCCGTCATCACCGTCCTGCGCGCCCGCTCCTACACCACCGTCGCCTACCCCATCCTCTACCTCGTCCCCGTGATCGCCGCCCTCGCCCTGGGAGCCACCGCCTGACACCACAACCACCACCCAAACCGACCACCCACCCGAACCCACCCCGGCACAACCACAGCCCAAACCGACCACCCACCCCGGCACCCCTCGCCACACGCGAGCAGCGCCGGGGTTTCCGCTTTCCACCACCCTGACCCGCGCCTATGAGCCGCAGCACGAGCGCCGTGCGGGAGGCCGGGCCGGCGGGCGCGGCCTGCTGTCCGAGCGACCGCGCCCGATCACGCGGGATCGCTCCGGCTGATCAGCAAGGAGTGATGGCCGGTAGCCGTGTCAGACCTCAGGGGCCGCGGCGGCCAGGAGCCGGGCGAGTTCGGCAGGTCGTGTGATCATGGGCCAGTGGCCCGAGTCGATGTCCACATAGTCAAGGTGCTTGACCTTGGCCAGCTCGGGCACGTCACCGGCGGCTATCCACTCTTGAGCTTGGGCGGGGGTGAACTCGGGGCACACGACGAGGACGGGTACGTCGAACCGTCGCTCGTCCGTCATGCGTACCACGCCCTTCGTCACCCCGGCAGGGACGGGAATCGCCGCGGAGGCGAAGTCGCTCCTTGCCTCGTCGCTGAGGTCGGCTGAGTCCGGTCCTTCGAACGGACCCCAGCCGGGGAAGGCCATGACGCCGTCCTCCACCTCGAAGAAGTCGGCGTAGGGTTGCCCGTCCGCGGCCGGGAAGCCGCCGATGAACGCGACCTTGGCGACCCGCTCAGGGCACGCGTCGGCGGCCAGCCAGGCCAGGGTGCAAGCGGCGGAATGCCCCACCACCATGGGCTTTCCCGACGCCGACGCCGACTCCACGGCGGCGAGCACGGCTGCCACCTGGTCGTCGAGAGTGGCCGAGGCGGACCCGTCACCCTGCCCGGGCAGGGCGATCGGTACGGGCCGGTGGCCGAGCGCCTCAAGGGCGGGCAGGACGTCGTCCCACGCGGATCCGTCGAGCCACAGACCGGCGATGAGCAGGATATCCATGATCAGTTCTCTTTCTTCAGCGCGTTTCGGCGAGGACGGAACTCGGTCAGGACGTCAGGCTAGAGCCGATTCCGGACGTTCTGCTTCCTGTTCATCCCACGACTTCGTCATGTGTTCCGCATCGATGGCGACTACGTGTCCATGCCCTGGCTGACCAGGCGTTTGAGCGTGGGAGGAGAGGTTCCTGACGATGGCCGGGTCCAGGGCCTGGCATGAGTCCCTGGGAGGTTCGCGGCGGCGGGCTTACCCTGAAGGCGCTTCCTCCCAGCCGAAGGAGATCCCCGTGATCGACGGCCTGCTTTCCGGAACCGAGTTCGTCGTGTTGGAGTTCAACCACGGCGATGGTCTCCTGTCCGTTCACGGCACCTACACCTACAGCGCCCAGAACCTGGACGACGCTCGTGCGGACGCCCAGGACGCGGCCACGGCGGCCGCCGCCAAGAAGCTTCCCGTCACGTACGTGGTAGCGCGGATCCAGCAGGAGGCGGTGTTCCCGGCTTCGTAGGCGCGGAAGACAGCCGATGGCGGGCGGCCTCGTTTGCATGGACCGCTGCGGATCGTGTATAGTTTGTGGTGTTGCAGTTGTGGTACCCATTAAAGACTTGTGCGCACCTGACGAACTCTGCAGGTGCGCTTTTTGTTTTTTTGCCGGTCATCTCCGGGTGGGCTTCATCCAAGCGACACGGGACCCGTAAGACGCGGGCTCCGTCTCCCAGCCATCAAGAGGAGATCGATATGGCAACCGGAACCGTCAAGTGGTTCAACTCGGAAAAGGGCTTCGGCTTCATCGAGCAGGATGGCGGCGGCGCCGACGTCTTCGCCCACTACTCCAACATCGCCGCCACCGGCGGCTACCGTGAGCTGAACGAGGGCCAGAAGGTGGCCTTCGACGTCGTCCAGGGCCAGAAGGGCCCGCAGGCGGAGAACATCCGTCCCGCCTGACACGGCACAAGCCACACGTCCGGGGCCCGCACCTGCAAAGGTGCGGGCCCCGGCCGCGTTTCACGCTGTCCCTGCTGGGCCACGCACATCTGGCTCTCAACGCCTGGGCGGGATCTGCGGCTCGGCGCCGCGCAGCTCCAGGACGGTGCGCCGCGCAGCTCGGCCGGGCCGCCGGGGCCGATGAAGTGCCCGCTCTCGACGCCCAGGGGCGGTAGCCGCGTACAGCTGGGGGAGCGCCCCTTGGGCGGGGGACTGGGCGACAAGCGCGAGAATGCGGCCGAACAGAAGCTTCACCATGCCGACCGGCGCGCTGGTCTGGAGGTTGGTGGAGATGTAGCCGGGGTGGGCCAGCACGCTGCGTGGTGAGCCGCCGGTGGAGCTCCCAGCCGAAGGCGGCGTTGGCGAGCTTGGACTGTTTGTAGAACCTCATGGGCGAGTATGTGCGCGCGCCGGTCAGGTCGTCGAAGAAGATCTTTCCCTGCCGGTGGCTGGCCGAGGTGACCGTGACCACGCGGGGGTCGTCGCCGTTGGCCAGGAGGTCGAGCAGTTGGCCGGTGAGCGCGAAGTGGCCGAGGTGGTTGGCGGCGAACTGCAGCTCGTGGCCCCGAGCGGTGAGCGTTCGGCGTTGTTGACCAGCACGTCCAGACGTCCGAGATCCGAGCGCAGCCCGCGCGCGCCGCGATCGGCAGTCACTTAACCCGTGGCACGCCAGTCTGGCCTCACCACGTCAGTGACGCCGCCCCCTGAACCGCTCCAGAAAACGCCGGGCCTTCTGCTGGTTGCGGGGGTCGCGGGCCATTCGTTTCGCCTTTTCCACGTTCGCTCTGCCTTTGGGGCTGCGCAGATACGCGCGTACCCGGTCTATGAGTGTGGCCATGCGCCTGCCCCTACCCGACGCGCTCTATACGAAAGCCGGAAGCGGTCATCAATCCGCAGTTTCGTGCTGGAGCAGGCCGCTCGCGCCTCACCTGCCAGCACGTTGATCCCCGGCGCGAGCAGCAGCGGCGCGTCCCGGTCGGCGGACAGGATCGTCACGGCCCCCGCGAGCAGCCCCGCCACGGCCGCGGGTGGTCGCGAGCGCGCTCGGCGACAGCGGGGTGCTGCTGGGAGCGGTCGCCCGCGCCCGGCAGCGTGCCTGGGAGCTCATCTTCGAGTCCCGCCTCGGCGGCTGACGGGCTCCCATGGTCTGCTGTCAAGATCATGAATCATGGGGTTCCGTCCGAGGGCCGTTGCGGGCGGCCTGGACACCGGCCTGGAAGCGGGTACGGGCGCCGAGGCGGGCCATCAGGCCGGCGATCCGGCGCTCGGCCGTACGGTGGCCGATGCCGAGCTGGCGGGCGATGGCCTCGTCGGTGAGCCCCGACAACAGCAGCGCGACCAGCCGCGCATCGTCCCGAGAGTCCTGCGAGCTCCGCGAGTTCCGCGAGTCCCGCGAGCCCCGTGACGCGTCGCGGGCCGATGAGGTCGGGCTGAACGGCAAGGCCCGCTGCCACAGGCCCTCGAACAGCCGGATCAACGCCTCCAGCAGCCCCGACGGATGGATGACCAGTGCCGACAGCGCGTCCGCCGGCTCGTGCCTGAGCAGGAGGAGCGCCAGCCGGTCGTCCACCACGTACAGCTTCATCGGCAGCTCGGGCAGCACCCGCGCCTGCTGACCGGCCTCGACCATCTCCTCGATCTGCCGCAGCGCGCCCTCGGCCGCCACGAACTCCCGCTCGTAGATCAGGCGGCTGGTGATGCCCCGTTCGAGCAGCTCGTGCTGGGCGGCCACGCTGCCCAGCGGGTCGAAGTAGGGGTGCTTGGACAGGCAGCGGAGCTGCTGCCTGGCCGCGTACTGGATCTGGGCGTGCCGCTGCTCGACCGCGCGCCGGCCGGTGACCACCTCGACGACCACCGGGGGCGTACGCTCCCTCGCGCGTTCCTGGAACACCTCCTCCAGCGCGCGGGCCCGCTCCCGGACCCGGAGCAGGTCGCGCTCGGCGGCGAGCAGCAGGACGTCGAGCGCGATCTCCGGGGCGACGGCGGTGTAGGCGGGCGGGGGTCCTGGTGAGGTGCTGAGCAGCCCTTTGCGCTCCAGCGCCGCCAGCAGGGGCCGGAGGTCGGCGCGCGGCCAGGCGGCGGTGAGCTGGCCGAGGGTGGCGGGGGAGCGGTCCAGGAGCAGCTCGTACAGTGCCTCCTCGTCGGGCCCGAGCCCGATGGCGCCCAGCGACGTCACGGGTCCAGCCAGCCGCGAAGGACCGCCTGGTAGCCCGCCTGGAAGCGGGTCCGGGCGTCGAGCTGGACCATCAGCGCGTGGACGTGGCGGCGTACGGTGCGGTCGCTCCAGCCGAGGTGGGCGGCGACGGCCGCGTCGGTCAGCCCGGCGGCGAGCAGCGGGAGCAGATCGCGCTGCGCGTCGGCGGGCCCCGTCGCCTCGGCCAGGCGGCCGTGCCGGACCTGCAGCGGCACCGCGCGCTCCCAGTACATCTCGAACAGCGCCGACAACGCGTCCAGCAGCGTCGAATCGTGCACCACCAGCGCCGACTCCACGGCGTGCCGGTCGTGGTGCAACGGCATGATCGCCATGGGGTGGTCGTTCAGTGCCAGCTTGACGGGCACGTCGCCGACCCTGGCCTGTTCGCCGGCCGCGACGTAGCGGGTGATGAGCGAGAGGGTCCCCGGCACCTCCAGGGCGCGCCTGTCGTACAGCCCCCGATACTCCACACCCCGCTCCAGCAGCTCGAACTCCACGGCGTTCCCGCCCGCGGGCGTCGCGTACGGCGGCGTGTCGAAGACCCGGATCTGCCGCCGCGCGCTTTCCTGGAGCCGCTGGAACCACCGGCTCACCGCGTCCTGGCCGATCGCCACCTCCACCAGCTCGGCCGGGTCCCGGTCCGGCACCGAGCGGTGGAAACGGGCCGTGAGCTGGGCGGCGCGGTGGCGGGCCGCGGCCAGCTTCTGGGTGCGCGCCCGGATCAGCGCGTCCAGCCCCGTCCCGGGGGAGACCGCCACGTACCGCGGCGGGTCTTCGGGCAGCCGGGTGATCAGCCCGAGCTCCTCCAGGTCGGCGGCCGTGGAGGCGGCGTGCCCCAGCTCGGCGAGCGTGGCGGGCGAGCGTTCCACCAGTGCCTCGTACAGGGCCTGCCCGGCGTACGAGAGCCCAATGATCTCCAGCACGCCCCCAGCATGTCCTATTTCCGCACATGGCGGGAAGAGGACTCACTACCGTCTTTCACGACTTGACTGCCATATGTCATGGTTCCCCCGGATAGCGATGATCTCTGAGGAGAAGCATGATCGGTCGGTCGCTTGTCGCGTTAGGCGTGCTGCTTTCCACCGGGATGGCCGCGCCGGCCCCACCTCCCGCTCCGCCGATCGCCGCGGCCGCCGCCGGGACGGCGGAGGAGCCCCAGAAGAAGATCACGCTGATCACCGGCGACGTGGTGACCTATGCCACCGACCAGGGCGGCCCGCAGGTGCAGATCGAGCCGGCGGAACGGCCCGGCGGCACGCCGGTGTTCTTCCTCTCGGTACGCGAGGGCGACGCCTACTACGTCTACCCCACGGACGTCATGAGCCAGGTGTCGGCGGGACGGCTCGACAAGGGCCTGTTCGACGTGGCGTACCTGGCGGGCAACGGCTACTCCGACGCGGAGAGCCCCACCCTGCCCGTCATCGTCCAGCACGGGCCGCAGCAGCGCGCCGCCGGGGCGCGTACCCTGGCCAGCATCGACGGCGCGGCCGTCAAGATCGACAAGAAGGCGGCCGGCCAGTTCTGGGCCGGGGTCGCCACGGCCAGGTCGGCGTCGCAGAAGATCTGGCTCGACCGCAGGATCCAGGTCTCCCTCGACCAGAGCGTCAAGCAGATCGGCGCCCCCGAGGCGTGGGCCGCCGGGCTCAAGGGCGCCGGCGTCAAGGTGGCCGTGCTGGACACCGGCATCGACGCCACCCACCCCGACCTGGCCGGCCGGATCGCCGCCAGCCAGAACTTCAGCTCCGAGTCCAGCGCCCAGGACGGGCACGGCCACGGCACCCACGTGGCCTCGATCATCGCGGGCAACGGCGAGAAGTACCGGGGCGTCGCCCCCGAGGCGTCGCTGCTGGTCGGCAAGGTGCTCAACAACTACGGCAGCGGCCTCGAATCGGACGTCATCGAAGGCATGCAGTGGGCGGCCGCCCAGCGGGCCCGCGTGATCAGCATGAGCCTCGGCGGCTGCTGCCCCGGGCCGGACAACCCGCTCGACCAGGCGCTGAACAAGATCACCGCCGAGTCGGGAGCGCTGTTCGTGGTCGCCGCGGGCAACGACGGCAAGAGCCGCATGATCGGCTCGCCGGGCACCGCCGCCTCGGCGCTCACCGTCGCCGCGGTGGACCGCTCGGACGCCCTGGCCCCCTTCTCCAGCCGGGGCCCGACCCTCGTCGACTACAGCCTCAAACCCGACATCAGCGCCCCGGGCGTGGACATCGTCGCCGCGCGCGCTCACGGCACGTCCATGGGGACGCCCGCCGAGGACGGCTACACCACGGCGTCCGGCACCTCGATGGCCACCCCGCACGTGGCGGGCGCCGCCGCGCTGCTCGCGCAGCAGCACCCCGGCTGGACGAACCTCCAGCTCAAGACCGCGCTCACCAGCACCGCCCACGGCGACGGCCAGGACTCCTACGAGCAGGGCGCCGGGCGCGTCGACGTCGCCCGCGCCGTCAAGCAGCAGGTACGCGGCTCCGGCGGCATCGACTTCGGCTTCCTGCCCTCGCCCCAGAACGGCCCGGTCGCCAAGACCCTCACCTACACCAACGACGGCGACCAGCCCGTCACCCTCACCCTGAGCAGCGGGATCAAGGCCCACCGGGGCGGCACGCCGCCGGACACGCTCACCCTCGACCGCGACACGGTCACCGTCCCCGCGCACGGCACCGCGCCGGTCACCGTCACGTTCGGCCCCTCGGGCTCCGACACCTGGTACGAGGGCTTCGTCCGGGCCTCGAACGGCGAGGTCCAGGTGAACACGGCCGTCGGCGCGTTCGTCGAGCCGAAGAAGATCACCGTCCGGGCCAAGCTGGTGCTGCCCGACGGGGCGAGTGACAACACGGAGATCCCGTGGCTGTTCATGCGCACCGACGACCGCGACGACCTCCAGGCCTCCTACCTCCCCGCCACCGGCGCGGAGACCGAGGCCCAGATCTACCCCGGCACCTACACCGTGGTCAGCGCGCTGGCCTGGCGCGGCGCGGACGGCGAGTGGCTCCAGTCGTTGCCGGCCGACCCGCAGATCGAGCTCACCCGGGACACCACGGTCACGCTCGACCTGCGCAAGGCGCACAAGGTGACGGTGAAGACGCCGCGCGACTCGGAGGTCCGGCTCTCCCAGTACGCCTTCCGCCGCATCGCCGCCAACGACGAGAACTACCTCGACGTGCGGTCCCTGTATCCGGCGTACGGGTTCGACGACTACCTGCTGCTGCCCACCCGCAAGGTCACCCAGGGCACCTTCACCCTCACCGGCCGCTACCAGCTCGGCGCGCCCGCCGTCACCATGAAGGCGGACGGCGGCCCCCGCCTCACCCCGCGCTACCGCGACCTGCAGCCGAGCACGCTCAAGCTCGACGGCCGCAGCCGGCTCCCACTCGTCGTGGCCGGCCAGGGCGCCGATCTCGGCGGCCTGGACGTGCGCGGCAAGCTGGTCCTGCTCGACCTCGGGGACCTCTGCCCGGCCACGACCTGCTCGGGCAACGCCCTGGACCGGGTCAAGGCCGCCCAGGCGGCGGGCGCCGTCGCGGTCCTCGGCTACGGGGCCGCCGGGCGGCCCTTCCTCGATCCCGCGCGAAGCTGGCCCTCCTACCCGGTCCCGACCATGAGCCTGCCGGCCGAGGAGGGGCGGGCGCTGGCCGCCCTGGCCGGGCGCCGGCCGGTGACCGTCAGCGCGGAGGGCGTCGTGACCACGCCCTACCTGTACTCGCTGATGCTCCCCGAGCAGGGCAGGGTGCCCTCCGACCTCGACTATTCGGTCAAGGCCCGCGACCTGCGCCGGATCGAGGACCGCTTCCACGCCGACCGGCCCGGCCAGGCGACGCTGTCCACCTCGGCGGGAATGATCAAGCCGGTCAGGTATTCGGGGGTGTGGTCCATGGAGCACACCGTGCGCTCGCAGACCACGCTGACCGAGTACGTGGGGCCGCTCTCGCCGGAGGTCGTCTGGACCCGGTCCAACACCATGACCTACGACGACGGCGCCGGCTACTACGGCAAGCGCGCGCTGTCGGCGACGGCCGTGGACATCTTCGACTCCGCCGGCTCGCGTACCGAGGCGTGGGGCGTCCAGCCCCGCGTGCCGGGCAACGTCGTCGTCTCCGACGCGGTGCTCCGCTCCGGCACCGCGCAGTGCTTCCCATGCCGTACCGAGGACATGTTCATGGCGGCGCTACCCGTCATGGGGCCGGTGCCGAACCACCAGGAGGCGTTCGCGTACAACGCCAACTTCCAGAGCGACAAGCACGGCGGCAAGGACGAGATGCACCTGTACCGCGACGGGCAGGAGGTGCCGCTCGTCGAGGCCACGATCGTGCTCGCCATCTTCGCGATCATCGTGCCGACGTTCACGCTCCCCGAGCAGGACGCCGCCTACCGGCTCACCGACGCCTTCCACACCCCCAACCCGTCGCAGCTGTACGCCAAGGACGTCGAGACCGCGTGGACGTTCCGCTCCAAGCGGCCGACCGGCGGGATGACCAGCACGGACGACGGGCTCTGCCTGGCCTGGTTCGCCACGGGCAAGCTGGCGCCGTGCGAGCCGGTCAGGCGGCTCAACCTCCGCTACGACGTGCCGCTCGACCTGGACAACCGGATCAAGGCGGGCACGTCGCACCGGATCACCGTCACCGGCTATCACGGCTCCTACGCCGCGCGGGACGCGAAGGTGACCGGCATGAAGCTGTCGGTCACGTTCGACGACGGCGCGCACTGGACGCCGGTCCGCGTCTCGGCCTCGGGCCACGCCACCATCACGCCGCCCACGCTGTCGCTCACGACGGGGGCCGTCGGCCTCAGGGCCCAGGCCACCGACGCCGAGGGCAACACCGTCGAGCAGACCGTCCACAGGGCGTACGGCCTGAAGTGACCCCCTGGCCGCAGTGACCCCCGGCCTCCCCGCTTCACGAACCTCGAAGCGGGGAGGCCGGCCGTTTCGGGCAAGGATCTTGTCACCTGATGGATACATAGAGTGTTCGGGCAAATGCATAAGGTGATTGCCGGGAGTCGTGCCCACGGCTCCCTTTTCTCGGCGAAAGGCGGCGTATGCCTACTGACCTGCAGATACTTAAGATCGACCGGTCGTTCGGCTACATCGACGTCGACGGCAACGGCGCCATCACGCGTGACGACCTGCAGGGCCTCGGCGCCCGGCTGCTCACCGGCTTCGGCGCCTCGCCGGCCGGGGAGCAGGGCCGGCGGGTCGCCGACACCTTCGACATCCTGTGGAACACCCTCGCCGCCGCGGCCGACCTCGACGGTGACAGCCGCATCGCCCCGGACGAGTACCGGGCCTCGGTGATCGCCTCGTTCATCGACGGCGACCGTTTCGAGCCGGTCTTCAGCCCGGCGATCGAGGCGGTGCTCGCGCTGGCCGACACCGACGGCGACGGTCTCATCACGCCGCAGGAGTTCCTGCTGGTGCACGAGGCCTTCGGCCGGTCCGAGCAGGACTGCGAGCACGCCTTCGCGGCGCTCGACCTCGACGGCGACGGCGTGCTCAGCCGTGAGGAGCTGCTGCACGCCGCGCGCGACTACTACACCTCCGACGACCCCAGCGCGATCGGCAACCTGTTGTTCGGCAGGCTCCCCGCCTCATGACCGCACCGGCCGACGCCCGGCCTCATCTGCATGCCCTTCTCCAGCGGGTTCCCGCCCTGGTCGGCCGGTGCCGCATGCATCCGCGTGCCGATGCCGCCGGCCGGCGCGTGCTGGGCTGGGCCGGGCAGGCCGGGCTGGCCGGTGACGCCACGGCCCGGCGGCGGCTGCACGGCATCGGCGGGCATCGCATGGCAGGGCGGGTCTTCACCGACTCCAGCGACGACAAGCTCGTGCTGTTCGCCCAATGGCTCACCTGGGCGGTGCTGCTCGACGATCACTGGGACGAACGCGCCCGGCCCGCCCCGCAGGAGATCGACCGTACCTACGCCCGGCTGCTCCACGTGGTCGACCACGATCACGCGCCGGCGCACGCCGACCCCATGGAACGAGCCTTCGCCCAGCTCTGGCAGGTCACGGCGACGGGGATGGGCCCCGCCTGGCGCGACCGGTTCCGCGCTCATCTGGAGCTCAACCGCCGCAGCACCCAGTGGGAGATCGAGATCAGGCGGACCGGGCGGTTCAGCCCGCTGGCCGAATATCCGCCGCACCGCCGGGTCGCCTCCGCCTCGTTCATCTTCGACGCCGGCGAGGCCGTCCTCGGCACCGAGCTGTCCGAGGACCTGATGAGCCTGCCGGCCTGGAGCGACCTCGCCGACGCCGCCAACGACGTCTCGACCTGGGTGAACGACGTGCTCACCCTGGACAAGGACGAGCACGAGGCCGATCTGTCCAACTACGTCCTGGCCGCCCGGCACCACCTCGGGCTGTCCTCCCCGGCCGCCGTCTCCTGGGTGATCGACCGCATCGCCGAGCGCGCCACCGACCTGCAGCGGGCCGCACGCGCGCTCCCCGGCGTCTACCGCCGCCTCGGCCTGTCCCACGGGGCCGCGCGGGCGGCCAGCAAGGTCGCCTGCGCCTACCTCGCGCTTCCGCACGCCAACGTGGAGTGGATCTGCGAGGTGGCCCGCTACCGCCCGTCGCGAGAGGGTCGGTAGAGGTTCATCCATCTTCCAGACCGGAAGCTGGATGAATCTCCATGGCCACGTCGGCGGCCCGGCTGGTTGGCTGTCGGTATGCCAGTCATCGTGCCCGCCCGCGAGGGACGGGCGGTCCAGGTCAGAGCCGGTCAGCGCGTACGCGTCACCGACCTCGAAGGGGGTCAGGTCGGCGACGTGTTCGCCTTCGCCGCGCAGGACGTGAACGAGCACCTCAGCGCGTCACACACCCGGGCCGCCACCAGCCGCCTGTTCCCGGCGCACGGGGAGCGGTTCGTCACCGACCGGCGCAGGCCCATTCTCACCCTGGTGGGCGACACCTCGCCGGGCCGGCATGACATGCTCATCGCCGCCTGCGACCCGGAACGCTACCGCGCGCTGGGGGTGGCCGGGTTCCACGCCTCCTGCGCGGACAACCTGGCCAGGAGCCTGGCGGGGCTGGGGCTGGCCGTGGCGGTGACTCCGCAGCCCGTCAACGTGTTCATGCGGATCCCGGTGGCGGACGACGGCCGGCTGAGCTGGCTGACCGCGATCAGCCGGCCCGGTGACGCGATCACCTTCGAGGCGGCGATGGACTGCGTGTTCGTGGTCTCGGCGTGCCCGCAGGAGCTGGTCGGGATCAACGGGCACGAGCCCACGCCGCTGGCGATCGACCTTCTGAGGAGTGAGTGAACGATGAACGATATCCAGCACCCCGCCCTGCGCCCGGAGCGCATCGGCGAGCTCGACCTCGCCAACCGGCTGGCGGTCTCACCCATGACCAGGGTCTCCGCCGCCGCGGACGGCACGCCCACCACGGAGATGGCCGACTACTACGCGGCCTTCGCGGACGGCGGCTTCTCGCTCGTCCTGACCGAGGGCACCTATACCGACACCCTCTACAGCCAGGGCTATCTCAACCAGCCAGGCATCGTCAGCGATCGCCATGAGGCCGCCTGGTCGGAGATCGCCGGACGGGTGCATGACGCAGGGGCGTCGGTGATCGTCCAGCTCATGCACGCGGGCGCGCTGTCGCAGGGCAATCGCTACCGCGACGACACGGCGGCGCCGTCCGCGGTCCCGCCGCGCGGGGAGAAGATGCCGGAGTACGGCGGGCACGGAAGCTGGCCGGCGCCGCGCGCGATGAGCCAGGACGACATCGACCAGGTGGTGCGCGGCTTCGTGACCTCGGCCGTACGCGCCCGGCGGGCGGGCTTCGACGGGGTCGAGGTGCACGGCGCCAACGGCTACCTGGTGGATCAGTTCCTGACCGACTACACCAACCGGCGCGACGATCGTTACGGTGGGCCGGTCGCCAACCGGGTACGACTGGCGGCAGAGATCGTCTCCGCCATCCGCGCGGAGGTCGGGCCGCGCTTCTGCGTCGGGATCCGCCTGTCGCAGGGCAAGGTCAACGACTTCACGCACCGATGGGCCGGCGGCTCCAGGGACGGGGAGACCATCTTCGCCGCGCTCGCCGAAGCGGGCGCGAGCTACCTGCACATCGCCAGCGAAGGACGAGACTGGGTGGAGACCGCGACCTTGGACGGGCAGATGACGATCACGGGCCTGGCCCGCAAGGTGACGGGACTGCCCGTGCTGGCCAACGGCGGCATGCACGACCTCGCCCAGGCGGCCATGGTGCTGCGGGACGGTCACGCGGACGTCCTGACCCTCGGCAGGGGAGCGCTGGCCAACCCGGACTTCCCGCGGCGACTGGCCCAGGGGCTGCCGATGGCGGCCTTCGACCACCGGATGCTGCACCCGATGGCGACGCTGAGCAACGCCCGCCTGTGGCGGCCGGCGGACGGAGTGCCGGCTTGACCACGCCCAGGCGAGACGAGCGCCGAGACGAGCGCCGAGACGAGCTCCGGGACGGGGGAGAGGGCCGCGGCGGCTGGCGTGGCCGGTCCGCCGCGGTCGTGACGCTGACCTTCGACGTGGACGCCGAGACACCGGTGCTCGCCCAGGGCGGCGGCTTCGCCGGCCACGCGAGCACGATGTCGCACCAGGCGTACGGTCCCGACGTCGGTCTGCCCCGCATCCTGGACCTGCTGGACGACCTGGACGTGCCCGCCACGTTCTTCGTGCCCGGCTGGGTCGCCGAGCACCGCCCCGCGCTCGCCCCGTCGATCGTCGAGCGCGGCCACGAGGTGGCACACCATTCCTACAGCCACCGGCCGCCCACGTCGATGACGGCCGCGGAGGAACGCGCGGACTTCGAGCGTGCGCTGGCGGTGTTCGACGGCCAGGGCATCGAGATCCAGGGCCATCGGGCGGCGCTCTGGGAGGCGTCCTGGCAGACCGCCGACCTGGTGGCGGAGTACGGCCTGCGCTACGACTCCTCCCTCATGGGGGACGACAAGCCGTACAAGATAGCCACGCCCGCCGGGGAGATCGTCGAACTGCCCGTCCACTGGTCGCTCGACGACTGGGAGCAGTACGCCTACCTGCCCGCACCGCACATCGGCTCCGTCATCGAGTCCCCGGCGAAGGTGGTGGAGCTGTGGCGGGCCGAGCTCGACGGGATGCGTCACTACGGCGGCCTGTGCAACCTGTGCGTGCACCCCTTCCTGTCCGGCCGCCCCGGCCGGGCTCTGGCCTTGCGGCACTTCCTGGAGTACGCGCTGAGCTGCGCCGACGTGTCCTTCGCCCGCTGCCGCGACCTGGCCGGGCGGGCCGCCGCCGACGACGGCCTGACCGTGCGCCGGCCGCGGCCTCCGGTGGTGGACCCGGAGGTCTATCCGGGCTGAGCCCAGTCCATCGCCTCGATGGTCAGCGCCAGGAACAGATCGACCCGATCCTCCGTACGCGCCACGTCCCTGCCCGTCAGCTCGGTGATCCTGGCCAGCCGGTTGCGCAGGGTGTTGACGTGGACGTGCAACGCCGCGGCCGTCGCCGCCCATTGCCCGTCGTGATCGAGGAACGCCCGCAGGGTCGGCTCAAGCTCGCCGCCCCGCCGCCGGTCATGGTCCTTCAGCGGACCGAGGAGGCTGCCGGAGAAGTGACGCAGCGTCTCGGTGTCGAGCAGCCCGAGGAGCAGCCGGTGCGTGCCCAGCTCGGCGAAGGCCCGTACGGAAGGACCCGTGCGGGTGCGCCGCAGCACGCGGCAGGCCTCCCTGGACTGCAGGAGCTGGGGACGCAGCTCGGCCGCGTGGGCGGCGAGCCCGCCGAGGCCGACGACCGGGCGCAGGCCGGGGAAGCGCCGCTCGACGCTGCCCGCCAGGCGCTGGGCGAGCATCGGCAGCTCGGGCTCGGGGTTTCGCCATGGCAGTACGGCGACGACGTCCTGCGAGCCGCCGGCCACCACCGCCGGCACCCCTTCGGCCGCGAAGAACTCCCCGATCACCTCGGCGAGCCCGTACAGGGTCGCGGCCTCGCCGCCCGCGAACGCCACGGCGCACACCGCGAGCGGACCGTCCGGATCCACGCCGAAGGCGCGCAACCGGCCGGGAACCTCCGCCGCCCGCCAGCCTCCCGACAGGATCATCTCCAGGAGCTCGCCGGCGAAGCGCATCTCGATCCCCTGGACCGCCTGCTGCTTGGCCACCTCCAGGCTGAGGAAGCGAGCCGTCTGCTCAAGGGCCTGGCGCTCGGGCGTCGTGAGCTCGCGCAACGGGCGCAGGCAGATGAGAGCCGCGTCGATGTCACCGACGGCGCCCACCGGGAACAACGCCGCGAGCCCCGCGCCCCCCAGCTCCACCTCCAGAGCCGGCGGCTTCCTGGCCAGTGCTGCGGCCACGGCCTGCAACTGGTCAACGTCCAGGGTGGCGCCGGCCACCGCGAGCGAACGCGCCATCCTGTCGACCACGGCCAGCGGCAGGTCGTGCTCCCGTCGCAGGACGTCGAGCACGCCTGACGCACCGGCCCCCCGCGAGATCGCCGTGGCCAGGGCGTCGCCCCGGCGCACCATGCCGACCAGCGACTGCTTGCGCTCGTCGGCCAGCAGGTCGGCCACGGCCTTCGAGACGGCCGTGAACGGCACCGCGACGGAGATCTCCAGCAGCGGCAGCCCTTCCGCGCGGCAGGCTTCGATCAGCTCGCCGGGGGTGCCGGGCAGCTCGGCACGCAGGCCGAAGACGATGCCGCCGGCCTTGGCCCGCTTGACGTTCTGGACGAACCGCGCTGCGGGCACCTGGCCGATCCAGAGGCCGTTCGTCAGCACGAGCTCCCCTTCACGCAGGTAGGCCGAAGGGTCGGGCAGCTCGGTGTTGTGCACCCAGGCGACGGGCGCCTCCAGCGCGCCCGGGTCGCCGGGCACCAGCACACGGAGCTCGAGCGCGGCGCGGCGCAGCAGGGATTGGAGCGTGAACACGCTGTAACCATATACAGCGGATGATCGCTGCTATAGAGGTTTCTCCACCGCGTGGGGACTGTGCGCAAGGGCCCTTCCGCGCCTAGCGTGAACGGGACCGCGTACGAGAGCCTCACCGGCTGATCGTGACGGCGCGGCGCCGTTTCGGCAGCCTGCCCTGGGTGACGGCGAGGACGGCTCCGACGAGCAGGACCACCGCTCCGGCCGCCTGCACGGCGCCGAAGGACTCGCCCAGGAACAGGCCGGAGCACGCGGTCCCGACGACGGGCACGAGGAACATCATGATGGACGCCGACGCGGGCCCCACGTCCTGAATGCCCCGGTAGTAGAGCACGTTCGCCACCGCGGTCGGGCCGAGCGCCACGAAGACGACGTTCAGCCAGACGTGGACGGGAACCTCCCCCCAGGCGACCTCGACCGCCGCCGGCGCGCTGTAGAGCGCCAGCAGCACCGCCCCGCTCGCCGTCGCGTACGCCGTCGCCCGGAGCGGCTCGATCCCGGCCAGGACGCGGCGTCCCAGCAGCGTGAACCCGGCCCAGCAGCCCGCACTGAGCAGGAACAGCAGATCACCCGCGAGCCGGGCCTGGCCCCCGCCCGCGGCTCCGCCCGACCCCACGAAGAAGATCACGGCGCCCGCCGCCCCGCAGGCCAGCCCCGCCACTCGCGCCGCCGACGCCTTGTCCTGCCGCGTGAGCAGCAGAAAGGCCGTGGTGAGCACGGGGCTCATGACGGGGACGACGACGCTCCCGTCGATCGCGGGCGCGAGCGACAGCCCCCAGAAGAACAGCAGGTTGTACACGAAGACGCCGAGCACCCCCGCGGCGGCCGCCCGCACCCAGTCCCGCGCTGGCGACCGCCTCGGCGACCGCGGGTGCCCGTCGCCGTCGCCGCCCCGCCGGGACAGCCGCAGCGCGACCAGCAGCGCCAGGGCACCGCCGCCGAACCGCAACACCGCGACCACGGAGTGGGACAGGTGATCGACGATGACCTTGGAACTGCTGAAGCCGCCGCCCCACAGCAGCATCGTCGTGGCCAGCAGCAGGTACGGCCGGGTGCCGGCCGTACCTGCCGTCGTCGTGCCGCCTGTCGTCGTGCCCGCCATGGATGCCCCTCCGCAACGCGTCCTTCCGCGCCCAAAACGCGCTGGTAGGGAACATGCTGGGCGCTGACCGGCAAACGGGTCTTGTAGGCTCGTGCGCCGCACTCATGTCCGCGGACGGAACGAGGTGATGACGAGATGACCGGCGACGACCGGGAGTGGGCGACGTACTGGCGTTCGGCCGAGATGCCGCTGGAGGCGATGCACGCGAGCTTCCTGCGGCACCGCTATCACCGCCACAGCCACGAGACCTACTCCTTCGGCGTGACCGAGCACGGCGCGCAGACCTTCACCTGCCGCGGCGCCGGGCACACGAGCGCGGCCGGCATGGTCATGGCGTTCAACCCGGACGAGGTGCACGACGGGCATGCGGCCCATGAGCTGGGATTCACCTACCGGATCGTGCACATCGGCGAGGAGCTGATCTCCGACGTCCTCGCCGACGTGACGCGGCGCCCGGCCGGGCTGCCGCTGTTCGCCGCCCCGGTCGTCGACTCTCCCGTTCTCGCGGCGCGGCTGCGCAGGCTGCACACCGCGCTGTCGAACGGCGCCGGCCCGCTCGAACGCGACGAGCTGCTGCACGCCGCCGTCGCCGCCCTCGCGCGGCTGGCCGCCCGTACGCCCGCGCTCCCGGGCGCCCTTCCCGGTGCGCCGGCCGCCGCGCGGCTCGCCGCGAAGGCGCGCGAGCTGATCGACGACTGCTACACCGACCCGATCAGCGCCGACGACCTCGCGGCCTGGACCGGTTCCGGCCGGTACGCCCTCTATCGGGCCTTCCTGGCGACCTACGGGCTGGCGCCGAGCGAGTATCAGCGCCTGCTGCGGTTGCGTGCCGCGCGCCGCCTGCTCGCCAGGGGGCACCCCGCGGCCCTGGTCGCCGGCGACGTCGGCTTCACCGACCAGGCCCACCTCACCCGCTGGTTCACCCGCTCGTACGGCGTGACGCCCACCCAATACCGGCTGGCGCGAGCCGACGGTCCCGGGGTCAGACGCTGAGGGGCCGTTCGAAGACGGCCCGCGGTCACCACCGCGGGCCGGACGCACAGTGGTGACGTCGTTACGCCTGCCCGCCGATCTTCAGGTGCGCGATCACCGGGTAATGGTCGGACGGCGGCACGATCTCGTGCGGACATGCTGGCCCCTTTCTGAGGATCTTTACGCGTGCCGATCCTGACCTGTCAAGGTGTCCGCCCGACGGCAGCGGCATGTCCGTGTCAGAACGCCCGGGTGGCCGGCTCTGGGGCCGGTTGACGGCGCCCCTGCCGCCTCCCGGATGGATGGTGAACCGCTCGGAGGAGGGGGCGACCATGCCGGTACGCCGCTCACGAGGTTGAAGTCGACCGGCTCGGCGTACCACTCGCAGGAGTCGTTGACCGGGACGCGGCACGCCACGTCGTTTGCACTCAGTGCAGATGCACCATGCACGCTGAGGTCCTACTGTCTAGGGGTGACCTCCACGTCCCCGGGCACCCGGACCACTGTCGCCGCAGACAAGGCCGGACGCTGGCACCGGCTGCGTCAGGCCGCCCTGACCCTGTTCGAGCAGCGCGGATTCGACGCCGTGTCGATCGACGACATCGCGGCCGCCGCCGGCGTGTCCCGGCGCACCTTCTTCAACCACTTCGACACCAAGGCGGGCGCCCTGTTCGACCCGGCACTCGGCGAGGCGGCCCAGGTCGCGGACCTGCTCGCGCGGGAGGTCGGCGCCGACCCGTGGGTGGCCCTGACCAGGGCACTCAAGGCATACCTGACCGCGGAGCACCGGACGGTGTCCGCGCGGCGGCGCATCCTGGCCGGCCAGCCCGAGCTGAACCGCTACCTCCTGCTGGCCAACATGCACTTCGAGGAGTCCATCCTCGGCTGGCTCGGCGATCGCGGCATCACCGGCCTGCGCGCCAGGGCGATGAGCAGCATGGCGCTCGTCTGCGTCCGGGAGAGCTTCATGGCGTGGGATTCCGAGGGCGGCCCCGCGCGGCTGTTCGAGATCCTCGACCAGATGTTCGCGCTGGCCGCGGCGGGTACGGCGACCATCGGGGCGGCCTCGGCGGCCTCGGCGGCGCGTACGGACCCGGCAGCAGACAGGACCACGGCGAAGGCGGGTCAGACGCGGAGCCGGATCCTGCTGACCGCCGAGCGCCTGTTCGCCGAGCACGGGGTGTTCGCGGTCTCCAACCGCCAGATCAGCGAAGCCGCAGGTCAGGGCAACAACGCCGCCGTCGGCTACCACTTCGGCACCAAGGCCGACCTGCTGCACGCGATCGTCGGGCACCACACCACGCAGATGGAGCGGATGCGGGATCACCTGCTGCGGGCCAGACGTGACAGCACGGATCTGCGCGACTGGGTCGCGTGCGTCGTGCTGCCGTTCACCGAGCATCTGAGCAGCCTGGGAACCCCGAGCTGGTATGCCAGGCTCGCCGCTCAGATCATGACAGAACCGCAGCTACGCGAGCTGGCGGCCGCAGGGTTGCACGACGCGCCCAACTTCTACGCGGTCGTCGGCGGCCTGCACCGCTGCCTGCCGGCGCTCTCGCCCGAGCTGCGCCGCCGGCGCGACGACATGGCACGCACGCTGCTCGTGCACACCTGTGCCCGTCGCGAGAGCACACTGCCCGCCGACGCGGACGCGGCCAGGGCGGCGTGGTCGGCCACGGCCGCCGAGCTGATCGATGCCATCGAAGGGCTGTATCTGGCGCCGGCAACCGGGGTTTGAGGCAGTCATTTGACTTAATTTTCTAACTTCGGTTAGCTTTTCTCGGACGGGGCAATCCTCATCCCTCCGCTGCGGAACGTGTCTGCCGCCCCGTCCGATCGGCTCTGCGCCGGCGATTCCCCGTGCCGTTCTCCCAGGCTCGGCGATGACTTAGCGGTCCCCGAATCGGAAGGGCATTCATGCACCACTCTTCGACGCCGCCTCCCCACCTCTCAGTCGCGGAGCTGGGCTTCGACCCGGACGCGCTACGCGCCAGGTACCGCCACGAACGTGACCGCCGGCTGCGGCCCGACGGCAACGCCCAATACCAGGGCGCCCGCGGCGACTTCGGCTATTACGCCGCCGACCCATACACCGAGCGCGTCGAGCGGGAACCGGCCCGCGACCGGGTCGAGGCGCTGGTGGTGGGTGGCGGCTTCGGCGGGCTGCTCACCGGGGCCAAGCTCCGTGAGGCCGGCGTGGACGACATCCGGATGCTCGACGAAGCCGGCGACTTCGGCGGCACCTGGTACTGGAACCGCTACCCGGGCATTCACTGCGACATCGAGTCATCGATCTACCTGCCGTTGCTCGAAGAGGTCGGCTACCTGCCCACCATGCGATACGCGCCCGGCGAGGAGATCCGCCGGCATGCCGTCGCGATCGCCAAGCTCTACGACCTGTACCGCGACACAATGTTCCACACCTGCGTCACGGAGCTGCGCTGGGACGACACCGCGGCCGAATGGCAGGTACGCACCGACCGCGGCGACGACTTCCGTGCCCGCTACGTGGTGATGTCCTCCGGCACTCTGGCCCAGCCGAAGCTGCCCGGCATCCCGGGCATCGAGACGTTCCGCGGGCACACCTTCCACACCAGCCGCTGGGATTACGGCTACACCGGCGGCGACCAGAGCGGCGGCCTGCACAAGCTCGCCGGCAAGCGGGTCGCGGTCGTGGGCACCGGCGCCACCGGCATCCAGGTCATCCCGCACCTGGGACGCGACTCCCAGCACCTGTACGTCTTCCAGCGCACCCCCTCGTCGGTCGACGTGCGCGACAACCGCCCCACCGACCCGTCCTGGGCCGCCTCGCTCAAGCCCGGCTGGCAGCAGGAACGGATGGAGAACTTCCTCACCGTCGTCACCGGAGGCTCCGCCGAACAGGACCTGATCGGCGACGGCTGGACCAGTACCGCACGGCTGCAACGCCACCTGCTGGCCGGCACCGTCGACACCGCCCTGTCACCCGAGCAGCGCGAGCACCTCGACGAGATCGCCGACTTCCAGAAGATGAACCAGATCCGCGCCCGCGTCGACGAGATCGTCGCCGACCCGGCCACCGCGGAGCTGCTCAAGCCCTGGTACCGCTACATGTGCAAGCGGCCCACCTTCAGCGACTATTACCTGCAGACGTTCAACCGGCCCAACGTCACCCTGGTCGACACCGCCGACCACGGCGGCATCACCGCGATGACGGAGTCGGCGGTCGTGGTCGGCGAGCAGAAGTACGAGGTCGACTGCGTCATCTTCGCGACCGGCTTCGAGGTCGGCGTCTCCGGCATCGTCTCCGGCGCGCTGCCGGTGCACGGCCGGGACGGCGCGCCCCTGCTCGGCACCTGGCGAAAGGCCGGCCCGCGCACGCTGCACGGCTGCTACAGCCACGGCTTCCCGAACCTGTTCCACCTGGGCCCGCTGCAGAACGCCTCCGCGGTCAACTTCGTGCACATCCTGCAGGAGCAGGCCACCCACATCGGCGCCGTGGTCGCCGAGGCCCGCCGGCGTGGTGCCGACGTGGTCGAGCCGACCAGCGAGGCCGAGGACGCGTGGGTCGCCACCATCCGGGAGCTGGCACCGGACAACAGCCGGTTCCAGGCCGAATGCACCCCCGGTTACTACAACAACGAGGGCAAGCCCCGACCGGGCAGCCAGACGTACGGGCCCGGCCCGGTCGCCTTCCACGACCTGCTGCGCCGCTGGCGCACCGAGGGCGGCATGGACGAGGTTCTGGCGGGCGAGCGATGAGCGGTCGGCCAACGAGCGGGCAGCCGATGAGCGGTCGGCCAACGAGCGGGCAGCCGATGAGCGGGCGCCCCCTGAGCGGGCAGCCGACGAGCGGGCGACCCCTGAGCGGGCAGCCGCTGAACCGGCGTAAGGTCGAGCGTCTGATCCGGGCGCGCCCGCTGTGGGGATCGAACGGCATGGCCTTCGGACCCGACGGACGCCTGTACGTGGCCCAGTTCCTCGCCGGGCAGATCAGCGCCGTCGACCTGGCCACCGGCGACGTCGAGGTGGTCGTGCCACCGGACGGGCCGCTGCACTCGCCCGACGACCTCGCCTTCGACACCGACGGCGCGATGTACGTGACCGACCTGGTCCCGGGCCGGGTGTGGCGACGCGACCCGGCCGGGACCTTCACGCTCGTCACCGACGAGATCACCGCACCCAACGGCATCGCCTGCGTCGGCACGCGGGTGTTCGCCAACGAGATGATCCCGGGCGGACGCCTGCTGGAGCTGTCCACGGCCGGCGACGAGCCCACGGTGCTCACCGCGGGCCTCGCCATGGGCAACGCCATGCAACTCGGCCCGGACCGGCGGCTCTACTACCCCCACATGCTCACCGGCGAGGTGTTCCGCATCCCGCTCGACGGCGGCGAGCCGGAGCTCGTGGCCGCGGACGTCCCGGATCCGGTCGCCGTGCGCTTCGACCGCGGTGGCGCCCTGCTGGTCCTCTCCCGCGGCGCGACCGGGATCGTCACGCGCGTCGACCTGACCGGCACCGGTGATCGGTCCGCCATCGTCAGCGAGCTCAACGCCCTGGACAACGCCGCCTTCGACGCCGACAACCGGATGTTCGTCTCCAGCTACGCGCATGGCGGCGTCGCCGAGCTCGCCGCCGACGGACGTACCCGCCAGATCGTGCCCCGCGGCCTCGGCGGGCCCTTCGGGGTGAGCGTCGATCTCGGCGGCGGCATCCACGTGGCCGACCACTACCGCCTCGCCCAGCCCGCCAGCCGGCCGGACGAGGACGTCACCACCACCGAGCTGGTGAACTTCGTGCACGGCGTCGCCGCCGACGGCGACCTGCTCCACACCACCTCCCAGTACGGGCACGTACGCACCTACGATCGCCGCTCCGGCACGATGCGGACCAGGGCCGAAGGCCTGAACCGGCCGCTGGGCATCGCCGTACGCGCCGACGGCACCCTGGTGGTCGCCGAGTCCGGCGCCGGCCGCGTCGTCGCCATCGACCACGACGACCAGGTCAGCGTGCTGGCCGAGGGCCTCGGCCGCCCGGTCGGCGTGGCCGTCGACGCCGACCAGCGCTGCTACGTCAGCGACGAGCAGCTCGCCGCCGTGTACCGCGTCGAACTCGGCGCACCCGTGCTGCTCGCCGACGGGCTCGGCACCCCGCAAGGCATCACCGTCCACGACGGCACCGCGTACGTCGTCGAGACCACCCACCGCCGGCTGCTCGCCCTCGACCTCGCCACCGGCGATGTCGTGGTCGAGGCCGACTCCTTGCCGGTCGCGTCCGCGGCCGGCCTGAGCGGCCCGGAACCCGGCCTGTTCGTACCGCCCGGGCTGCCCGGAATGCCGCGGCCGTTCGCCGGCATCGCGGCCACGGCGGACGGCTCCCTGGTCATCGCCGCGAACGGCGACGGCAGCGTGCTACTGCTGCCGCCCGAGGAGACCGCTCCATGACCTCCGCCCCCGACATGACCCACCGGCGGATCCTCGAAGCGCTCAGTGGACTGCTCCTCGCCCTGTTCGTCTCGACGCTGGCCAGCACCGTGGTCACCACCGCGCTGCCGCGCATGCTCGGTGACCTGCACGGTTCCCCCACCCAGTACACCTGGGTGGTGACGGCCACCCTGCTGGCCGCCACCGTCGCCACCCCCATCTTCGGCAAGCTCGCCGACCTGTTCTCCAAGCGGGCACTGGTCCAGATCGCCATCCTGATCTTCGTCGCCGGCTCGATCGCCGCCGGCTTCTCCCAGGACGCCGGGCAGCTGATCGCCGCCCGCGCCCTGCAAGGCGTCGGCGTCGGCGCACTGCAGACCCTGGTCAACATCGCGATCGGCGCGCTGGTCTCGCCCCGGGAGCGTGGCCGCTACGCCGGCTACCTGTCCAGCGTCACCTCGATCTCCACCATCGGCGGCCCGCTGCTGGGCGGCTTCATCGTGGACACCTCGTGGCTGGGCTGGCAGTGGTGCTTCTTCGTCGGCATCCCCGTCGCGATCCTCGCGCTGATCATCCTGCAGCTGACCCTGCGGCTGCCGGTCTACCGCCGCGACAACGTGAAGATCGACTATTGGGGCGCCACGCTCATCACCGCGGGTGTCAGCCTCCTGCTGATCTGGGTCTCGTTCGTCGGCGACGCCTTCGCGTGGGCCTCGTGGCAGACCGCCGCCATGGTCGGTGGCTCGATCCTGCTGCTCGGCGTCGCACTCTGGGTCGAATCCCGGGTCGCCGAGCCGATTGTGCCGCTGCGCATCATCCGGCAACGCGCCACCGCCCTCGCCATCCTCGGCAGCCTCGCCGCCGGAACCGCCATGTACGGCGCGACCGTCTTCCTCACCCAGTACTTCCAGATCAGCCGCGGCCACACCCCCACCGAGGCCGGTCTGCTCACCATCCCGATGATGGCCGGAATCCTGGTCGCCTCGATCGTCGGCGGCCGGCTGGTCTCCCGTAGCGGAAAGCTCAAGCCGTTCCTCATCACCGGAGCCGTCAGCCTCACCGCCGGCTTCGTCATCCTCGGCCTGCTCGACCAGCGCACGCCCATGCTGCTCATCGGGTGCGCGATGGTGCTCGTCGGCGCCGGCGTCGGCCTGACCCTGCAGAACTTCGTCCTCGTCGTGCAGAACGCCGTCGCGCTGACCGACATCGGCGCCGCCAGCGCCACCGTCGTGTTCTTCCGCTCCCTCGGCGGCACCGTCGGCGTCGCCGTGCTCGGCGCGGTCCTGGCCCGCCAGGTCGGCGCCGGTACGGCCGACGGCGTGTCACGAGCCACCGCCTACGGCGACGCCACCGGGCATGTCTTCCTCATCTCCGCCGTCGTCGCCGCTGTCGGTGTCGTCGCCGCGCTGCTGCTCAAGCCGATCACCCTGCGTAGCAGCGCGGACGTGCGTCAGCCGCAGGCCGAGGCGGGCACGAAGATCGCGGAGAGCCAGAAATGATCCCGTAGCTCGATGAACAGGACCGGGTCCAGCGGCCGGTTCTGCCCTTCGGCCAAGCCGTCCTCATCGGTGAGTGCCGCCTCGCATTTACATACATGATGTATGTATGTATTATCCCTGGCGTCATCACTCCCGAAAGAGGGGCGCTCATGCGGGCGATACGGCAATCGGCATGGGGAGAGACCGCGGCCATGGCGCTGGTCGAGATGGCGGCGCCGGAGCCGGTGTTCGGCGAGGTGCTGGTCAAGGTCGCTGCGGCCGGGGTCAATCCGGTCGACGTGTACACGAGCCGGGGTCAGGCGTACAACCGGGTGCTCGACCTGCCGTTCATCAACGGCTGGGACATCGCGGGGGAGGTGGTGCGGACCGGCTACGGCACGACCCGGTTCCAGCCCGGCGACCTGGTGTTCGGCATGCCGTGGTTCCCGCGCGCGGCGGGCGGCTATGCCGAGTACGTCACCGCCCCCGCCCGCCATCTCGCCCAGATGCCGGAGGGAATGAGCTTCACCGAGGCGGCGGCGCTGCCGCTGGCGGGCCTGACGGCGTGGCAGATGCTCACCGAGGTCGCAGCCCTCGCCCCGGGACAGCGGGTCCTCGTGGCGGGCGCGGCCGGCGGCGTGGGGCACCTGGCGGTCCAGATCGCCAAGGCCCGTGGCGCCCATGTGACCGGCACCGCCAGCGCCGCCAAACACGCCTTCGTCCGCGGACTGGGCGCGGACGAAGTGATCGACTACACCACGACGGAGGTGTCCGCCGCGGCGCGCGACATGGACGTCGTCATCCAGATGTTCGGCGGCGAAGCCGGGCTCAAGGCGCTGGAATGCCTGCGTCCCGGCGGTGTCCTGGTCAGCGGGCAGGCGGCGTGGACCCCCGGGCTGTACGAGCGCGCCGGCGAGCTCGGCGTGCGCGCCGTGGCCTACCTCGTCGACCCCGACGGCGCGGGGCTGGAAGCGCTGACCGGCCTCGTCGCCAAGGGGCTGCTCAAGGTGCACGTCGAAGCGGTTTTCCCGCTGGCGGAGGCGGCCAGGGCGCACGATCTCGTCGCCGGCGGCCGGACCACCGGCAAGGTCGTGCTCGCCGTCAGCGAGCCGGTGTGAGAGCGAGCCGGCGTGAGACAGGGTCAGCGGGAAACGCGGGAAACAGAGTCGGCGTCGAACGAGGAGTCGGGAATGCCGGAGACACCACCCACACCGACTGAGGTCGTACAGGCTTACGCGCGAGCGAAGAGCCGCGCCGACGTCCGGGCGGCGATGCGGTACTGCCGGCCGGACGTCGTCTTCGAGACGATCGCCTTCCAGGCCGTCGCGACCGGCCTGGACGAGGTAGCCCGGCAGAACACCGCGTTCCTGCGCACCTTCCCCGACTACGGGGTGGAGCTGGAGTATCTGGTCGAGGCCGGTGATCTGGTCATCGGCGCCGGGACGGTGCGGGCCACCATGGTGGAGAGCCTGGTGGGGATCGAGCCCACGGGCCGGTCCTTCGCACTGCCGTTCGCCTGCCACTGGACCGTACGCGACGAGCTGATCGCCCACGAGCGGTTCTTCTTCGACTTCCATCAGATGTGCGAGCAACTCGGATTGTCCACCGAGGCCGCGGCGGCGAAGTTCGCGGCCTGGCGAGAGCGTGCGGAAAGGGCGGCGCGTTGACGTCATAGCCCTGCCCCTGCCCGACGTGAGAGCACACCGGTGACACCTGCGCCGCGGATGTTCTTCTATCCTCGGGTTCAGGCAGGAGGGACACGCGGATGACAACGAACACGAGTGCGCGACGGAGCCAGCAGGAACGCACCAGGGCGACCACGGGCGCCCTGGTCGCGGCGGCGCGTGAGCTGTTCATCAGCGACGGTTTCTCCGCAACCTCGCTGGACGCGATCTGCGCCAGGGCCGGTGTGACACGCGGCGCGTTCTACCACCACTTCAGCAACAAGGAGCAGATCTTCCGCGAGGTCTACGCCGCCGACCAGAAGGAGCTCGCCGTGGTCGTCCGGCAGGCGTTCCAGGCCAGGCGGGACCCGTGGGACGGGATGTCCGCTGGCTGCCGGGCCCTGCTGGAGGCCTCGCTGGAGCCCGCCGTCCGCCAGATCACCCTGGTCGAGGCGCCGGGCGCGCTCGACTGGGCCGCCATGCGCGACATCCAGGCCGGATGCAAGGAGCAGATGCGGCGCGGGCTGGCCATCGCGGTCGAGGCCGGGTGCATCCCCGACCGGCCGCTGGGCCCGGCCACCTCGCTGCTGTACGGGGGGATCTGCGAGAGCGCCCTGGACATCGCGCGCGCCACGGACCAGCGGGCCGCGCTGGAGGACTCGCTGGCGGAGGTCGACCTGGTGCTCGCCGGCGTCGCCGGCCGTTCCGCCCCGGGCTGCGCGCACAACGACCGAGTCACGCCCTGACCTCAAGGGTCTCCATCGAGGCGGCCGGCACGGCTCACTGGACCACCCGGAAGTGGTGGGTACCGTCCCGCTCAAGCTGCTCGACCAGACCGAACTCCCACGCGAGGTACGCCTCCATGGCCGTCCGGGCGTTGTCAGCGCCCTCGTACGGGCGCCGGTACCGGTCGGCCGGATCGACCGCGTAGCGCGCCGGGTCCGTTTCCAGCGCCGGGTCCGATTCCAGCGCCGGGTCCGTTTCCAGTGCCCGGTCCGGTTCCGGTGGTGCGGCGGCGCGCCAGGCCGCCGTGCCGCCGTCCAGGGCGAACACCGGCGCGGTGGTGAGCCGGCGCAGGTCCGCCGCGGCGAAGCGCGCCCGCACGCCGGTCGGCGACGTGACCACGAACCGGGCCGCGGGGCCGATCGCGCCGAGCGCGGCGGGCAGTTGCGCCCGGATGGCGTACCAGGCGCCGGGGATGTGCCCGGCGGCGTAGTCCCGGCTGGGCGCGACGTCGATGACGACCGTACGGGGCCGGACGGTGCTCAGCCAGGTGCGCAGGGTCGCCGCGTCGACGGTGTCGACCTGCGGCGGCTCCGGAAGGGGAGCGGGCTCCTCGCCTTGCCGGGTGAGATCCCCGGGGGCGGCGGGACTGATCGCCCAGGTCTCCCAGCCCATCTGGGCGAGCCACGATCCGGTCATCGCGGCGCGGACCCCGTCGTCGTCGACGAGGACGATGCGGGCGCCGCGCACCGGCGCGTAGTGGTCGGTCTCCTGGACGAGTTGCCCGCCGGGGGCATGGCGGGAGCCGTCGAGGTGCCCGCCGGCGAACTCGGCCGCCGAGCGGACGTCGAAGACGTAGGTGGTGCGGTCAGGGCGGTGCAGGCCGGGGAGGTCGGTCGCACGGATGAAGGTGACGCCGGCGCGCCGGGCTATGGTGCGGGCCCCGGCGCGGGCGAGGGAACGGTGTGACTCCGCCACGGTGCGCGGCGCCGTTCTGGTCGCTCCGTGGTCCAGTCGCTGCCCGGCGAGGGTCCAGCCGATGGTGCCGTTGCGTAGCGCCGCCACGGGGTTGGGCAGGCCGGCGTTGATCAGGGACTGGGTGCCGATGATGCTGCGGGTGCGTCCGGCGCAGTTCACGACGACGGGGGTGGCGGGGTCGGGGGCGAGCTCGCGTATGCGCAGCACCAGCTCCGCGCCGGGCACGCTGGTGGCGGTGGGGATGCTCATGGTGCTGAACTCGTCGAAGCGGCGCGCGTCGACGATGACGGGGGGCCTGCCGGAGTCGATGAGCGCCTGTACGTGCCGCGCGGTCAGGGAAGGCGTGCGGTTGATCGACTCGACCAGCTCGCCGAACGCCTTGCTGGGCACGTTGACGTCCTGGAAGACCTCGCCGCCGGAGGCGATCCAGCCGTCGAGCCCGCCCAGCAGCGCGTGCACCCGGGAGTAGCCGAGCTGCCGCAGCACGCTGATCGCCTGATGCGCGGGTGCGTTCGCGTCGCCGTAGACGACGATGGGGGTGTCCCGGCGGGGGATGCGCCGCCAGGCGTCCGGCTCCAGCCGGGAGAGGGGGAAGTTGGCGGCCCACAGCGGGTGTCCCTGCGCGTACACGGCCTCTTCGCGGACGTCGGCGATGACGACCTCGTCGCGGCTCAGCAGCAGCGCGCGCACCTGCGCGGCGGGGATGTCCATGGCGTCGGTCAGCTCAGCGGATCTTGACTTCGGACCAGTCGAGCCCGTCGAGGTTCTCGACGATCGCTTCCTGGGTCGTGCGGGCGATGACGACGACGGCTTCGGTCTCCGGGTCGGGGTTCTCCTCGCGGTGCGGGACGAACGGCGGCACGAAGATGTAGTCGCCGGGACCGGTCTGGATCCGGTGTTCGACTGGTTCGTCGCCCTCCACGTCCAGGAAGACGAAGGCGGGGTGCCCGGACACGACGTAGATCGCGGTCTCGGATGCCCCGTGGTGGTGGTTGCCCGACGTCATCGACGCGGCGACATGCGTCTGGCCCATCCAGAGGCTCTCGGCGCCGACCGTCTTGCCGCTGATGGCCTCGAGCCGCTTCATCCCCGAGGTCTGAGAGGTCTGGCCGATCAGGCCGCTTGGGGCGACATGGTGCAAAGTCCGGTGGAACGGGTCGATGCCGGCGGGCACAAGGACGCCGCTGGGCGTACGAGCGAGGCCGGTCGGGTCGGACGGCTGGACAGGCATCAGGCTCCTTTGGCGAGGACGAAGGGTGGCACCCCGGTCAGGACCGGGGTCGTCAGCAGGCGGCGGAGCGCGTCCGACACGCGCTCGGAGACGGCCGGCGCGACACCCTGGCGGGTCCACAGCGCCAGCGGCAGAGGCTCCGGCCTCGGCAGATCGTCGCAGGCCACGAGGCCCTCCGGGGTCTGCCCGAGGGTCGCCAGCAGCGCCACGCCCGCACCGGCGCTGACGGCGGCCTGCACGCCGGCCAGCTGGTTGGCCTCAGCGGCGATGGCGACCGGGATCGAGTGGTGCGACAGGGTCGCGAGGGCACGATCGCGAAGTGCGCAGGGATTGTCGAAGGCGACGACCGGAAGCGGCTCGCCCGCCCTCGGGGGCGTCCATCCGGGAGCGGAGTACCAGGCGAGGCCCAGGTCGCCGACCGGCGTGGCGCGCGGGTCGTCGGCAGGGCCGATGAGCAGGGCCAGGTCGATGCGTCCTGTCGCGAAGCTCTCGCGAAGTTTGGTCCCGCGATCGAGCCGGAACTTGACGCCGTAGCGGGGTGCCGACCGGTCGAGGGTGGTCGCCAGGTGCGGGAGCAACTGGGCCGCCGCATGCTCGGTCGAGCCGATGACGATCGTCCCCCGGGCCTCGCCGCCGAAGCTCTGCAGCACCTCGTCGTGGAGCGCCAGGATGCCGCGCGCCTGGCTCAGCAGCTTCTCGCCGTCCGCGGTGAACCGGGAGCCGCGGCCGCGCCGCTCCACCAGCGGGCGGCCGATCGCGGACTCCAGCCGGCGGACATGCTGACTCACCGCCCCCTGGCTGAGGTGCAGGGCATCGGCGGCGCGCTGGAAGCCACCGGCGTCGGCGACAGCGACGAAGCTGCGCAACGGGGCGATGTCCAGCGTACGGTTCATGCCCCGAGTATACCTATTATACCTACCTGATGTAAGGGGATTTATCACGTGAGGTGATCGACCGTGATTAGAAAGCGTCGTTGGACAGTCCGCCGGCCAAGACCGCAGCCTGATGGATGTGAACCAGCCGGCCACCGCGATCCAGACACGATAGCGCCCACCGTTCCGAACGGCCTCAGTCCACACCTTTGAAAGGTTCGCACATTGTCGATCCAGATCCTGGGGATGGTTTCGACCACCCACGGCTCGGAAAGCGCCGGTTGGCGGGGGACGGTCGTCGACCCCGGCTACCTTGCCGACTTCGCCCGAGCTCACGAGGAGGCCGGTTTCGACCGCGCGCTCGTCGCTCACAGCGCCAGTTCGCCCGAGGGCTTCGCCGCGGCCGCCCACGTGCTCTACAACACCGAACGCCTGGGCGTTCTCATCGCCCAGCGGCCCGGATTCATCCAGCCCACCTTGACCGCGCGGAAGCTGGCGACACTGGACAACCTGACCGGCGCCGGCCGCGTCGCGATCCACCACATCACCGGCGGCAGCGACACCGACCAGCGGCGCGACGGAGATTTCGCGGCCAAGGAGGCTCGCTACCGGCGCACCGCGGAGTTCATCGAGGTGCTGCGGCGCACCCTCACCTCGGACGAACCCTTCGACCACAAGGGGGAGTTCTATCGCTTCGAGGGTGCGTTCAGCTCGGTCAAGCCGCATGGGCAGGTGCCGATCTTCTTCGGCGGGCAGTCCGACGACGCGATCCGGGTGGGCGGCCGCTGGGCCGATGTCTACGCCCTGTGGGGTGAGCCCTTGGCGCAGACGCGCGAACGCATCGAACTGATCCGCGACGAGGCCGCGCGGCACGGCCGCCAGATCGGCTTCTCTCTGTCCGTACGCCCGATCGTGGCCGAAACGGAGGACGCGGCCTGGGAGAAGGCCGAGGGAATCCGCCGCGCCTTCGAGGCCAACCTCGCACAAGGCGGTGGTGGGACGTGGCGGATCGGGCGCGGCGAGAACACGGCGGTCGGTGCGAGGCGGCTGAAGGAGGAGGCGGACGAGAAGCTCGTGCACGACGAGCGGCTCTGGTTCGGCGTCACTCAGCTGAGCGACGGCGGCGGCAACTCGACCGCTCTGGTCGGCACGCCCCAGCAGGTCGCCGACGCCCTGCTGAAGTACCACGACCTCGGCATCCGCAGCTTCCTGATCCGCGGATTCGACCCGCTGCAGGACGTGCGTGACTGGGGCAAGGAGCTCGTCCCGCTGCTGCGGTCCGGCGCGGCCGCCCGAGAAGAAGCCCGCACCGCCGTGGGGGCAGGACAGGGCCAGGACAAGACGTGATGAGAGTGAGCAAGGCCGCCGGCATCGCCGCCGTCGCGGCGCTCGTGGTCACCGGCTGCGCCTCCCGGGCCTCGGTCAGCGGCGCGTCCTCGTCCGACGGCACCGCGGTGTCCGCCGCCGGCCAGCGCGGCGACACCCTGACCTGGGGATGGTCGCTGCCGTCGACCTGGGATCCGGTGACCTCCGCGGTCGGCAACGACGTCCACGCGCTGACTCTCGCCTACGAGGGAGTCACCGAGGTGAATGCGAAGGGCGAGGCCCAGCCCGGCCTCGCGCGGTCGTGGACGTACGCCAAGAACGGCCGCTCGGTCACCTTCCACCTCCGGCCGGGCCTGACCTTCTCCGACGGCACGAAGCTCGACGCGGCCGCCGTCAAGGCGAGCCTGGAACGTGGCAAGACCGCGAAGGACTCGACGATCGCGCCGCAGCTGGCCACCGTCGAGAGCATCACCGCCGACAGCGCCACCGACGTGACGCTGCATCTCACCCAGGTGGACCATCAGATCCCGTTGCTGCTGTCCGGCAAGACCGGGCAGATCGTCAGCCCGGCGGCGTCGAAGGACGCCGCGAAGCTGGCCACCCAGCCGGTCGGCGCCGGACCCTTCATCGTGCGGAGTTACGTGCCCGGGTCGCAGGCGACGCTGGTGAAGAACCCCGCGTTCTGGAACGCGGACAAGATCCTCGTCACGAACCTCATCCTCAAGCCGACGCCCGACCCGGCCGTCGCGGTCGCGGGCCTCCAGTCGGGTCAGTTCGACGTCGCCGACCTCACCGCGTCACAGGTCGGCGGGGTCAAGGCCGCCGGATTCCCGGTCGAGACGGCCAATGTGCTGCCGGTCCGCGTCCTCGACGTGAACAACACCGTGAAGCCGTTCGACAACCCCAAGGTCGTCCAGGCGATCAGTACGGCGATCGACCGGCAGGCACTGGTCGAAACGGCCAACTTCGGGTACGGCCAGCCGGTCTGGCAGCCGTTCCCCAAGGGCTACGTCGCCTACGACCCGGAGCTCGACAACCTCTACCCGCACGATGCGGCCAAGGCGAAGCAGCTGCTGGCCGAAGCGGGCTACCCGGACGGCGTCGACATCCAGCTCGCGCTGGGCAAGGCGGACGACCCTGTCGGCGAGCTGATCCAGCAGCAGCTGAACGCCGCCGGCATCCGCACGACGCTCACCGTTCAGACGCCGGGCGTCAACAACTACATCACGCGCAGATACCCGTTCGTGCTCGACCAGTTCAACGCCCGCCAGTCGCCGGTGCAGGCGCTGCAGGTGCTGTTCGGAGCGCAGGGCCTGATGAACCTCGGCAAGACCACCCCCGCGGCGCTGCCCGCCGCGGTCGTGAAGGCGAGCGGCTACCCCCTGACCGATCCCGCCTACCCGGCGGCGATCCAGGACGCCACCAAGATCGCGGTGACGAACATGCCGAACGTGTTCCTGTTCACGGTGACGCGCTTCACGGCGCACAGCCCGAAGGTGCACGGCCTGCAGAACTGGGTGGACATCCAGCGCTTCGAGGGCGTCTGGGTAGAGAAGTGACGGAGCCGTCATGACCCCGCTGAACGTGCGTGACGGAGCCGGCCGGGTGGCAGGCATCTCGTCCGGACCCGTGCTGTCAGCCGTCACCGCCCTCGGCCGCGCCCTGCTGATCGCGGTCCCTGTGCTGCTCGTCTCCACCTTCATCACCTTCATGCTCGGCGGACTGACGGAACAGGACCCCGCCTCGGTCGTGCTCGGCGACTCCGCCACCGCGGCCGACGTGACGAGAATGCGCGAGGTGTTCGGCCTCGACAAGCCGCTGCTGCTGCGCTACGTGCTGTGGCTGTGGGACGCCCTGCACGGTGACCTCGGCTCGTCCTGGTTCACGAAGATCCCCGTGGCGCAGAGCATCGCCGAGCGGTTGCCGGTGAGCTTGTCCGTGGCCGTCGGGGCACTGCTCATCGCCGTCGTGCTCGGCGGCGTCTTCGGCATCCTGGCCGCCGTCCGGCAGGGCGGCTGGCTGGACCGCACCGTCACGGTCGTCACCTCCGTGCTGGCCACCGTCCCCGGATTCGTCGCCGCGATCGCCCTCATCACGGTGTTCTCGCTGCTCGTGCCGGTGCTGCCCTCGGGCGGCTGGGCGCCCCCGTCCGACGGGCTGCTGACGTGGGCGAGCTTCCTCCTGCTGCCGAGCGTGTCGCTGAGCCTGGACGCCGCGGCGGACGTCGCCCGCCAGCTGCGGACCGGGATGGCCGACACTCTTCACGAGAACTACATCGTCGGGGCGCAGGTGCGGGGCCTGCCGGGATGGCGCATCGTCCTCGTCCACGCGCTCCGCAACGGCGCCGGCCCCGCGGTCGCCGTGCTCGGCATGCACGTGCCGCGGCTCATCGGCGGAGCCGTCATCGTCGAGACCGTGTTCGCGCTGCCGGGCATCGGCGAGCTCACCAAGACCGCGGCGCTCGGGGGTGACGTGCCCGTCGTGCAAGGGGCCCTGCTCGTGACGATCGGCGTCGTGCTGATCTCGTCCGCGCTCGTCAACGTCCTGCTGGTCAAGCTGCGCCCCGCCGCCCGGAGGGAGATATGAGGACCATCACCGACGCCCTGCGTACCCGCGCGGGCGCCATCGCGGCGATCGTGCTGGCGGCCGTGCTCCTCCTCGCGGTGTTCGGGCCGTTCCTCGCGCCGTACGACCCGCTGAAGAACAGCGCCGAGATCCTCCAGCCGCCGAGCGCGGCGCACTGGTTCGGCACCGACTATCTCGGCCGCGACGTCCTGAGCCGCGTCCTGGGCGGCGCGCCGCGGTCGGTGTTCACCGCCTTCGAGGCCGTCGGCATCGCTCTCGTCATCGGCGTCGTGCCGGGCATCACCTCCGTGTACCTCGGGCGCGCGTCTACGAATGGATCACGCTGCGGGTCATGGATGGGCTCATCGCGCTGCCCTTCCTGATCTTCGCCATCGCGGTGGCCGCGCTGCTCGGCAACGCCGTCCACCAGGCGATGATCGCCGTCGGCATCCTGCTCGCGCCGTCGTTCTACCGCATCACCCGGGCCGCCGCCCTCGGCCACGCGAACGCGCAGTACGTGACCGCCGCGCAGCTGTTCGGGGCCTCGACGTGGCGGGTGCTGCGTACGCACGTGTGGTCGAAGATCCTTCCGACGCTCATCGTGACCACCGCGAACGCCACCGCCGGCGGCCTCCTGATCGTCTCGTCGCTGACCTTCCTCGGCATCGGCGTCGTGCCGCCCGAGCCCACCTGGGGCGGCATCGTCGCGAGTGACCTCGGCTACCTGACGCAGCGGCCGTACGGCCCCGTGTTCCCCTCCCTGTTCATCATGGCGACCGTCGGCGCACTCAACGTGCTCGCCGACGCGATCAGGGACACCAGCGGCGACCACGGGCGCGCGCGGAAGCTGACGAGAAGAGGAGCGCGCCGTGTCCGCCTCACCTGACGCCGTGTCTGTCTCACCTGACCGTGTGTCCGTCTCACCTGAGCGCGCGACGGCGGTTCGTGCGGCTGCCGCGGGCGAGCTCGGCGGTGAGCCGCTGCTGTCGGTGCGCGGGCTGCGCATAAGCGTCGCCGACGGCTCCGAGGTCGTGCACGGAGTGGATTTCGGCATCCCCCGCGGCTCAGCCGTCGGGCTGGTCGGCGAGTCCGGCAGCGGCAAGACCCTGACCTGCCGCGCCGTCCTCGGGCTGCTGCCCGCCGGCGTCGAGGTCACCGGGGGCGAGATCAGCCTGCGAGGCACCGAGCTGACCACGTTGCCGGCCGCCGGGAGAGCGCGCCTGCGCGGCACCGATCTCGCGGCCGTGTTCCAGGATCCCGCCTCCTACCTCAACCCGTCGATCACCGTCGGGGCGCAGCTCGCCGAGGTGCTCCGCGTCAAGGTCGGGCTGGCCCGCCGGGCGGCGCGGCACCGGGCCGTCGAGCTGCTGCACGCCATGGGGCTGCGCCGCCCTGAGCACGTCTACGCGCAGTATCCCTTCGAGCTGTCGGGCGGGATGCTGCAGCGGGTGCTGATCGCGATGTCGATCACCGCTGAGCCCGAGCTGCTGATCGCCGACGAGGCGACCACGGCTCTCGACGTGACCGTGCAGGCCGAGGTGCTCGAACTTCTGACCGAGCTGCGCCGCGACAGAGGGCTCACCCTCATCGTCGTCTCCCACGACCTGGCCGTGATCTCGCAGATGTGCGACACGGTCCACGTGTTCCGCGACGGCGGCATCGTCGAGGCGGGGCCCACCCGGCAGGTGCTGCGCGCGCCGCGTCATCCGTACACGCGTGAGCTGATCGACAACCACGAGCGCTTCGGGATCGACCGGGTGCGTGAACAGAGGAGCCGGCGATGACCGCGTTGCTCGACGTCTCCGGCCTGCACGTCGCACTCGGCCGCAAGCGCACCGGGATCCTGCACGGCGTCGATCTCACCGTGGCACCGGGTGAGATCGTCGGGCTGATCGGCGAGACCGGCTCGGGGAAGACCACGCTCGCCCGGGCCGTGCTCGGCCTGGTGCAGGCGCGGAGCGGCACCGTCGCGATCGACGGGCGTGAGACCGGCGGGCTGCGCGGCGGTGCGTTGCGGGCGTTCCGCCGCAGCGGCGCCGTGCAGTACGTCTTCCAGGACCCGCTGCGCAGCCTCGACCCCGAACGCACCGTGTTCGACACGCTGATCGAGGGTCTCGTCGTGCGCGGCGGGTACGGTCGCGCCGAGCTGCAGGACGCCGCGCGGAACGTCGCGCAGCTCGTCTCCCTGCCGCTCGACCTGCTGCCCAAGCACCCCGGCGAGCTCTCCGGCGGCCAGCGGCAGCGTGTCGCGATCGCCCGTGCGATCGCGGTCGAACCGCGGCTGCTGATCTGCGACGAGCCGGTCAGCGCCCTCGACGCCTCGACGCGCATCACGATCCTCGAGCTCTTGTTGCGCCTGTGCGACACGCGCGACATCGGCGTCCTGCTGATCACGCACGATCTCGGCTCGCTCGGCGGCGTGGCGGACCGGATCGTCGTGCTCTATCAGGGGCAGGTGGTGGAGACGGGCACCACGGAGGAGATCCTGCTGGCCCCGCGGCACCCGTACACCCGCCTGCTCGTGACGTCCGTGCCGTCGATCAGGGACGAGCGGCCGCCGGACCCCGAGCTACGGCGGGCCCTGCGCGACGAAGTGCGCGCCCAGTCCAGTTCCCCTCAGATCACCGGAGTGTGACATGACGCAGAGCACCGACCACCACGTCCCCGACGGGCTGCGGACCAGAGGCACGGTCGTCGTCGTGCCGGGCCGCGGCGAGACCCGCGCGACCTACGCGCGCTTCGGCTCGCGCCTCGCCCATGACGCGTACCGGGTGCGGGTCGTGGACCTGCCGGCCGCCGGCCCGGCGGCCGTCGCGCCCTTCCTGGACGCCCTCGCCCGGCGGTTGTCGGCGGCCGTCGAAGGCATCGCGGCCGAGACTCCGGACGGCCTGCCGCGTCCGCCGGTGCTGGTGGGCGCCGACCTGGGCGCCGCCGGGCTCGCCGCCCTGGTCGCCACGGGCTCCTCGGCGGCGGCCTGGTGGCCGCAGGCGGCGGTGCTCGCGGGCCTGCCCGGCAACGGCTCGCGGACCGGCGACGGGTGGGAGGACGAGCTGGACATCCGGACCCACTGTCCCACCCACCGCGGCGTCCTGACCGGCGACGCGGCCGTGGAGCGCGGCGCACTGGCCGGCGCCGTGCCCCAGGACCTGCTGGACGCGGCGTACGAGAATGCCGCCGGGATCCCGCACCTGCTGCTGGTCGGGGACGCCGACCCGCTGGCGGACCGTGACGTGATCGCGCGGGCGGCCAAGACGCTGCCGAAGGCGCGGCTCACCGTCGTGCGCGGCGCCCACCACGATGTGCTCAACGACCTGCAGCACCGCTCGGTCGCCGCCGAGATCGTCACGTTCCTGGAAGCGCTGCGCAACGAGCTGGTGCCGGCCGTCACCGTGGAGATCAGCGCCTGGTGAGCCGCGCCACCCCGGCCGGCGCACCACGGCCACGACCCCGCGACGTGGTCGGGCAACACGTCCACCACCCGATCGTCCAGCGAGAGCAGCCCGTCGGCGATCGCGAGCCCCACGGCGACCGAGGCGAACGACTTGGTCCGAAGCGGCCGGTGCCGAGCGCGGCAGCAGGGTGCGCTGTGCCGGCATTCGAACACCCTAACGAATCCGCCCGATCGAGTTACGAGACAGGGCCTCCGGGTCTCCGCCGGTGCTTTCCGGCGGGGCGGCGCTGAGCCACAGGCTGGTGAAGCCGTGGGCCAGCGACCAGGCGGCGATCGTGGTCATCCGGTCGTGTTCAGGGCTCGGCGACAGTGCGAGGCCTTCTTCCCTGCCACATCAGACATGCTGGAGGTTCGCAGGCCACGGCTGTCACAGGCGCAGCCCGAGGGGTGCCGCTGCCACGAGGCCGCCGTCGATGACGAGGTCCTGACCGGTGATGTACGACGCGTCGTCCGAGGCCAGGAAGGCGACGGCGGCGGCGACATCGTCCGGGTGGCCGAGCGAGCCGAGCGGCACCTCCGCCGTGATGCGGGACTCCGCGCCGGGGTCGATGGCGGACCGGTACATCTCGGTCTCGATGTAGCCGGGGCTGACGGAGTTGACGCGGATGCCACGCTGCGCGAGGTCGGTGCCGAGCGTGCGGGCGAGATTGTGCACGGCAGCCTTGCTGGCGGCGTAGATCGAGGCCGCAGGGAGGCCGCGGTGCAGGGTCCAGGAGGCGTTGATGACGACGGCGCCTCCGTCGCCGATCAGCGGCAGCGCCTTCTGGATCGTGAAGAACACTCCCTTGAAGTTGATTCCGACGGTGTGGTCGAAGTCCTTCGGGGTGAACTCTGGTCTGAAGTCGGCAATTCCGGCATTGGCGAAGACCGCGTCGAGGGTGCCACGCCAGGTCTCGACGCGTCGCACGAGGAGGTCGAGGTCGGCGTCGACGCTGACGTCGGCGCGGACGGGCAGGACCCGCTCGGAGTCCAGGCGTTCTGCCGCAGTGTCGAGGCGGGCCTGGTCGCGGCCGGTGATGACGACGTACGCGCCCTCGTCGAGGAGTCTGCGCGCGGTCGCGAACCCGATGCCGCTGGTGCCGCCGGTGATCAAAACCGTCTTGTTCGTGAATCGCTCCATGCCGGCGATCCTCGTGCGGTGCGAGCTTACGCGGCAGTGTCGGCTGAACCTGGGTCTGACACCACCACCAAGCGCTCCAGCAGCTCCGCCGTTCCCGTCCCGGGTGCGGGGGTGTGCAGCGACAGGCGGTGGCCGGGCAGCTCGGGCAGCGGCAGGGTGGTGGCCTCGAAGGTCAGCGTCCCCAGGCCGGGAATCGTCAGGGCCTTGGTGCCGTGGGTGGGGCCGCCTACGGGGAGTTCCGCCCAGATCTCGGCGAAGGCGGGGCTCGCGGCGCACATGTCGGCGGCCAGGCGGCCGAATTCGGGATCGTCCGGGTAGCGGGCGGCGTCTGCCCGGAACAGGCCGACCATCGCCCGTGCCGCGTCGTGCCAGTCCACGACCGCCGCACGGTAGCGGGCGTTGGTGAAGAAGCTGACCAGGCAGTTGTGGTCGTACTCGGTGCACTGGAACACGATCTCCGCCGCACGGTTGACCGCGAGGACGTTCCAGTGCCGGTCGATGACGTACGCGGGCCGCGGCAGCCAGCCCGCCAGCAGTCGCCGCACGGCATCGGGGACCCGGCCTTCGGACGGCGCCGCCTGCGGTGGGTTGAGGCCGGCGAGGAGGTGAAGGTGCTCGCGCTCGGCGGGCTCCAGGCGCAGCACCCTGGCGACGGCGTCCAGGACGTCGGCGGAGACGTTGATGTCGCGTCCCTGCTCGAGCCAGGTGTACCAGGACACTCCCACGCCGGCGAGCACCGCCACCTCCTCCCGCCGCAGCCCGGGCGTACGGCGGCCCTCACCTGCCGGCATGCCCACGTCAGCGGGCGTCACCCGGGCTCGCCGCGACCGGAGGAACGCGCGCATCTCGGAACTGCGCCGCTGCCGCGCATCTGTGGAGAGCTGCGAAATGCCCATTACGTCATGCTATGTCGTGATTAACAAGCGTCGTTTGTACGGTCACCCCGCGCGTGTCGCCGACCGGCAACCCGGCCGCGGCAGCGGGAAAGACAGCGACGCCGACAACTACCAGTATTACGCCGGCCCGGTGTACGTCTCGGCGCCCGGCCAGTGTATCGACGTAGAGGGAATCTCCCCGGCATGGACGAGCGTCAAGCTCAACAACGTGCACTGCGGCTGAGCCTCTTATGACCGGAGGGCGCCCTGCGCAGGCCATGTGAGCGATCCCGCCGGCACGAGGGACGTCAGGGCAAGGAAGGCGGATAAGGGGACGGCGGCGCCGTTCGTCACGACCGGGCGAGGGGCCGCGTCTCCGCCGCGGCGGTGACCGCGAGGTGGCGGCGGCGGCTCGGCATCAGCATGGTCGGATGGGAGACGCTCCAGGCCGCGCTGGCGCAGATCAGCTCCTTGATGCGGGCGGCGGTCCGGCCCGTGTAGACGGTGGACGTGACCTGATCGCCGGGGGTCACGCGCTGGATGATTCCATCGCGGCGTCCGAGGCTGATGCACTGCAAGGAGTAGCCGATCGTGGTCTCGGGAACCTTGCGACCGGTCAGGCGCGCGGCGATGACGTCGGCGGCCAGCCAGGCCATCGGGTTCGCCGAGGCGCAGGACATCCGCAGCGGCTTGCCATCCGCTCCTTCGGCGAGCGCGGCGTCGCCGACGGCGTACACATCGGGGTGCGAGACCGATCGCATGCCGGCGTCGACGACGATCCGGCCACCGTCGGACACCTCAAGGGCGGAGGCCGCCGCGATCGGGTGCACGGTGAAACCCGCCGTCCACACGGTCACCTGGGCCCGGATCCTGCTGCCCGCATCGGTGACCACGCCGTCCGCTTCGACGGCCGTGATGTCGGTATGGTCGTGGACCGTGATGCCGAGCCGGTCCAAGGCGCCGCGCAGGTGGCGCTGAGCCTTGTCGCTGAGCCAGCCGCCGACGCGGTCGCGGGCGGCGATCGCGACCTCAAGATCCGGGTGGGCCTCGGCGATCTCGGTGGCCGCCTCGATGCTGGTCAGGCCGCCGCCCACGATCAGCACGGTCTCACCGGGCTTCGCCTCGCCCAGGCGCGCCCGCAGCCGGAGCGCGGCCTGCTTGCCGGCCACGTTGCAGGCGTGCTCTGCGACACCGGGGACGCCGTGATCGGCGATGGCGCTGCCCAAGGCGTACACGAGGGTGTCGTAGGCGAGGGTCTCACCGCCGAGGTCGACGGTCTTGCCCTCCACGTCGACGGCGGTGACTCGCGCGGTCCGGACCTGTACGCCGGTGCCCGCGTAGAGGTCGCTCAGTGGGCGGAGCCGCAGATCTTGCCCGCTCGCGAGCTGGTGCATGCGCACCCGCTCGACGAACTCCGGGTCGCCGTTGACCAAGGTGATCTCGATGTCGTCGCGGTGCAGCCGCTTGGCGAGGCGACCGGCGGTGTTGGCTCCGGCGTACCCGGCTCCCAGGACGACGATGCGGTGCTTCATGGACTCGCTCCTATCTGGTTGCTTCCACCTCCTGAACCGGACAGGCGCACGAACCCTGACAGCTGACGAGTGTGATCTGGGTCACCAATTCTCCACCAGCGGGCGCTGGGGTCCGGCGGCCGCCCACTGGTGCGCGATGCGCTGGAGTTTGTCCGGGTTGATGTGGATGTGGAGCGACGCCAGACCCTCGGGGGTCGCATCGAGGCAGAACACGCCGATGACCCGGTCGCCGACCGCGGCCAGCATGGCGGGACCGCCGTTGACGACGACGGCGTAGAAGGAGGGGCTGCCGTTGACGAGGGCTCGCTTGGCATCGGTCGGCTCGAACAGAGCACGCAGGTACTTCGCGATGCCCATCGCTCCGATGACCGGGGTCCTGCGGGCGACGACCTTGCCGCCGCCGTCGGCCAGGCTGACCGCGTCGTCGGCGAGCAGCCGGATCAGTGGCTCCGTGTCGCCGCTGAGGGCCGCGGCGAGGAACTCCTCGACGATCTTCCGCGCGGCGACCGCGTCGATCTCCGTACGGGATCGCTCGACGGCCAGATGTTGCCTGGCCCGCCGGTAGATCTGCTGACAGTTCGACTCGGTGATGTCCAGGATCTCCGCGACCTCGCGGTGCGCGTACCCGAACGCCTCGCGCAGCACGTACACCACGCGCTCATTGGGGGACAGCCGCTCCATCAGGGTGAGCATCGCCATGGAGACCGACTCGCGCTGCTCGAAGGTGTCGGCGGGACCGAGCATCCGATCTCCGTCCAGGACCGGCTCCGGGAGCCACTGCCCCACGTAGGTCTCCCGCCTGGCCCGCGCCGAGGTGAGCTGGTTGAGGCAGAGATTGGTGAGCACCTTCGTCAGCCACGCCTCGGGCGTCTCGATCCGGTCCCGGTCCGCCGCATGCCAGCGCAGGTACGTATCCTGCACCGCGTCCTCCGCATCACCGGCCGATCCCAGCAGCCGGTAGGCGATCGCCTCCAAGCGACCCCTTGAGCTCTCGAACAGATCGGCCTGGTGCGTGTGGAGCGACATTGCCCCATGATCGGCCATATGCGCAGGCCGCGTCCACATCGCCGGAGCGCCCCGGAGGCCGGCATGAGCCGCACCCGGAGCCCGGCCCGGCGATCATCCCGCCTATGCTCTACATCTAGTAGTACTACTAGCCGTAGGGGATGGGATGCGCGTACTCATCGCGGGCGCCGGCATCGCGGGGGTGGCGGCGGCCAGAGGGTTCCTCGCCGCCGGGCACGAGGTGACGGTGCTGGAGCGGTCGCCCGCCTTACGCGAGACCGGATACGCGATCATGATCTGGCACAACGGCACGACCGTGCTGAACGATCTGGGCGTCCGGATGGACGGGGCCGGGCAGCGCCTGGAGGCCATCGAGGTCCGCAGCTCCCGGGGACGCCGGGTGATGGTCATGGACCTGGAACGGCTGGCGACCGAGTTCGGCGCCCCGGTGGTGTCGCTGCCCCGCCGGGTCCTGCTCGACCGGCTCGCCGAAGGGCTGCCGGACGACATCTACCGCTTCGGCGCCCGCGTCACCGGCCTGCACGACGACGGCCGGTCGGTACGGGTCGAGACCGAGGACGGCACGCGGTACACGGGCGACCTGCTCATCGGGGCCGACGGCGTGAACTCCCAGGTCCGTACCGCCCTCTTCGGCTCCCAGCCCGCCCGCCCGACCGGCACGGCCACCTGGCAGGGCCTGATCAAGGCCCCCTTCGACCCCGGGTCGCGGGCGCTGCTGTTCCTCGGCCCTCGGGGCGACTTCGGGATGAACCCCTCGGGCGACGGCATGGTGCAATGGCTCATCGACTTCCACCTGCGCCCCGGCGACGGCCGCGAGCGCCGGGACGTCGCGCTCGCCGCGCTCAGGCAGCGGTACGGCTCGTGGGGCTCGCCCGTCCCCGAGCTGCTGGAGACGCTGACGGAGGAGGACATCGAGCTGTTCCCGCACCGCCGCCACCGCGCCCCGCTCCGCTGGCGGCGCGGGCGCAGCGTCCTGATCGGTGACGCGGTGCACGCCATGCCGCCCATGCTGGCGCAAGGGGCCGGGCAGGGGCTCGAAGACGTCGCGGCGCTGCTGCGCGCCCTGGCCAGCGCCGGGCCGGATCCCGCCGGGGCGCTGAGCGCGTACGAGCGGAGCCGGCGGCGGCAGGCGCGGCTGGCCTCGGCGCTGGCCACCCAGGCCGTCGCGACCGGCGGACCGCGCGCGGCCCTGACCCAGAGCGAGTGGGCGCTGCGCGGCGCCGTCGCCGTGCCCGGCGGCCTGGGCACCTGGATGCTGCGCAAGCTCATCCGCGGGGTGAGCAGCCGGCTCTGAGCTCCGGCCGGGCCGGGTGAGCATCAGCACCGGCTTGAACGCGTGCGGGACGAATCCCTGGTTGCCACATGAATCGTCACCAAGGATCATGAGGGCTTCGGAGTCCTGGACGAAGGACGGGTGCCTGATGAAGGTCCGCTACAACCCGCTCATGGGCTGGATATTCCTGACACTGGGCGTGATCGTGACCCTGTTACAGGTGTGGCTTCTCCTTCTCGGCGCGTTCAGCCCCTTGATCATCGTCGGGCTGATGGCTCTCGGGATCGGCGGCCTGTATCTGCGGCGGACGTATTTCCGCGTCGAATCTCAGGCGATCGTCGTGGCCGCCCTCCTCGGCCCGGCTGAGCGCAGATTCGCTATTCCCAAAGACGCGAGCCCACGCATGGAAGGCAACCGCATCGTCATCGACAAGCCGGGCAAAGTCCAGAAAGTGCCCGTACGGAAGAGCATGGCGCATCCGGCGGACTGGGCGGCCTATACCGCCACCCTGCCGCGCACTCCGGGGCAGACCTGAGAACGCGCCGCCACACCGCGGCCGGCGGCGACCCGCCAAGGGCTACCCCGGTCAAGCGGCCGGGATGGCCGTCCTGGTCAGCTGCCAGAGGCTGATCGATCCGGGCCAGGCGCACGCGCTGCTCGTCTACACCGCCGGTCCCGGCAGCGAGAGCTACGAGAAGCTGCAGGTGCTGTCCGTCATCGGGACACAGACGCTGCGCTGACCGCGCTCCGGCCTCTTCGCGGCCGGCGCCAGGCGGGTCCACCGGTATCGGGCTATCCTGAGGCCGCCCGAGCACGCGATGATCATGGAGTCCGCTCAGGCGACGACGGCGCGGTGCGGGAGGCGGGACATGCAAGAAGGCGGCCGGCCCGGAGCGCGGCGGGTACGGATGATCGACGTGGCCAACTCGCTCGGTCTGTCGCGGGCCACCGTCTCGCTGGTGATGCGCGACAGCCCGCTGGTGTCGGCGGCGACGCGGAGCGCGGTTCTGGCCGAGGCCGAGCGGCTGGGCTACATCTACAACCAGGCCGCCGCCAATCTGCGGACCCAGCGCAACGATCTGGTGGGGCTGGTGATGCCGGACGTGATGAACCCGTTCGTCGCAGAGGTCTCGCTGGGCGTGCAGGAGGTGCTCGGCGAGGTCGGCTACTTCGTCATGATCGCCAATACGGTCGACCGGACGGACCTGCAGGGACAGATCCTGCGTTCCCTGGTCGAGCACCGGGCGGCCGGCGTGGTCTCGATCCCGGCGCTGACCTCGACCGCGGACGACTTCGCGGGCATCGGCCGCAGCGGCCTGCCGACGGTGCTGCTGCTGCGGCGTCTCGACGGAGTGGATCTCCCGTTCGTCGGCACGGACGAGGCGGCCATCGGGCGGCTCGGCGCCGCGCACCTGCTGGACGTCCATGCCTGCCGCCGGGTGGCCTACTTCGGCGGTGATCCGCTGGCCTCGCCGCGGGTCGGCCGGATGGAGAGTTTTCAGCGGGCGGTCACCGAGGCCGGCGCCGGGTGGGACGCGGTCTGGTCGGAGCCGTTCGAGGCCACGACGGACGCCGCCTACCGGCGCGCCACCGAGCTGCTCACGGCCGGGCCGCCGCCCGACGGGGTCCTGTGTCACAGCGACAACGTGGCTTACGGCCTGGTCAAGGCGTTGAGCCAGGGGACGCCCGGGGAGAGGCCCTGCGCGGTGCTCGGCATCGACGACCTGCACCAGTCGGCGATGTGGAACCCGTCGATCAGCAGCATCGCCACGAATCCGGTCGAGCTGGGCCGGGTGTGCGGCCGGGTGCTCCTGTCCGAGATGGGGATGGCGATCCAGGGCCGGGACACCCCGCCAGCACCCGAGATTCACGCCCGCGCGTCCTGCGGCTGTCACTGACCCGCTAATCCCAAGTTGACCTATGGGTTTTTATGGGTATTGTTGACCCGCTGTTTAGATCGATCTAAATTGTTCCGGACCGAGTCTGCCAGGCCGGATCAGCCGCGAGCTCAGGTCGGCGGACTCGACCACGGAAGGGGCACGGATGTCCGCAGTTGTCCGATCTCCACGACAGTTCAAGCCACCTCGCGCGCAATGGCATCGACGCGAGGACGGTGTCGGCCGCCTGATGCTGCTGCCGAGCCTGTTGCCGTATCTCGCCTTCGCGCTGCTGCCGATCGGCTGGCTCTTCTGGTTCAGCTTCCAGCGCTGGAACGGGTTCTCGCCGCCGCAGTTCACCGGCACGGCCAACTACCAGCGGATGATCGGCGACGAGCAGTGGTGGCTGGCGGTGCTGACCACGCTGAAGTTCGGGGCGGGCCGGCTGCTCATCGAGATCCCGCTGGCCCTGGTGCTGGCTTACGTGTTCTTCCGCGGGGTGCGCGGCGGCACCGTGTACCGGACGATCCTGTTCCTGCCGCACGTGCTGTCGCCGGCGATCGTCGGCATCATCTTCGTCTTCCTGCTGAGGGAGACCGGCGGGCCGGTCAACCAGTTGCTCACCGGGTCGGGCCTGCTGGAGACGCCGATCCGGTTCCTGGGCGAGGCCGGCAGCGCGCTCGGCAGCCTCATCGGCGTCGGCGTGTGGACCCACCTCGGCATCAACCTGCTGCTCTTCTTCGCCGGCATGATGACGATCCCGAACGCGCTGCTGGAAAGCGCGGCGCTGGAAGGCGCGGGCCACTGGTCGACGCTGCGGCACATCGTGCTGCCGCTGCTGGCCCCGGTGACGCGCGTGGTGGTCCTGATCTCGATTATCGGGACGCTGCGCAGCTTCGACCTGGTCAAGACCCTCACCGACGGCGGTCCGGCCGGAAGCACCGAGGTCATGTTCACCTACCTCTACCGGTTCTTCTTCGAACCGGAATCCGTGCCCCAGATCGGGTACGCCGCCGCGCTCGGCGTCACCGCGAGCGTGATCGTCGGCCTCATCTCCGTGGCCTACCTGCGGATCAACCGGAGCGGGAGGACCCCGGCGTGAGCACCCCCGTCATCACGGAAACGCCCGGCAGGACGACGGCCGCCCCGGACGTGCCGGCCCGCCGCGGACGCCGCGTCCGCCCCCGCACCGTGCTGCTGCACGCGGTGCTGACGGCGGCCGCGCTGATCATGCTCTCGCCGCTGGTCTTCGGCCTGTTCGCCTCGGTGTCGCCGTTGGAGCAGATCCTCAGCAGGGACGGCGGGATCCTGCCCCAGGTCTGGAAGTGGGGCACCTACGTGCAGGCGTGGACCACGGCCAATTTCTCCCGCTACTTCGTCAACAGCCTCGTCGTCACGGCCACCGTCGTGCTGCTGGACACGCTCGCCTCCAGCATGACCGGCTACGTGCTGGCGCGCAGGCGGCTGCGCGGCCAGCGCTTCCTGGAGGGTCTGTACGTCGGCACGCTGTTCGTCGGCCTGACCACCGCGACGCTCTACCCCCAGTACGTGATCGCCCAGGCCCTCGGCCTGGACAACCTGCTCGGCATCGCGCTGGTCCAGCTCGCCGGGATCATGCTGGTGCACATCTTCCTGATCAAGGCGTTCGTGCTCGGCCTCGGCACCGAGATGGAAGACGCCGCCCGCGTCGACGGCTGCGGATTGTTCGGCACCTACTGGCGGATCGCGTTCCCGATGATGCGGCCCATCCTCGCCACCACCGTGATCCTCGGCTTCCAGGCCTCCTGGAACAACTACCAGGTGCCGCTGGTGTTCTCCCTGGCCGCACCCGACCTGCGCACCCTCGTCGTGGGGGTGAGCGCGCTGCAGTACGACGCCGCCGAGGGCATGACGCCGTACAACACCGTGCTGGCGGGGGCGAACATGGCGCTGCTGCCCATCGTGGTGATCTTCATCGTGCTGCAGCGTCACTTCGTGCGCGGCTGGACGGACGGGTCGGTGAAGGGATGACCCTGTTCGCCGTGGACGGCGCCCTGCTGCGCGGCTGGTCCCGCTGGTGGTCCTGGGCCTGGACCAGCTGCTGCTGGTTGCTGCTGAGCCTGCCCCTGATCACCGCCCCGGCCGCCGGCCAGTGGCTGATCGTCCAGCAACGCCGGCTCGCCGCCGGCGAGGCCGCACTCGGACCCGGCGAGACGCTGCGGTTCGTGCTCTCCCGGCTGCCGGGCGCCCTGCGGCTGGCCGGTTGTCACCTCGCCGTCGCGGCCCTGGTGCTCGTCGGCCTGCTCGGGCCCTCGCCCGGCGGCGCGTACGGCTGGCTGGTGCTCACCACCAGCGTGGTGGCCGCGGCGACCTGGCTGCTGGTCGCCCCCTGGTCGGTGGTGCTGCTCGAACGGACCGGCGGACGTGCCGTCGCGGCCCTCCGCATCGCCTACCTGCTGGCGCTGTCGCGGATCGAGCTGGCGCTGACCTCGACGGCGACGGTGGTCGCCGCCGCCGCGGCGCCCTTCTTCGTGACGAAGGTGCCCTACGCGGGCCCGCTTCTGCTGATCGCGCTGCCGGCGGCCACGGCGAGGGTCGTGACGACGCTGTGCGACCGCGCCGCCAAGACCCGCGACCCCCATGCCACCGGCCGGATCGCTTCCGGCCGCTTGAGAAAGGCCCTCCGATGACCGATCCCGTCTTGACCCGTCGCGGTTTCCTCGGCACGCTCGCCGCCGGCGCCGCGCTCTCCCTCGCCGGTTGCGGCAGCGGGCCCTCCAGCGGGTCCGCCGATCCGGGTGCGCTGACCACGATCGTGATCTGGGACCGGGCCGGCGCGCACGCCAAGGCCCGGCAGGAGTTCTTCCGTGTCTGGAACGAGAAGGAGGGCAGGTCCCGCGGCATCGCGGTGCGGTACGAGCCGCAGGCGACGGACAAGTACGAGGAGATCGTCCGGCTCGGCTTCCAGACCAAGCGGGCGCCTGACCTGTTCCACAGCCCTTCGGCGCAACTGGGCGCGTTCGTCGCGGCCGGGTGGGTCCGTCCGCTGCCGGACCTGGTCGGCAAGGCCGTGCTGGACAAGGCCGCGCCGTACCACCAGAAGAACTCGGAACTGGTGTGGGGCGGGGTGCCGTACGCGGTGCCGACCACCGCGTTCACCAACCGGATGGTGATCAACGCCGACCTGTTCGAGAAGGCCGGTCTGGATCCTGACGCGCCGCCGGCGACCTTCTCCGAGGTACGGCGTGCCGCCGCCGCGATCACCAAGGCCGGCGGCGGTGACGCGTTCGGCATGCTGATCCCGATCAAGGCGACCGGGTTCCGGCAGTGGAGCGTCGACGTCCCGATCATGGCGGGGGACGCGGCGCTGGCTCAGTTCGGGTTGTTCAACGCGGCCACGCAGACGTACGAGCCGGCCAAGTACGCGCCGCTGCTGGAGCTCTACCGGGCCATGATCACCGACAAGACGGCCTACCCCGGCGCCGCGACCCTCGCCGCCGACGTCGCGATCAACGCCTTCGGCAAGGGCGAGGCCGGCATGTACATCACCAGCAGCGCGATCGTCTCCTCGCTGGCCGACCTGGGCAGCAAGGTCAAGGCGGTCGCGGCCCCGCTGCCGGTGCCCGACGGGCAGAAGCTGGTGCGCTCGCCGATGAACGCCGGCTACCCGTACGCGATCTCCTCGACCTCGCAGAACCCCGAGAAGGCCGCGGCGGTGTTCGAGGTGATGGTCGGCGACGCGGTGCAGCAGGCACTGGCGGCCAAGGCGGCGCCTCCGCTGAACGGCACCGTCTGGGACTCGGCGGCGATCAAGGACAACGCGCTCCTGCAGCAGTTCAGGCCGGGCGAGCTGGACCGGCAGTGGCCGAAGACGCCGAGCGGCCTGCTCCAGGTGGACGGCGAGAGCGTCGACCAGACCGTGGAGAAGCTGCTGCTCGACCCGTCGGCGGCGCTCGAACCGGCGCTCACCGGGATGCGGCAGCGCATGCAGGCCGCCTACGACGCCGCCGTGCAGCGCGGCGACCTCGACCCGCAGGAGTTCCGGGCGTGACAGCGCCGAACGTGGTCGTCCTGCTCGCCGACCAGTGGCGTGGACAGGAGCAGGGCTGGCTCGACGACACCAGGGGCAGAGCCTCCCAGGTCCGCACCCCGAACCTGGACCGGCTGGCGGCCGGCGGCGCCGCCGTCGCCGGGGGACGCGCCACTTCGCCCGTCTGCGGGCCGAGCCGGGCGAGCCTGCTCACCGGCAGCCTGCCCCACCAGAACGGCGTGGTCGCCAACGACCTGCCGCTCACCCCGCAGCTGGACACGCTGGCCACGGCGTTGTCCGGCGCCGGCTACCAGACCGGCTGGATCGGCAAATGGCACCTGGCCGGGCTGCCCAGGGACAAATGGGTGCAGCCGGCCGCACGACCGGGAATCGGGCGCTACGTCGGCGTCGACTGCTCCCACGATCACCTCGACGGGCATTACTACGACAGCGACGGATCCAGGGTCGACTTCACCGGCTACGAGCCGGAGGTGCAGACCGACCTCGCGGTGGAGTTCCTGGGGGAGCAGGACGGCCCGTTCTTCCTCACGGTCTCCTACAACCCGCCGCACGACCCGTACGACTCGGTCCCGGAGCGCCTGCGGACCGGCTATCCGGCTGACCTGCTGCGGCCGCCGCCGAACACGCCCGGCACCCCCGGGCAGCGTGAGACGCAGCGGCTCTACTACAGCGCGATCACCGCCGTGGACGCGCAGGTCGGCCGCATCGTGGCGGAGCTGGACCGGCTCGGGCTCCGCCGGAACACGATCATCGTGGTCACCTCCGACCACGGCGACCTGCTCGGGGCGCACGGCCTGCGGGCCAAGCAGAGCCCGTACGCCGAGGCCGTCCGGGTGCCGATGGTGATCGACGGGCCCGGTGTGCCCGCGTCCCGGCCCACCGGCCTGCTCGGCCTGGTCGACCTGGCGCCGACCCTGCTCGGACTGGTCGGGTTGCCCCCGATCGGAGCCTACGGCCGTGACCTGAGCGACGAGCTCCGGTCGGGTGCGCCGCTGCGTCCAGAGCTGCTCATCGGCAACTGGGTCAGCTTCGACAACGGCTACGACCAGGGCATCGGCGAATGGCGAGGGTTGATCACCGAGGAGCTGACCTACGCGCGTACCGCCGACGGCCTTCCCTGGCTGCTGTTCGACGACGTCACCGACCCCTGGCAACGGGACAACCTGGCCACGGACCCGGCCTCGGCCGGCCGGGTCGCCGAGGCCGACGCCCGGCTCGCCGCGCTGCTGGCGCAGGCCGGGGACACCTTCGCGCCCGCCGATCGGCTGCTGACCGACCTGGGCCTGGTCGAGGACTGGAACGCCCGAGAAAGGGCCCTGCGCGGCGATCGGGCCAGGCTGCTGCCGTCCCCGACGCGATGACCGCCGACCCGCCGATCGTCCCGACAGGAGAGACCCCCTTCATGGCCACTCGCCCGAACGTGCTGTTCGTCATGACCGACCAGCAGAGATTCGACACGATCGCGGCGCTCGGCAACGCCGGGGTCGCGACGCCCAACCTCGACCGGCTGGCCGCCCGCGGCACCGTCTTCGACAACGCGTACTCCACCACCCCGGTGTGCGTCCCGGCCCGCTACACCTTGCGCAGCGGCTGCGAGCCGACCCGCACCGGGGTGTACGACAACAGCGTCCCGGCCGGTGGGCACGCCGATATCCGGCAGCGCTGCGGCCCGTACCTCGCCGAGGCGATGCGGCAGCGCGGGTACCGCACCTGGGGAGTGGGCAAATTCCACACCACGCCGTGGGACGCGCCGCTCGGCTACGACGTGCAGCGGCACAGCGAGGAGTTCTACGGCACCCCCGAGCAGCGGGCCGGTGACGCGTACGCCTCCTGGATCGCACGCGAGCACCCCGAGTACGACTGGATCGAGGCCCTGATGGGCGAGCGGACCGACATGTACTACATGCCGCAGCTCAGTCCGCTGCCGGCGGACTGCACCGTCGAGTCCTGGGCCACCCGCGAGGCGATCGGGCTCCTGGGCGACGACGACGGACGGCCCTGGTTCGGCGTCGTGTCCTACATCGGCCCCCACCCGCCGTTCGCCCCGCCGCTGCCCTACAACCGGATGTACGACCCGGACCAGATGCCCGACCCGGTGTGCGGCGACCGCGCCATCGACCATCTCGACCAGCACATCCCGTGGATGAACCACCTCGTCTACGCCGAGGACGTCGACCCGCACCGGGCCAGGACGCTCAAGGCCCGCTACTACGGCGAGATCAGCTACATCGACGCCTGTATCGGCGACCTGCTCGACGCCGTCGAACGAAGACCGGACGCAGGCAACACCGTGATCTGCTTCTTCGCCGACCACGGCGACCTGCTCGGCGACCACCACGGCTGGCAGAAGGAGAGCTTCTTCGAGGCCTCCGCCCGGGTGCCGTTCCTGATCTCCTGGCCGGACCGGATCGCGGCCGGTGAGCGCCGGTCCGAGCTGGTCTGCCTGACCGACCTGTTCGGCCTGGCCACCTCCGCCGCGGGGGAGCCGGAGCTGCGGCAGGGCGGCGACCTGCTCGGCCTGCTGACCGGGACGGCCCCGCCCCGCGAGACGCTGTTCGGCTACCACGGGCGACCCGGCACCCGGCGGTTCAAGGCCATGGTCCGGCAGGGCGGCATGAAGCTGATCTGGCTGGCCAACGGCGGGCACCGGCTGCTGTTCGACCTCGCCGCCGATCCGGACGAGCTCGTCCCGCTGCAGGCGGCGCGTCCGCACGAGGCCGATCGGCTGACCGCGCTGCTGGCCGGGCGGCTACGCGCCGAGGGCGTGACCGAGTGCCTCGACGGTGCCGGGCTGCGCACCTTCCCGTACGAGACGTGGCCGCTGACCCGGATCCATCAGTTCGACCTGTCGCGCGGGGTGACCGGCTTCGGCGCAGGATGAGCCACCTGCCGCCGGGCCGGTCAGGGACAGGGCTGGTCGGCGCCGGTCACCGCGACCCCCGACCAAGCGGCCTGTACGGCGCGGTATTCGGCGCCGCACTGCCCATACAGCTCGGTGGCCGCGGCGAGCATCCCGGCCCGCGCTTCGGCGTAGCCGGTCGCCGATGTCCATTGTGCGGTCAGCGCGTGGAACCACAGGCGGGCGGCGGTGTCGCGGCCGACGCCGGTGACGGTCGTGCCGTCGCACGTCGGGCTGTCGCCCCAGTCCGAGGTGCCGCTGCCGTTGGCGAGCAGGTAGAAGGCGTGGTTGCCGACGCCGGAGGAGCGGTGCACGTCCAGGCTTCCGACGGCGGGCGACCAGCAGTCGGCGGACACGCCGTCCCTGCTGGGCCGGTCCATGTACCGCAACGGCCCGGCCTTCCACACCTTCTCGCCGACCAGGTAGTCGGGCTCGTCGGCGGGGTTGGCGGCGAAGAACTCCACGAGGTTCCCCGCGATGTCGGCGGTGGCCTCGTTGAGCCCGCCGGCCTCGCCGGTGTAGGCGAGCTTGGCGGTGCGCGCGATCACGGAGTGGGTGGCCTCGTGGGCGACCACGTCGAGAGAGGTGTAGGAGTTGGTGCGAGTCCTGTCGCCGTCGCCGAAGCGCATGCAGTGGCACTGCGCGCTCCAGTAGGCGTTCGACAGGTTGTCGCCCTCGTGCACCCCGGCGTACAAGGTGCTGGGCCCGTCCGAGGTCTCGGAGTTGTAGAGGAGGGTGTAGCCGAAGGTCTGCTTGTAGAAGTCGTACGTCGCCGCGGTGGCCCACTGCACGTCCACGGCGGCGGTCTGCGGATGGGTCGGTGTGCCGTCCGCCCAGTCGCCGTCGGGGTCGGTGTAGAAGCGGCGGGTGTCGGCGTCGTAGGTGGCGAAGTTGCCCCGGCTCGGGTCCCTCAGGTATTTCCGGTTCGGCTCGTCGGAATAGATCATGGTGGTGAGCGGCACGTCGCCGGAGTGGAAGCCGTGGCCGGTGTCGGCCTGCACATCGTCGTACGTGGTGCGCACCGCGCCGGTGGCGGCGTCAACGAGAACGTGCAGGGCCGTCGGCAGGCCGCCCGGCCGGGTGCCGGTGAGCAGCACGTCCCAGGCCAGCGCGGGCACGCGGGCGGCGGCGTCGTCGCCGAGCGCCTCGATCACCAGCCGCGGCGAGCCGCTCGGCCGGTACGGGAAGCGCTTGGCCGCGATCGTGGCGGCGGCCGGGCCGGACAACCGAGGCGTGGTGGACAGGGTGGTCAGCGGCGAGAGGGTACGGCTCTCGGCGGCCCGATCCCCATGCACGATGACGTCGCCGCCGAGCACGGGTAATCCCTGGTAGACGCGGTCGTAGTGGACGTGCGTGACACCGCCGGGGCCGGTGACGGTGCGTAAGGCGTGCAGCTCCTCGCCGGGAGCCGCGTACGCGACCGGCGGGGCGGTCACCAAGCCCGCCAGCAGGACACCCGTCACCATAACGCTGGATAAAGGCACATTTCCTCCGATCAACCACCCACGGTGGCGCGCCGAATGGCGGCCGGGAACCGTAAGGCGAGATCTTGCCTTTCTTCATGACCGAAGGTCAATGGATGAGTCGGCCTTCATCGCCCTGACTGCGTCCCGGCTCCTTGTCGAGGGGCTGGTCAGCTTGGCGGTCGCAACAAAAGCGAAGGTCAGAAGCAGCTTAGAGGTCTTTGTGATCATTCGGCGGACGAAACTGATCTTGCACCTGTAACCTTCCCTGCGTCGTACGCCTGACGCCGGAGAAGTTCCCCCGGCGAGCCGGTGACGTCTTCATCAACACAGCAAAGATGAGGAATGCTCGTGATCCGACGCTCCAGGGCTCTGTTACCCGCCGCGGCCATTCTGCTGGCCTGCACCGTCGCGCAGCCCGCCACCGCGGACGACGCCGCGACCGGCGGACCCGCCATCGTACGGCCGGTCTCAGGTACCAGCCCGCTGCCCGCGAACTGCGGGCTCCCCCCGGCCGACGGTTACACCCTGAACTCCAACACCGAAGTCCTGCCCACGGTGGCGCGGGACCCGAACCGGCCGCAGCACCTCGTCACGGTGTACCAGCAGGATCGCTGGAACCGCTACGGCAGCAACGGCGCCGTCACCGCCGTGTCGGACGACTACGGCCTGACCTGGCAGCAGTCCACGAACCTGCCCGCCTTCTCCCAGTGCAACGGCGGCACCAGCGCCAACGGCGGGGACTACGCCGTCACGACGGACAACTGGGTCACGATCACGCCGTCCGGCGCCGCGGTGGCCGCGTCGTTGTCGATGTCCCGCGCCGGCGACGTGACCGCCATCCTGGTGGCCCGCTCCGGCGACGGCGGCCGGACCTGGGCCGCGCCGACCACCCTGCAGCGGGACGACAACCCGCGCTTCTTCAACGACCGCCCGACGGTGACCGCGGACCCGTACCGCCCGGGAGTGGTCTACGCGGTGTGGGACCGCATCGACGACCAGTCGACCAGCACCACGCCGAACTGGGTGCAGCCGGTCTACCTGGCCAAGTCGACCGACGACGGACGCACCTGGACCACGAGCAAGGTGTACGACGTGCCCACCAACAGCGGCGTCATCGGCACCCAGCTGGTGCCGCTCCCGGACGGGACGCTGCTGATCGCCATGCACCACGAGACGATCACCGACGGCTCCACCCAGGTCATCCGCTCGACCGACGGCGGCAAGACCTGGTCGGCGCCGACACTGAACGTCCCCGCCCCGCTCGCCGTGGGCCCCCGCATCCCGGACCCGGACAACTCGGGTGACCCGATACGCAACGCCTCCCTGCCGCTGCTGGCCACCCAGCCGGGCAGCCAGGTGGTCAGCGCCGTCTGGCAGAGCCAGGAGGCCGACGGCACCTTCCACGTGTCCTACTCGCGTTCGGCGGACGGCGGGCAGACGTGGTCCACCCCGATCCGCCTGGACAAGACACCCACCGGCTCCGCCGCCGTACCGGTCGTCGCCGCGTCCAAGACGGGCACCGTGGCGGTCACGTACTACGACTTCCGCAACAACACGCCCGACGCGGCCACCTTGCCCACCGACCTGTGGGCCGTGACCTGTTCGAGCAACTGCGCGAAGCCGGGGTCGTGGCGCGAGCAGCACATCGAGGGACCGTTCGACGCGCGGAAGCTCCCGCTGACGAGCGTGGGACGCCTGCTCGGTGACTACACCGGCCTCGTCTCGGTCGGCAACGCCTTCACGGCCGTGTACGGCGTCTCCACCGGCGATGCCGCCAACCCGGTGGACGTGCACAGCGCGCTCTTCTCCGGCTGAGCCGTCGCACGCCGCCGGCGGGGTCCGGGCAGACCGGGCCCCGCCGGCTGGGACGCGTCAGCATGAACAGCCGGGCGCGGAAACGATGCACGTTCAGGCGTCACGGCACGCGCGCCGTCGTGGACGGGCAGATCTCCCGATAGGGGAGCGCGGGGACGAGGGAGGAGATCATCTTCGATCCCGGAACCCTCAGCTCACGGCCTTCTTGACCAGCCTCGTGATCGCTGCCTCGCCGGCTTTGCTCAGCTCCGTCAGGGCGTAGGCCGTCGGCCACATGCCGTCGTCGTCATCGAGGTTCGCCTGCGCGCTGAATCCCAGCGACGAGTAGCGCTCCTTGTCCACCTGCCCGCTCCGGAAGAAGCACACCGCCTTCCCCTCCTTGTAGTAGGCGGGCTGGCCGTACCACAGCTTCGGCGCCAGTTCCGGAGCGGCGGCCGTGACGATGGCGTGCACGCGCTCGGCCAGGGCGCGGTCGGGCGGCGCCATCTCGGCGATCTTCGCGAGCACGGCCCGCTCGTCGGCCGCCGCCTTGTCCGCGTTCCGGCTGTGGCGAGCGTCCGCCCGCAGCTCCGCCGCACGCTCCTTGATGGCGGCACGCTCTTCCCCGGAGAATCCCGCTCCGGAGGACTCGCCCTGCTTGTTCTTCTCGCCGGCTTTCGATTCGGCGCTCATCGGCGCGTTTCTCCTTCGAGGCCCGGGTCGTCGTGCGGCAGGAAGCCCGCGTGGACAGTGACGTTCATGCAGGTAACGCTAGGCGCGGATCGAGGGTCGCGCTTCTCGATTCCTGACCGGTGTGCCGCTCACGGCCGGCCCGCAAGGCCTGGCCGGGGCGGTTGCCTCACGCCCTGGCCAGGAACGCCTCCAGCTCCGCCGCGACGAGCGCCGGCACCTCCTCCGGCAGGTAGTGGTCGCTCGGCAGCGCCGCACCGGTGACGTCTTCGGCGTAGGCGCGCCAGACCTCCAGGACGTCGTACGTACGGCCCACGAAGCCGTGCTCGCCCCAGAGCGCCAGCACCGGGCAGCGCACCCGCCTGCCCGCCGCCGCGTCGGCGTCGTCGTGCTCGATGTCGACGCCGGCCGCCGCCCGGTAGTCGGCGCAGGAGGCGGCGATCGCGGCGGGGTCGGAGAAGCAGCGGACGTACTCGCGGACCGCGGTCTCGTCGTAGGCGGCGCCGCCGGAATGCCGGGCCGTCATCCGGCTGCGAATCCAGAACTCCGGGTCGTTGCCGATCAGCCGCTCGGGAATCCCATGGCCGGCGGCCAGGAAGAACCAATGGAAGTAGCCGAGGCCGAACGCCGCGTCGGCATGCGCGAACGTGTGCCGGGTCGGCACGATGTCCAGGACGGCGAGGGCTTGGACGACGCCGGGGTGGTCGAGGGCCATCCGGTGGCCGACCCTCGCGCCCCTGTCGTGTCCGGCGACGGCGAAGCGGTCGAACCCCAGCTTCCGCATCACGCTGACCTGGTCGCGGGCCATCGCCCGCTTGGAGTAGAGGTCGTCGGTGACCGGCGCCGGCTTGGCGCTGTCGCCGTACCCGCGCAGGTCGGTCAGCACGACCGTGTGCCGGGCCGCCAGCGCGGGCGCGACGTCGTGCCAGATCAGGTGCGTCTGCGGGTAGCCGTGCAGTAGCAGCACGGGCGGCCCGTCGCCCCCGACGACCGCGTGGATGGCGACGCCGTCCGCGTCGATGGTGCGGGACCGGAACGTGCTGGGCAGCGGGACGCTCATGCTTCCTTCCGAGGGCTTCGACGATCGTACGGGTCAGGTCTCCGGTGCTAGCCACGCCGCCGAGGTCCGGAGTGCGCACATTGGTCGTCGTGAACACGCGTCAGCGGAGGGTGGCCAGGGTGTTGAGGGGGTCGTCCAGGAGGCCGGCGAAGGCGAGCTCGGCAGCCCCGGCGAGCGTGGTGTCGTCACCGAGGGCCGTCACGGCCAGGCGGACACGTTCGCGCGACACCGGCAGGACATGCGCGTCGATCCGGGCGCGGACACGTGGCGCGGCGCCCGGGTAGACGTCGCGGAGCATCCCGCCGAAGACCACGAGCGCCGGGTTGAACAGGTTGATGAGGTTGACGACGCCGACGCCGAGCCAGTCGCCGACGCGGTCGAGGGCGTCCCGCGCCCGGGCGTCGCCGCTCCCGGCGAGGGCGACGACGGCCCGGATGCCGTCGCGTCCGACGAGGTCGTCGGACCGTCCCGCGTATTCGAGCAGCGCTTCTTCCCCCACCTCGGCCTCCAGGCAGCCGCGCGACCCGCACAGGCAGGGCCGCCCGTCGAACGGGTTGACCAGCATGTGCCCGAGCTCGCAGCCGTAGCCCGCGTCGCCGTCCAGGAGTTTCCCGGCGACGATGATCCCGCCGCCGACACCGACGTCCCCGTGCAGGTAGATGAGGTTGTCGACGTCGCTTCCCGCGCCGCGTACGTGCTCGGCGATCGCGCCCAGGTGCGCCTCGTTGCCCACCTCGACGGGAAGCCCGAGGCCGAGCCCGGCGGCGAGTTCCGCGCCGAACGCCTGGTCCACCCAGCCGAGGTGCGGCCCGTACCGGACCGTGCCATCGGCGCGCCTGATCAACCCGCAGTACGACGCGCCGACGCCCACGCACAACGCGCCAGGACCGGCTCCGGCGGCCAGTTCGCGGCCGAAGGCGGCGAGGACGCCGACGACGTCCTCCAGGTCGGCCCCGGCGCGGGTGCGCACGGCCGCTCGGCGGTCGAGGATCCGGCCGCCGAGCCCGACACGGGCCGCGAGCAGCCGATCCACGGCGACGTCGAACGCGAGCCCGTACAGCGTCTCCTGCTCGGGCATGACGACGATGGACGGCCGCCCCGCGCGGCCCCGCCCGGTGGGGACGCCCTCGCGGACGAGCCCAGCCGCGGTGAGCTCGGCGGTCAGGTCCATGATGGTGCTGCGGTTGAGGCCCATCCGGCGGCTGAGCGCGGCCCGTGACACCGCCCCGTCCTTGTGGACGCGCCGCAGCACCTCGCTCAGGTTCCGCTGCCGCATCTGCTCCTGCGTCCGCGCGCCCGCCGCCGATCCCGTCACCCCCGCCAGCCTAGGACCTGTCCTCAGGCGAAGCTCACGCCGGGGATCGTGGCCAGGCCGTTCAGGCGGCACGCGTCGCTGCGCAGGAGGTCACAGGCAGCACCCTCCGCCCCATGCCGCTGACCAGTCGATGCCGTGCGTGTCCTGCGTCTCCCAGGAGAACTTCGTCCTGGGCCTGCGTCGCGGCGCGATCTCGTCGAGCGAGTGGGCGTCGTACAGCCGCCCGTTCACCATCGTCATCGTCACCGACGTCGAGTTGGCGATGTCGTCGAGCGGGTCGTCGCGCAGCACGATCAGGTCGGCCAGCTTGCCGGGTTCGAGCGAGCCGATCTGGTGCCCCACGCCGAGGCTGTCCGCGACGTTGATCGTGGCCGCCCGCAGCACCCGGTGCGCCGGCATCCCGCCCGCGGCCAGCAGGGCCATCTCCCAGTGCATGGCCAGGCCGGGGATCTCCCCGTGGGAGCCGGCGTTGATCCGCACCCCGGCCTGGTCCAGCCGGTTGATCGAGCGGGAGACGGCCAGGACGCCGATCTCGTACAGTTCGTCGGCGACGTGGATCGTGGTCATGGCGCGGGCGTAGGGCGGGGCCCCGTACGGTGTGTTGAGCGGGCTGTAGCCGCTCAGGCAGGCTTGCACGTACGTGCGGACGCGGGGGTCCTTCCACACCTCGGTCCGCTGGTACATGTAGTTCTCGCCGAACAGCTCGCCGAACGCGACGATGAGCGTGGGCGTGTTCGACGCCCCGGCCAGGGCCATGAGCTGCACCACGTCGTCGTACAGCGTGGCGACCGGCAGGTTGTGCTCCAGGTTGGTGTGGCCGTCCAAGATCATGCTGATGTTGTGGTAGAAGTGCGTCTCGCCCTCGACCACGATGTTGACGCCGTGCTCGCGGGCGGCCTTGACCAGCATCTGCCGGTGGCGGCGGCCCGGCCATTTGTAGCTCTTGACGCTGAGCGCGCCCAGGGCCTTCTTCCGCCGGATCACCCCGGCGGCGTCCTCGTAGGTGTCGATGGGGTTGTAGAGGTGGAAGGCGTTGTGCGGGCGGCCGTGGATGGCGGAGCCGGTGCCGATCCAGCGCGGGCCGAGCGTGAGCCCGGCCTGGGTGGTCTCGGTGCTCTCGAAGCTCGGCAGCTCGGAGGGGAACGGGTCGAAGTTCGTGGTGACGCCGAAGGCCAGGGCGGCGTATCGGGCGGCCTGCTTCTGCGGGGTCACGCCGTTGCCGTTGCCGCCGTCGATGTGCCCGTGGCCGTCCACGAGACCGGGCATCAGGGTCGTTCCGGCGCAGTCGACGACGGTGGCGTCCGCGGGCACCTCGACGTCCCCGGCCGGGCCGACGGCGACGATGCGGTTGCCGCGGACGACGACGGTTCCCGGCCGGTGCACCTGCTCGCCGCGCATGGTGATCACGGTGCCGCCGGTGAGGGCCACGCAGCCGCCGGGCACGTCGGCGTCCACGCTCAGGTTCACGGGTGCGGGGGCCTGCGGCAGCTCCCACTCGCCGCACTCGCGCATGTGGAGCTCGGGCCCGACCGCCCAGTGCACGCTGCGGCCGTCGGCGGCCCAGGTCAGCGCGTACCCGCCGTGATCGGTCAGGCGGTGGCAGGGCACCTCGCGGGTGTCCGCCGTGACCTGCAGCACGTGACCGGTCTCCCGGTACGGGATCACGTGGTACTCGCTGGCGTGCCGGAAGGCCAGCCACCTGCGGTCGGGGCTCAGCCGCAGCTCGTAGGTGTCGACGTCGGCCGTGCGCGCGTGCTCCCTGCGGTCCCCGCCCCGCAGGCCGACGCTGAAGAGCACCTCGACCGGCTCGGCTCCCGAGGAGTCGACGACGGTCGCGTAGATCCTGGAGCCGTCGGGGGAGAAGGCCGGGGCGTCGTCCGCCGGGCCCAGGTGGCGGGGCTCGCCGCCGGCGGTGCTCACGACGTACAGGCCGGGGCGCGCGGGCGAGCCGCCGAGCAGGACGTCGTGCTCCTGCAGCCGGTAGGCGATGAGCGTCCCGTCGGGGCTGAAGGCGGGCTGGCGCAGGACGCCGGTGGAGGCCGTCACCTCGACGGGCTCGTCCCAGCGGTCGTGCCGGCAGGTCCGCAGCACGCTGCCGTGCTCGTCGTCCCACTCGACGTAGGCGAGCAGGCGGCCGTCGCGGCTGTAGGCGGGCTCGTTCGCGTGCAGGGTGTGGTCGCCAACGGGGGTCACGGCGTCCTTGCCGCGCGTGGTGTGCCACAGGCGGCCGAGCGCGGTGAAGGCGACATCCTGCCCGCCGGGCGCGACGGCCAGGTGGCGTACGGCGCGCGCCACCACCTTGTCCGGCGCCAGGTCGTGACGGACGCGGACCGGCTCGATGAGCGTGTGACGGCACTCCGCGGTGAACGGGATCGGCGTGTGCCCGCCGCTGACCATGTCGATGCGCCGCAGCCCGCCGCCCGCCCAGATGGCGACGTGACGGCTGTCGGGGAACCAGGAGAACCTCGGGTAGTAGTTGCCCTGGATCTCCCAGACGGCCTGGTTGTCGCGGTCGAGGCCGTCGAAGACCGGCTGCTGCCGGCCGCTGGTGAGATCCAGCCGGAACAGCACCGTCTTGTCCATGACGCGCCGGATGAAGGCGAGCTGGGTTCCGTCGGGCGAGAGCGCGGCCCTGATGGCGCCGCCGAACCCGCCGACCACGGTGTCGGTGTGGCCGTCCTCCAGCCGCCTGCGCCGGATCGCGAAGTTGGCGTGGTTGGCGTCCACGTAGATCTTGGGGTTGACGAGACGTTCGCTGTAGTAGAGCCAGGCGCCGTCGGGGGAGAGCGCCGGCTCCAGCACGTCACGTCCGCTCGACGGCACGTCCACCAGCAGCCGGCCCGATCCGGGCCCCTCGTACAGGCGGATCTGGGACGAGAACAGCTTGAGGTGGGCGCGGAAGATGGCGGGCGCGATCACGCTGCGCCCGTCCGGGCCCCAGATGGGGTCGGTCAGGATCGCGTCGGTCTCCCACGTGAGCTGGCGCGGCCCGGACCCGTCGATGGCGCAGGCCCACAGGTTGTCGTCGCCGTCGGCGTCGCTCAGGTAGAGGATCTCGCGGCCGTCGGGGCTCACGCACGGCATGCGGTGCATGGCGGGGCCGCCCTGGAGCAGCGTCGCCGTGCCGCCCGCGGCGGGGATGGCGTACAGGTCGCCGAGCAGGTCGAAGACGATCGTCTCGCCGTCGGGGGTGACGGCGACGCTCATCCAGGTGCCTTCTGAGGTGGTGAAGGAGATCTCGCGGGACGGCTGTCCCGTGGCGGCGATGTCCCAGCTCATACCGCGACCTCCAGCCAGCCGTCCGCGCGCTCGCCGTCCCAGGTCACCGTCAGCTCCTCGGGCGAGGTGTGCCGCAGGACGGTGAAGTTGCTGATCGACGGGATCCGGTCCCAGGTCTGCAACGCCCTGGGCGGCTCGCCCGGAGGCAGCCAGGCCGCGGCCGTACACTCCTTCAGCCCCGCGATCCGGCCCCTGACCAGGATCTCGGTGCGGCAGTTGAGCGCCGCGACCCGCCACAGCTCCAGGCCGGCGCCGCGGGCCACGCCCGCCAGCTCTCCGGCGAGCTCGGGCGCCCAGCCGTGCAGCAGCTCGCAGCCCTGCTCGGCGATGGTGCGCACGGTGTGCCGGTCCAGCTCGGCCGCCTCGAAGAGCCAGTCGTAGTCCTTGGCCGTGCCGTGGATGGCCTCGCGCCAGCGTTCGCCGATGATCCGGCCACGGGTCATGGGGTCGCGTTCGTCCGAGTGATGGAAGTTGATGGACATCGGCGGCTCAGAACCGGAGGTGCCGGCCGATGGGCACGACCATCGAGGCTCCCTGCGCGATGATCCGCCCCTTGCGCATGGCGATCAGGTGGTGGGCGTGGCGGCAGGTCGGGTTGAGGTCGTGCGGTACGACGGCGATGGTCCGTCCCTCCTCGCGGTTGAGCTGGACCAGCAGGTCCAGCACGTCGATCTGATGTTGTACGTCAAGATATGTGGTGGGCTCGCCGAGCGTGCGGACCGCGCGTCGGCGTGGCCGGAGACCGTACGGGGCGGCGCACATGAAGATGGCCGGGCGCTGAAACCCACTTCCGGCACTCCGGCCTGCCGCGCCGCTGGGGCCGACCAGCGCCGTCACCGTGCCGGAGGCCGGCTCCAGGTCGACCCCGTCCAGCACGCTGTGGCGCCCGTCGTGGCTGAAGCCGACGCCCTCGAAGCGGACCGTGTGGCGATCACCTTCGGGGGGAGCGGGGCCGGCTCGGCCGGCTCCTGCTCGTCCAGCAGGCCGTAACTTAGAAGAAGGATCACCTGGCGCAAGGGCGCCGCTGAAGCGGTCCGGGGTGGAGACGGCGAATTTCCTCCCGTTCTTGCCGGCTTCCTGTGCGCCGTGACCTTGAGTCTTGAGGTGTCGTCCCGGTCTCGCAGGTGAGGGTGAGGTGTGCACGGACCTCTGCAGGGCAGACGAATGCTCAGCTTTACCCCCCATCTTTAGGAGTCCTGCATGACCGTCACCGGCATCATCACCGCCATCGTCATCGGCGCCATCATCGGCGCACTGGGCCGCCTGGTGGTTCCCGGCAAGCAGCACATCCCGATCTGGCTGACCATCGTGGTCGGCATCGTGGCCGCTTTCATCGGCACCTTCATCGCCGGCGCCTTCGGCGTGGCGGAGACCGGCGGGATCGACTGGATCGAGTTGCTGCTTCAGATCGCCGTCGCCGCCGTCGGCGTCATCCTGGTGGTCGGCCTGTACGGCAGGCGCGGCGTCCGCCACTGACGCGCAGCCGCTGCTGCCCACGGTTGAACGCGGCCGACCTGCGACACCGTAACTCCCCACCCGGGTGTGCCGGGTGGGGTTTTGCGTGCCCGCCCAGGTCGGGCCGCCCGCCGTGGCGTACCGGCCGCGCCATCCACCCCAGTAGTAGCGAATCGCCTGGTCAGTGCGACGCGCGTCGGCTCAGTCCGCGTTCTGTGCGCCGAAACGCAGGCCGTCGAAGAGGATCGCCGTGATGTGCACGGCTTCGTTCTGCCAGCCCTCGGTGGCGTGCATGCCGCAGATGCCGCCCAGCGCGCGCAGCAGTGTGCGTCCGCTGACGTCGCCACGGATGGTGCCGGCTGCCGTGCCGGCCTGAAGGAGCTGATCGAGAGCCTGCGCCATCTGTGTGCGGGCGTCGTCGAAGATCGGTGAATCCGTCGCCATGATGCTCTCCAGCGCGACCGCCATGCCCTTGCCCACGGCCGCGTGCTCCACGAGCAGCAGCAGGAAGTGGCGCAACGCCTCGTCGGGCGCGTGCCGGTCAAGGAGGTGCGCGGGTGCGGCGCACAGTTCGGCGACCTCCTGGCGATAGACCTCCTCGATGAGGGCTTCGCGTGTCTCGAAGTGGCGGTAGAACGTGCCGACCGCCACTTCGGCTCGCCGGGCGATCTCTTCCACATGGGCGTCGGCCTCACCGGTGCGGAACGCCTCCCGTGCCACGGCCAGGAGCGCCTCGCGGTTGCGCCGCGCGTCAGCGCGCAGCGGACGTGATGACGGCACCAGTACCTCCATAAGGTGAGTCCGATTCCGCTTATGTATAGTTTCCGGAGTCCGGTTCACTTTATCGAAGGAGTGCTCCCATGACGTACCCGGAAGAGGGCCTGCGCGGCCTTCGCGTGCTGGTCACCGGCGGCAGCCGCGGCCTGGGCGCGGCGACCGCCCGGCGATTCGCGGCCGCGGGCGCAACCGTGCTGACCGCCTCCCGCAGCGCACCCGCCAAGGATCTGCCCGCCACCTTCATCCCCGCCGACCTCGCGACGCGACAGGGGGTGGCCGAGCTCGGCCGGCGGGTCCTCGACAGCGTGGGCGGAGTGGACGTACTGGTCAACAATGCGGGCGCCGCCAGCGCCCCGGCGCCGACGCTGCAGCGCTCCAACGAGTCGTGGCAGGCGGACCTGGACATCAACCTGCTCAGTGCCGTCCGGCTCGACCGGGCCCTGGTGCCGGGAATGGTCGAGCGAGGCTCCGGCGTGGTCGTGCACGTCTCGTCGATCGCCAGTCGCCTGCCCCAGCGCACCGAGGCGTCCTACGCGGCGGCGAAGGCGGCGCTCAACGCCTACAGCCGCGAACTGGCGACCGAGGTCGGCGAGCACGGGGTGCGCGTGGTGTGCGTCCTGCCGGGCTTCGTGGCCACGGAAGGCGCCGTCGAGCACCTCCGGCACCTCGCCGATCGGCAAGGCGTCGGCGTGCAGGAGGTACGGCAGCAGATCGTGAATCACCTGAACGTGCCGATGGGCCGGCCCGGCGACCCCGAGGACGTGGCCGAGATGATCGCGTTCCTCGCCTCCGGCCGCGCCAAATGGCTCACCGGAGCCGAGTTCCGGGTCGACGGCGGCATCATCCCGGTGGTGTAGGCCCAGAGCAGGCAAGGGAAAGGACAGAGAACAACATGAACATCAGTCTCAGCGCAGTGATCATCGACGCCGCCGAACCGGAGGCCGAGAGCGCGTTCTGGCACCGGCTGCTGGGCGGCACGATCGCCAAGACCGCAACTCACCACTTCCTGCGGGCCGACGGGTTCCCGGTGTTCGTGATCCAGCGGGCTCCGGGGCAGGTCCCCCCGGCGTGGCCACAGGGCGACTCGCAGCAGATGCATGTCGATCTGACGACGGACGACCTCGCAACCGCCGACAGGCTGGCGATCGAGGCAGGTGCACGCCGGCTGCAGCCCACGGACGACGCCGGCCCCGCATCACAGAAAGGCGGCCGGGTCTACGCCAGCCCGGCCGGACACCCCTTCTGCCTGCGGTCGGCCTGAGCCGCCGGTACTGACCCGAGCCGGTGCGGAAGCGGACTCGTCCGGCTCGCACGCATGGGCCGGCCGAGCGCTTCGGGCGAGTTGCCGGCGGAGCCAGACGAGCCGCTCCGCCTGCCGCCTCAGTACTGTGACTTGGCATGACCGACGCTGAGCTCGAGATCACCGCAGACCTGGTCCGCGGCTTGCTGCGGGAGCAACATCCAGACCTTGCAGGGCTGGCCATCCGCGAGGTGGCGGGCGGCTGGGGCAACCAAATGTGGCGTCTCGGGGACGAGCTGGCCGTGCGCATGCAGCGTATGGACCCCACCCCGGAGCTCCAGCTCAAGGAGCGGCGATGGCTACCCGTGCTGGCCCCGCGCCTGCCGCTCCCGGTGCCGACCCCGGTGCGGTTCGGCGAACCGTCCGAGCGCTTCCCCAAGCACTGGACCGTGATGACGTGGGTTCCCGGCGAGCCGCTGGACCACGGCTCGATCAGCCGCGGCGCCCACGCGGCCGACACGCTGGCGGGCTTCCTCCAGGCGCTCCATGTGGAGGCGCCCGCCGAGGCCCCGGCCAGCTCGGACCTCGGCGCTCACCCCAAGAGGTGCACGGGCGGCTTCGAGCAGTTCTTGCAGGCCATCGACCCCGACGCCGTCGGCGATGTCCGCGCCGTCCGGGCCGTCTGGGCCGATGCCGTCGCGGCCCCCGAGTGGGAGGGCCCGCCGATGTGGCTGCACGGTGACCTCCATCCCGCAAATGTCGTCGTCTCGGACGGGACGCTTTCTGGCGTGGTCGATTTCGGTGCCTTGTTCGCCGGCGATCCGGCGTGGGACCTCGGCGCCGCGTGGCTGCTGCTCCCCGCGGGCACGGCCGTACGGTTCTTCGACGCGTACGCGCACGCGGACGAGGCAACGATCAGGCGCGCCCGCGGGCTGGCCGCCATGAAGAGCCTCTTCCTCATGCTCATGGGGCAGAACGGAGATCGGGGCCTCCCCGGCGGCAAGCCGAACTGGGGACCCGCAGGCCGGGCGGCACTTGATCGTGTTCTGAAGGGCGTTTGACGCACACTTCTTGAGGCCGTTCTCGATTGCCGGGAATCGCCAGGGCAGGAACTGTCGCCGCCGCCGGCCAGGGAACGCATCGACCGCACGCCCTACCACCGAGAGTCCTCCTGCCCTGGCCGCGGGCATGGCAGGCAGTCTCCAGGTGAGCGGTGGCACATGTGCAGCCGCAGGCGTGAGCTTTGGTCGCTCTGTTCCAGGTCGACGCGGTCGCACAGGTGCTGGATCACCCACAGGCCGAACCCCCGGGAACCGGTGGGATCGATCTTGGCCGCGGCCAGATGCTCATGACTCAGCCGGCCGGCGAAGTCGACGATGTCCACGACGACGGCCTCGGCGCTGTTGCGGACGATCACCATGCCGGCGGCCCCGCCGTGGTCGAGCACGTTGGTGACCGCTTCGTTGACCGCGATCACCAGATCCTCCAACCGCGCACCCCGTAGCCCGCCGCGGCGGGCATGGGCGTGGACCAGGGCGCGGATGAGCTCCAGGTCTGCGCTGATGGGACACCGGAGCTCGAACTCCATGTTCATGATCGCTGCGTCCACTCAGGCAATGATGGGAGGAACACAAACCGCCCCGCTATCCCCGCACAAGGTGAGCAAACGCGAGGCGGCGCCGATGGGCCGGATTGCGCCCCGGTCGTGATCGGTCCGAGCTCGAACAGAGATCTCCAGACGCGTCCGGCCCTGCGTTCATCGAGCATACGATGGCGCCGTGATGATGTCTGCCGAGGACGACCTAGGATCTGCGACGTTACACCTGGCGACGTCCTTCGTGGGCGAGATCGCCGTGGTCACGGTCGAGGGGTTCCTGGATGCCACTCGGCGCGAGCAGTTCGCCGAGTACCTGTCCCAGGCCGGTCCGTCGATGATCCTCGATCTGTCCGGGGTCACGTTCATGGATTCGCGTGCCCTGGGCCTGATCATTCACCACTGGCAGGACAGCCAGACCACTGGCGGCGCGTTCGCCCTGATCGGCGTCGACTACTCCCGCACCAAGATCATGTGGATCACCGGCCTGGCCAAGGTCCTGCCGCTGTACGACAGCCTGGAGGAAGCGCTGGGTGCCCTGACCTGACCTGACCTGACCAAGGATGGCGTCAGGCCGGACATCGCTCGGCGCCGTTCCGGCGATGCCGAGCACTCCCGGGTCTGCGCTACCGCGCCGGGTAGCGGAGCGGCCTTCACCTGCCCGGGCATCGACGATCGGGCCGTGGTTCCGCACCATCCGAGGGCCGCGGCCGCTTCTCCTGCCGATTTCCCGGCCCTTGCCAAGGTGCAGAAGGTGGGGAAATGTCGGTTCATGATTGATCGCTTGTATCGGAAGGCCGGCGCCGCGGCCCGGCGTGAGCTCCGCTACATGCGCGTCCAGCTGGCCGGCCTGGGCGAGCCGGATTCACCGCAGCGGTTCGAGGCCCGGCAGATCGCCAAGGCGACGGTGGCGGCCGTGCTGGCGTGGTTCGCCGCCGATCGGCTGCTGGCCGATGAGACGGTGTGGATCGCCCCCGCCACCGCAGTGATCATGGTGCACGCGACCGTGTACCGGACGTTGACGAACGGGCTCCGGCGGGTCATCGCGGTGGCCGCGGGCGTCTTCCTGGCCGGCGGCATCGGCCACCTGATCGGTCTGAACGCGCTCAGCCTGCTGCTGGTGGTGCCGCCCGCGCTGATCGCCTCCCGCTGGCACCGTATGGGCCGGCACGGCTCCGACGTGGCCACCACCGCGGTGCTGCTGCTGTCGTTCGGCGCCGCCTCCCAAGACCGCTACCTGGCCGGGTACGTGCTGGCCACCGCGGCGGGAGCGCTGACCGGGGCGGGCGTGAACGTGCTGCTGTGGCCGCCGCTGTACCAGCGCCGCCCCTACCGGGCCGTGCGTCATCTGGGGCGGGAAGCGGTCACCCTGCTGCAGGACATCGCGACCGGCCTGCGCCACGACTGCGACCTGTCGAAGCTGCCGGAGTGGCAGCGCCGCGCCACCGAGCTGGACCGCCACCTGGCCCAGGCCCGCCGGGCGATCGCCGACGGCGTCGAGAGCCGCCGCTACAACCTGCGCCGGCTGCGCCAGTCCGGCCTGCGCGACTACACCCCGCTGCTGGCGGCGATGACCCAGACCGGGACGCACGTGCACGCCATCGTCCGCGCGCTGGCCCACATCGACCAACGCCCCGGCGTGGACTCGGCCACCGCCTGGATCAGCATCGACTTCGCCCGCGACTACGCCGACCTGCTCGACACCCTGGCTGCCGTGATCACCACCGCCACCCGCCCCGATCATGAGGACGACCTCGAGACCCCCATGGACACCGTGCTGGAGACCGCCCGCGCCCAGACCGAGGCCATCCAGGGGCAGATGACCGACCAGATCCGCGACGGGCAAGTCAACCGCCCGCAAGGCTGGGCCGCCAGCGGCAGCCTGCTCACCGACGCCGAACGCATCCTGACCACCCTGGCCACCGCCGCACACGCCACGACCGAGACCCCGGCCGAGACCACGACACCACAGAGCACGGCGAAGACCGCGGCCGACAAAGCCGCACCGGCCGCCGCGCCCGACGGCGGTCCGGCCCCGCTGACCCGCGCGCCGGTCGATCCCCTGCAGCCATGACCCGAAAGGCCCGCTTACCCGCAGTCGGCGGAGCGCGAGCCCGCGCGCGACAGTGATGCTGTCTCACCTGAGTAATCGATTGCTGGTTTTCGCTTCATCATCCACGACAGACGATCGAGGATGTTGCGCGCCGACGGTGCCGGTCGACCGTGCGGTCAACAGCCGGCGTTGACGTCGGCGTGAGCCGCACCGTTCGGGCAGTCGCGCCTCAACCCGCGAGCGACCTGGGCCGCAACGCGTTCCCGACGTTCGACGGACGGCGAGCGGCGTGACTCCGCGCGCCTGGCCGCAGCGGCCCGGCGGAATTGACAGCGCGGCACTGTTGACTACGACCACAGGGTTCATTAGCGTCTGCGCATCAGCAATCGATTTCTCAGGGGTTGCTATGTACGTGCTCGGCGTCGACATCGGCACCTCCAGCAGCAAGGGCATGCTCGTCGGCCTGGACGGCACGGTGCAGCGATCGGCAGTACGCGAGCACACCGTGGACCGGCCGGCCCCCGGGCGGCTCGAGATGGACGCCCGGGTCTGGTGGCAGGAGTTCGCCGGGTTGGCCCGCCAGCTGTGCCGCGACGCAGAGGTCGGGGCGGTCGGGGTGAGCGGCATGGGCCCGTGCGTCCTGCTCGCCGACGCCGGGGACGAGCCGGTGCGGCCCGCCATCCTCTACGGCGTCGACACCCGCTCCACCCGGCAGATCGGCAGGCTCGAACGAGAACTGGGCGCGGCCGAGATCCGCCGCAGGTGCGGATCCGACCTGTCGAGCCAGGCCGCAGGACCCAAGATCGCATGGGTCGCCGAGGAGGAGCCAGAGCGTTACGCGAAGGCGCGCCGGCTGTACATGCCCAGCTCCTGGCTGGTGCGCAAGCTCACCGGCGCCTATCTGCTCGACCACCACTCGGCCAGCCAGTGCACGCCGCTCTACGACGTCGGCACGACATCACCGGCATGCCGCAGGAGATCCGGGCCACCTCCGTCGGACGGCCTCTACCGGCAGCTCTACCCCAGCACGGTACGCCTCGTGCACGACCTCGCCGACCGTCGGCATCGATGAAGGGCAGACATGTACCAGTTCCCCCAGCTGATCGAGCCACCCGCGGCGGAGTCCGGCGTCGTCTACACCGTCGCCAGCGGTGACCTGCGGCAAAGCGCGAACCAGACCTGCTGGCCGGTCCAGGAAAGGCTGGAAGCCCACCTCACGGAAGCACTTCGCGACCTCGGCTGGTCGGTACGGCGCGGTCACGAGGTCGACCCCGCCAAGGGCCACGGCTTCATCGACAGCCAGCGCGCCGGCATCGAGGTGTTCAAGACGCTGCCGCCCGACGCGCCGCTCATCGTGGCCGAAGCGGTCTGGCAGTACAGCCACCACGTGCTGGCCGGGCTGCGCAGCCATCGCGGCCCGGTGCTGATCGTGGCCAACTGGAGCGGCCAGTGGCCAGGACTGGTCGGCCTGCTCAACCTGGCCGGGAGCCTGACCAAGGCAGGCCGGCCGTACTCGGTGCTGTGGAGCGAGGACTTCACCGACGCCTGGTCCCGGCACGGCCTGAAAACCTGGCTGGACAGCGGAGAGCTGCACCACGACATCGCCCACGTGACCGATTACCAGCACACGGACGGCGGCGTGGAGGTCGCCCTCGGCAAGGCCGTCGCCAGGCAGCTCGCCACCGAGAAGGCGATCATCGGCGTCTTCGACGAAGGCTGCATGGGGATGTACAACGCCATCATCGACGACGAGCTGCTCAATCCGCTCGGCATCTACAAGGAGCGGCTTTCGCAGAGCGCACTCGTCGCCGAGATGCTCAGGGTCGGGGACGAGGAGGCCCGGCAGGCCCGCACCTGGCTCGACGAGGCGGGCCTGACCTTTCATCTCGGTACGGACGAGGCCACCGAGCTGACCGAGGCGCAGCTGACCAGCCAGCTCAAGATGTACATCGCCGCCCTGCGCATCGCCGACGACTTCGGCCTCGACGCCGTGGGGATCCAGTACCAGCAGGGCCTGAAGGACGTGGTCCCGGCCAGCGACCTGGCGGAAGGGCTGCTCAACAACGTCGCCCGCCCACCCGTGCTCAGCCGCGACGGATCCCGCGAGCTCTATCCGGGCCGGCCGCTGCCGCACTTCAACGAGGTGGACGAGGGCGTCGCCGTCGACGCCCTGATCACCAACCGCCTGTGGACCGCGATGGGCCTCGACCCGGCCACCACCCTGCACGACGTGCGCTGGGGAGAGGAGTACGACGGACGGTTCGTCTGGGTCTTCGAGATCTCGGGCGCCGTCCCCGCCTCGCACAACGGCGGGTACGACCGCTCGTGGAGCATGCGGCAGCCGCCGATGTACTTTCCCCTCGGCGGCGGCACCCTCAGCGGCGTCTCCAAGCCGGGCGAGATCGTCTGGTCGCGGGTGTTCGTCATGGACGGCGCACTGCATGCCGACCTCGGCCGCGCGACCGTCGTCGAGCTGCCCGAGGAGGAGACCGAGCGCAGACTCCAGGCCACCACCCCGCAGTGGCCCATCATGCACGCGGTCCTGCACGGCGTCTCCCGCGACCAGTTCATGGCCCGGCACCGGGCCAACCACCTCAACGTGGCCTACGCCGACGACGCGGACGGCGCCGGCCGCGCGCTGACCGCCAAGGCAGCGGCCTTCGCCGAGCTCGGCATGCATGTGCACCTGTGCGGAATCTCATAGGAGGGCTTTCGTGGCCATTCCTGGCAGTCGCCGGGCGGCAACGGCGGCGACTGGCGCAGCCAGGTGCTGCTGCGCAGCACCGACCGGAGTCTCGGCGACGGCATGTCCTTCAGCAGCGCGGTCACCGACGCGCCCGGCCATGCGAAGGAGCTCATCCCGAGCAAGCTTCCGCTCCTTCGAGCACCCCTACCGGGTCTTCGCCGACGAGGACGACACCGGCCTGCTCATGTGCACCTGGCCGCGCGGCGGCCGGCCCGCCGTGCCCACGCGCTATTGCGACGAGGTGTGGACCGGCAGCGAGTACCAGGTCGCCGCGCACTGCCTCTGGGAGGGGCTGGAGGAAGAGGCCTGGACGATCCTCCACGGCCTGTGGCGCCGCTACGACGGCACGCGGCGCAACCCGTACAACCAGATCGAGTGCGGCGACCACTACGTGCGCGCCATGGCCGGCTGGTCGGTGCTCGACGCCCTGGCGGGGGCCTCCTACGACGCCGTGAGCCGTCGGCTCACGCTGGCGCCGCGCGAGCATGGTCGGTGGCCGCTGCTGCTCCCGACGGGATGGGGCACCCTCACCCGGGACGCCGACGGCGCCCGGGTGGCCAGCGCCCGAGGGGAGCTGCGGATCGACGAGATCGTCAGCCTGTGACCACCTGCTCCGCCAGCAGCCGGGACCCCGGCATCAGCTGGTGATCCGGAAGGTGGCGTCGGCCCGGCCGGTGGCCGTGCTGATCGGGTCGAGGCGGAGCAGGTAGCTGGAATGGCGGAGGTAGCGGTCGGGGAAGTTGTACGACTGGAACGACGCCGCCGAGGAGTCGGCCAGGCCCGCCACCCGGCGGAAGGTGGCGTCCCCGCGGAAGGCGGCGCTGCCGTCGTGCTTGGCCAGTACGAAGTCGTAGCTGGAGTGCCGCAGGAACCAGCCGGGGAAGTTCGACGACTCCAGCGACACCGCCGCCGGATCGGCCAGGCCCGGGACGATGCGCCACTGCGAGTCGGCCGGCGGGCTCACGTTCGGGTCGATGCGGACGTCGAAGTCGCTGTGCCGTACGTAGCGGTCGGTGAAGTTGGCCGACTGCAGGCGCTGGGTGCCGGCCGAGGCGGGGCCGCCCCACTTGGCCTGTAGTGCGGTGAGCTGCGCCTGGGTGATGCCGATGATCGAGCCGTGCCGTTTGCGGCTGGCGCCGAGCGCGTACTCCGAGGCGGCGCGGACGCGGTAGCCGCCGGGAGCGGCGAGGTTGGTCGTGGTCAGCGGGAGGTAGCCGCGGCCGGCGGCGTACTGGTCGACCCACAGGCCCCATTCGTTGCGGCCGTTGTACTGGTGCAGGATCGGGCCCTCGACCTGCGCACCGGTGTAGCCGAGGTGGGAGATGTCGCCGAGCCGGGTCCAGCCGGTGAGGATCTGGTTGCTGCCCTCGATGGTGATCTGGCCGTCGCCGGATGCGCGGACGTAGCGGTAGCCGCCGACGCTGCCGGGGATCTCCAGGATCTGTGTGTCGATGATGCCCTGGGTGCCGGGCCGGTCGATGGAGAGCTGCGCCGCGGTGAACGTGCGGAAGTCGCGGGTGCGGGAGTAGTAGATGCGGGCCTTGTCGACGCCGTTTCGCGGGGAGATCGTCGCCCAGTAGACGACGTAGTCGCCGGTCGCCGGGTCGTAGATCGCCTCGGGCGCCCACGCGCAGCCGGCGTCGGGGATGGCCCCGGCGACGTTCACCAGGCGTGGCGCCGACCAGGTGACGAGGTCGGGCGACTCCCATACGACGAGCGAGGTGCTGCCGTCGTGCTGAGCGACGCTCCAGCCCTTGCCGGCGGCGATGCGCAGGTCGGTGGCGATCAGGTAGAACCGGTCGCCGGCCGGCGAGCGGACGATGGCGGGGTCGCGGACCCCCAGCTCGCCGAGGTGGGAGGTGAGGACGGGCAGCGAGCTGTTGAGGTCGCTCCAGTGCAGGCCGTCGGTGCTGGTGGCGAAGTAGATCTGCTCGCCGTTGGCGCTCTCGCCGGTGAAGTGCGCCATCAGATAGGCGGTGTAGGGGTCGGCCGCCCTGGCGGGACGTTCGAAGGCGATGAGGCCGAGGGCGAGCAGCAGGGCGCCGACCAGGCCGATCAGCGCCGTCCGCCGCAGGATGGAGGTCATGGTCGCTCCGGTGGGTCAGGAGGTGCGGGTCCACTGCTGGTTGGTGCCGCTGCCGCAGGCGTACTGCTGGATGTCGGCCCCGTCGGCGGTCGAGGCTCCGGACACGTCCAGGCATTTGCCGCTGTGCCGGGCCCGGAGCTGGAAGTAGCCGCCGGTGGCGACCCACTGCCACTGCTGGTTCGTGGCGGAGCCGCAGGTGTATTGGATGACGTTCGCGCCGTCCGCGGTCGAGCCGCCGGCGACGTCCAGGCATCGGCCGCTGTTCTGGTTCACCAGCCGGACGTAGCCGCCGCCCGCGTCCTGGAACTGCCACTGCTGGTTGCCGCCGCCGTTCCACGGATACTGCTTGACCTCGGCGTTGTTCGCCATGGAGGCGCTGACGACGTCCATCACCTTGCCGCTGTGCCGGGCCGTGATCCGGTACGACGGCGTGCTGCCGGAGCCCGTGATCACGCCGGTCGCGGCGTCGATCGTGACCTGCGGGGACCAGCTCAGGCTCATGCTCGTCGCGGACGGGAACGTGATCGGCAGCCACACGTACTGCGAGTCGTTCACCGGCCCGCCCCACGCGCCCGCCCATCGGTCGCCCATGTAGAGGTAGCTCGTCGTCGAGGTGCCCTGCACCGGCAGGACGTACGCCGGCTGGGAGCCGAAGGTCGTGCCGTCGCCGGTGTTGGTCCATCCGGTCCACGGGCCGGAGACGCTGGCGGCCGTCGCGTACCTGGCCTGGTTCGGGTTCCAGCCGGTGGCCGCGGAGGTCAGCAGGAAGTACGTCGAGCCCCGCTTGAACATCGCCGGGGCTTCGCGATGGGCGTCGTTCCAGAAGTTGCCGACCAGCGAGGCGACGTTGAGGTAGTCGGCGGTGAGCCGGTAGATGTGCAGGTCGTAGTTCTCGTCCGCCGCCGAGATCATGTACGCCGTGCCGTTGTCGTTGAAGAGCGTGATGTCGCGTGACATGTGCTGGCCCAGCGGGCGGAAGCTGCCGTGGTAGGTGTAGTCGCCGTCGATCGTCGCCGATGAGGCGACGGCGGCCCGCGCCTCGCCGTAGTCGGTGCCGTTCTCCTTGTGCATCCACATCACGTAGCGGCCGGTGGAGCTGTTGTAGATGACCTTCGGCCGTTCGATGTTGGCGACGTTGAGCTCGGAGTTCGATGTACGCGTGAGGACGTCGCGGCGGAACTCCCAGGTCAGCAGGTCGGTCGACCGGTAGACGGAGACGGCGCGGAAGGTGTTGTCGGAGTTGCGGTTCTCGCCGAACCAGTAGTAGTAGGCGCCTGACTTCAGCACGCCGCCCCCGTGGGCGTGCACCACGTTCCCCGCGGTGTCGCGGAACTGGGTGCCGTTGGTGATGGTGACCGGGGCGGCCTGGGCGGGCGCGGCCGGCCGGGCGGCGAGGGTGGCGGCGATCAGCAGGACGGCGGCGGCCGCCCGGCGTAAGGCTGGTCTCATCGTTCTCGGCCTCCTAGGAAAATGCGCTGTTAGCGCTAACAGCCAGCCGTGGATCCAGCGGCGGAGATGGGGCGGGATCCGATTGCGGCGATGTTTCCGGGGTGTTGCCGCCGAGTGTTTACGTAACCATCAGGGCTGTCAAGAGGTCGGGGAATGCGCTTTCCGTTCGTCTCGACCGGATGGAGTTCGCCGCGGACGGGACGATCATCCCGATCACGCCGGCCCGCTGAGCCCCGGGTCGCGGGCGGGCGCATCCGTGCTCTCCCGGAAGGCCAGCCGATGTGGCACGCACACCTCGTGTGGTTTGTCCGTCCCGCCGCTCAGCCGCTCGGCCAGCAGGTCGACCGCCGACTGCGCGATCAGCGCCTTGTCGGGCGCCACGGTCGACAGTGTGGGCGTGGCGAACCGGCCGTCCTGGATGTCGTCGAACCCCATCACCATCACGTCGCCCGGCACCTCGTACCCCCGCTTGAGCAGCGTCCGCAGGGCGCCCAGCGCGAGCGTGTCGTTGAGGCAGAAGACCGCGTCCGGCGCGCCGGAGTCGAGCAGGCGGCTCATGGCCTCGGCGCCGTCGGCGCGCCCCCAGCGTGCGGCCGGCGCGACCAGTGACGGGTCGGCGGGGAGGCCGGCCTCGGCGAGCGCCTGCTGGTAGCCCTTCAGCCGCAGGCGGCCCGTCGCGGCGGCGGCCGTGCGCTGCACGCCGATGGCGGCGATCCGGCGCCTGCCGCGCTCGGCCAGGTGCAGGGTGGCCGCCCGCGCGGCGGCCACGTTGTCGATGCCGACGTGATCGTACGGCGAGCGGCCCGTCCCGATGCGCTCCCCGAGCAGCACCATCGGCGTACGCTCGTCGCGCCCGGCCAGGTCCTTGCCGGTGAGCGCGAGCGGGCTGAACAGCAGCCCGTCGATGAGGTGGTCGCGGATCCCGGAGATCACCACGCGTTCCTTGGCCCGGTCGCCCTGGGTCTGGTCGATGAGCACGGTCCAGCCGCGCCGGTCGGCCGCCTCGATGACGTTCGTGGCCAGCTCGGCGAAGTAGGGGTTGTCCAGGTCGGGCACCGCCAGCGCGACCACGCCTGAGCGGCCCGCGCGCAGGCTGCGCGCCGACAGGTTCGGCCGGTAGGAGAGCTCGGCGATCGCCGCCTCCACCCGGGCGCGCGTCTCCCCACTGACATGGGGATAGTCGTTGACCACGTTGGACACGGTCTTGATCGACACCCCGGCCAGCTCGGCGACGTCCTTCAGCCTCGGCCGCACCATGCCCCCTTCGCCACCGGAACCCTACCTGGTTTACAACGATGTAACGAACTGGCGCCAGGCAATTTACAACGTTGGAACCAACGATGTACAACGTCCGTAACCTCACGGGCAGGAGTGATCTGGATGTCCCTCGACAACCTCTCCAGGCGGCGCGCACTGGGTCTGGGCCTCGGTGCGCTGGCCATCGGCGCGGCGGGCTGCGGCGGAGGCGGCGGCCCCAAGCAGGCGCAGGCGCCGGTCACCACGGCGGCGCCCACCGAATACACCGGTCCCTCGGTCTCGCTGAAGTTCTGGAACGGCTTCACCGGCGGCGACGGCCCGGTCATGAAGAAGCTGGTGGACCAGTTCAACGCCGAGCACCAGAACATCAAGGTGTCGATGAACGTCTACCAGTGGGCCGACTACTACGCGAAGGTCCCCGCGGCCGTCTCCGCAGGTCAAGGCCCTGACCTCGGCATCATGCACGTCGACAGCGTCGCCACCAACGCGGCCCGGCAGGTGGTCCTGCCCCTCGACGACGTGGCCAACGCGCTCAGCCTCACCGAGGCGGACTTCTCCCCGCCGGTCTGGAAGGCCGGCGTCTACAAGGGCGCGCGCTACTCGATCCCGCTCGACGTGCACCCGCTCGGCATGTTCTACAACAAGACGGTCATGAAGAAGGCCGGGCTCGACCCGGAGCAGCCGCCGAAGACCGGTGAGGAGTACCTGGCGGCGCTGGAGGCGCTGAAGAAGGCGGGCATCCAGGGGCACTGGGCCACGCCGTTCCCGTTCACCGGGAGCATGCAGTTCGGGACGTTGCTCTACCAGAACGGCGGCCAGCTCTTCGCCGACGACGCCAGCGTCTCGCGCTTCGCCGAGGACCCCGGCGTGCAGGCCCTGACCTGGCTCGTCGAGCTCGTCAACAAGGGCTACAGCCCCAAGAACGTCGGCCAGGACGCCGACTTCATCGCCCTGCAGAACGGCAAGGCCGCGTTCAACTGGAACGGCATCTGGTCCATCAACACGCTCAAGGAGATCAAGGACCTGGAGTGGGGTGTCGCGCCGCTTCCCCAGATCGGGGCGAAACCGGCGGCGTGGGCGGGTTCGCACCAGTTCGTGGTGTTCAAGCAGCGTACGGCCGACCAGAACAAGCTGACCGCGGCCAAGGTGTTCATCAACTGGATCAGCGGCCACTCGCTGGAGTGGGCCAAGGGCGGCCAGGTGCCGGCCCGCAAGTCGATCCGCGACGGCGCGGAGTTCGCGGCGCTGAAGGAGCAGGCCACGATCGGCACCCAGATCGACAACCTGTACTTCCTGCCGTCGGTGGCGGGCATCGGGGACGCCTCCGCGGTCGTCGACCAGGCGATCAACGCGGCGATCCTGCTCAAGAAGAGCTCCAAGGACGCGCTCACGGAGGCCGCCGCCAAGGCCGACAAGATCCTTGAGGCCAACCGGAAGAAGTACGGCGCCTGATGGTCGCGATCTCGGCGAAGCGGGCGGCGGAGGAGGCGCCGATGCGGGACGTGCGCGTCCCCCGGTCGGGCAGGGCGACGCCGTACCTGTTCCTGGCGCCGTACCTGATCCTGTTCTCCGTGTTCGTGCTGGCCCCGGCCCTGTTCGGGATCTGGGTGAGCCTGCACGACTGGGACTACCTGCTCGAAGGCAAGCCGTTCGTCGGCCTGGACAACTACACGGCGCTGTTCGACGGCCAGTCGCCCGTCTACGGCGACTTCTGGATGTCGATGCGGGCGACCGGGATCTTCACCGTGTTCAGCGTGCCGTTCCTGGTCGTGCTGCCGCTCGGGGTGGCGTTGCTGCTCAACCGGCCCTTCCGGGGCAGGACGCTGTTCCGGGGGCTGTTCTTCGCGCCGTTCGTGCTGGGCGTGGCGGTGGTGTGCCTGATGTGGCGGCTGCTGCTCGACCCGAACCTCGGCCTGGTCGACTGGATACTCGGCACGCCGATCCCCTGGACCACCGCGACGCCGTGGGCCTGGATCGCGCTGGTCGGGGTGACGGTCTGGTGGACGCTCGGGTTCAACGCGGTGATCTACCTGGCCGGGATGCAGGACATCCCGCGCGAGCTGTACGACGCGGCGAAAGTGGACGGCGCGGGGCGGTGGGGCGAGTTCGTCCACGTCACGCTGCCGGGGCTGCGGCCCGTCGCGCTGTTCGTGGTGACGACGACGATCCTGGCCTCGGCGAACATGTTCGGGCAGTCGTACCTGCTGACCCAGGGGTCGCCGGGCGGGGAGACGCGGACCGCGATCATGTACCTGCTCCAGCAGGGGCTCAGGGAGTACAAGATGGGCAGCGCCTCGGCCATGAGCTACCTGCTCACGCTGCTGCTGATCCTGGTCAGCGTGGCCAACTTCCGGTTGTTCAGGACCCGGTCATGAAGCGCTACACGGGCCTGCTGGCCCTCGCCGTGCTGTTCGTGGGGCCGCTGGTGTGGGCCTTGGGCGTGTCGTTCAAGACGCAGACCGAGGCCACCCGGGTGCCGCCCACGCTGCTGCCCGCCGAGCCGACGACGTCCGCGTACGGGACGGTCTTCCAGGGCACCACGGACACGCCGGTGCTGCGCTGGTTCGCCAACAGTCTCATCGCCGGCACCGGGCACATGCTGCTGGTGCTCGTGGTGTCGTCGCTGGCCGCGTACGCGCTGGCCAGGCTGGAGTTCCGCGGCAAGAAGCTGATGTTCGGGATGATCGTCGGCACGCTGCTGGTGCCGGGGTTCGTCTTCCTCATCCCGCAGTTCCTGATCGTCGACCAGCTCGGCTGGCTGGACAGCCTGACGGCGCTCATCGTGCCGGGGGCGGCGGGCGCGTTCGGGGTGTTCTTCCTGCGGCAGTTCTTCGTCGGGCTGCCCCGTGAGCTCGACGAGGCCGCGCTGATGGAGGGCGCCAACCACTGGCACATCTTCTGGCGGATCACGCTGCCGCTGTCGCGGCCCGCGCTGGCCACGCTGGCCGTGCTGAGCTTCCTGTCCAACTGGAACGACTTCATCTGGCCGATCTACGTGATCTTCAGTCCCGAGTACTTCACGCTGCCGCCGGGCCTGTCGATCCTGCAGGGCGCGTACACGATCCACTATCCGGTGATCATGGCGGGCGCGGTGCTGGCCGGCATCCCCGTCCTGATCCTCTTCAGTCTGACCCAGCGGTACGTCATCGAAGGCATCTCTCGTAGCGGCCTGAAAGGCTGATCTATGCACTTGGCTGTCATCGCCACGCTGATCCTCTCCCTCTTCACCAATCCGGTGTCGAACTCCTTCTCCGACACGTTCGCCGACCCCGCGGTGATCCGCGGGCAGGACGGCTACTGGTACTCCTACGGCACGTCGGACCCGCTGCGCGAAGGCGAGAAGGTCCTGCACCGGCTGCCGATCGCCCGCTCAAGCGACCTGGTCAACTGGACCTACGCAGGCGACGCGTTCGGGCCGGGCAACCTGCCGTCGTACGCGGCCCCTGGCAGTCTGTTCTGGGCGCCGGACATCCGCTACCTCGACGGCCGGTACGTCATGTACTTCACCGTCACCGACACCGCCAGCACGCCCGCCAACTGGGACTACTCGATCGGCGCCGCCACGGCACCCACGCCGACCGGGCCGTGGACGCACATCGACGCCCCGGTCGTCGCCCCGCGCCCCTCGGGCAACGCGCACTGGAACACGATCGACCCCGCGCAGTTCACCGACGTGGACGGGCGCAAATACCTGTACTTCGGCGGGTTCTTCGGCGGCCTGTGGGTGACCGAGCTGTCCGCCGACGGGCTGCACGCCACCGGGCAGCCGCAGCAGGTCGCGATCGACAACAAGTTCGAGGGCGCGTACGTGGTGCGCCACGACGGCCACTACTACCTGCTCGGCTCCTCGGCGAACTGCTGCGCCGGGCCGACCACCGGCTACTCGGTGCTGGCCGGGCGCTCGACCAGCCCACGCGGGCCGTTCACCGACCGCGAGGGCGTGCCGCTGCTGGCCTCGCGCGCCGGTGGCACCCCTGTCCTGGACCAGAACGGCAACCGCTTCATCGGCACCGGCCACCACGCCCAGCTCACCGACCTTTCCGGTCAGGACTGGATGCTCTACCACGCCATCGATCGAAGCGACCCGTTCCTGGACGAGCCGTACGGGATCAACGAGCGGCCCATGCTGCTGGACCGGCTGGACTGGATCGACGGCTGGCCGGCCGTGCGCGCGGGGGCCGGGCCCTCCGAGCGGTCGCGGGAGACGCCGGTGACCCGCGGGGTCGTGGACGACCGGTTCGCGGGCGATCTGTCGGGCTGGCGGAACACGGCCGGCTGGACCGTACAGGATGGGTATGTCCGTGGCCAGGGCACGCTTGTCAGCCGTAAGTCGCTCGGCGGGGACGTCCGCGTCGAGACCGACCTCAAGACGGACAAGTCCGCCGGGATTCGCATAGGCGGGACGACCGCGGTCGTTTCGCGCGACGGGCTGACGCTTGCCTCGGGCGGTGCGTCCCGTACGGTGGCGTTGCCCGGCGGGGCTGCGACCTGGCACAACCTGGCCGTCACCGTCAAGGGACGGACGATCACCGCCGAGGTGACCGAGGACCGGCTCCGTGACCCGCGGGCGAGCGTCACCGTCACGGGCAGCGCGAACGGCCCGATCGGGCTGGTCGCCGACGGGGGCGCCGACTTCGACAACGTCTCCGCCGCCCCGCTGTTCAAGGCCGTCACCAAGGCGGTGCCGACGCCGCGTACGGGCAGGCTGCTGGACGCCGACGAGTTCGACGGGCCGATCGGCTCCGGCTGGACCTGGGTGCGGCAGGACGCCGCGGCCAGGAGCGAGGAGGGCGTGCTGCGCTGGCCCGTTCAGGGCGCCGACCTGGTCGGGGCCGGCAACAAGGCGTCGGTGCTGCTGCGCGAGGCCCCCAAGGGCGACTACGTCGTGGAGACCAAGGTCACGCTCGACCTGGGCGAGGACGCCGTACGCAACTACCAGCAGGCCGGGCTGGTCGCCTACGCCTCCGACGACGACTTCGCCCGCCTGTCCCAGGTCGCCATCTGGAACACCCGCCAGGTCGAGTACGGCCGCGAGCTGACCTTCGCCGACCGGCTGTCCTACGGCGGCAACATCGTCGGCCCGCCCGCCAAGACCACCTGGCTGCGGCTGGCGCACCACGTGGACCCGGCCAACGGGGAGCACGAGTTCCGCGCCGGATCCAGCCGCGACGGCAAGACATGGACCTGGGGCGGCGTGTGGACCTTCCCCAAGGACACGGCCGTGCGCATCGGCCTGGTCGCCCACGGAGGGGCTCAGCCGGCCGTCAACGCCGACTTCGACTACGTACGCGTCTACCGAGGAGCCTGACCTGTGCCGCAAGCACACCTGACCCTTGACCCCTCTTTCCGCATCGCCCCCGTCGACCGGCGCCTGTTCGGCTCGTTCGTCGAGCACATGGGCCGGTGCGTCTACACCGGCATCTACGAGCCGGGCCACCCGGCGGCGGACGACAACGGCTTCCGCACCGACGTGCTGGAGCTGACCCGCGAGATGGGCGTGAGCGTGGTCCGCTACCCGGGAGGCAACTTCGTCTCCGGCTACCGCTGGGAGGACGGCGTCGGCCCCGACCGCCCCTCCCGGCTGGACCTGGCCTGGCGGCAGATCGAGACGAACGCGTTCGGGCTCAACGAGTTCATGACCTGGACCCGGGCCGCCGGGGTCGAGCCGATGATGGCCGTCAACCTCGGCACCCGGGGCCTCCAGGAGGCGTGTGACCTGCTCGAATACGCCAACCACCCCTCGGGGACGCAGTGGTCGGACCTGCGGGTCAAACACGGAGTGACCGACCCGTACGGGATCAAGCTCTGGTGTCTCGGCAACGAGATGGACGGACCCTGGCAGATCGGCCACAAGACCGCGCACGAGTACGGACGGCTCGCGAACGAGACCGCCAAGGCCATGCGGATCGTCGACCCCGGCATCGAGCTGGTGCTGTGCGGCAGCTCCAACAGCGGGATGCCGACGTTCGGCGCGTGGGAGGCCACCGTCCTCGAACACGCCTACGACGCGGTCGACTACCTCTCGCTGCACAACTACTACGAGGAGAACGGCGACCTGCCCGGCTTCCTCTGCAGCGCCGTGGACATGGATCGCTACATCTCGGCCATCGTGGCCACGGCCGACCACATCGGGGCGAAGCTCCGGCGCAAGAAGAAGATCAACCTGTCCTTCGACGAGTGGAACGTCTGGTACCAGAGCCGGTTCGCCGGGCGCGAGCGCCTGCCGTTCCAGGAGGCGCCCGAGCTGATCGAGGACACCTTCACCGCCGCCGACGCCGTGGTGGTGGGGGACTTCCTGATCACGCTGCTGCGGCACGCCGACCGGGTGAGCATCGCCTGCCAGGCGCAGCTCGCCAACATCATCGCGCCGATCAGGACCGAGCCCGGCGGCCCGGCCTGGCGCCAGACGATCTTCCACCCGTTCGCGCTGACGGCCCGGCACGCGCGCGGCATGGTGCTGCGGGTGGAGCCGTCCGGGCCGCTCCTGGAGACCGAACGGTACGGCGAGGCGCCCGCGCTGTCCGCGGTGGCCACCGTCGAGGGGTCCCGGGTGGCGCTGTTCGCCGTCAACCGGTCGCCCGACCAGGACCTCGACCTCACCGCCCGGCTCCCGGCGGCGGTCCGGCCGGTGTCGGCCACGGTGATCGCCGCCGGGGACGACCCGCACCGGGTGGAGGCCCTTCCGCAGCCGCTGACCGTACAGGCTGACGGTGACCGGCTGACGGCGCGGCTGCCCGCCGCGTCGTGGACGATGATCCTCGCGGAGTGCTCGATCGGCGATGAGGTGTAGACCGGGCTCCTCTCTCGAAGGCCGCGCTCCAGCTCGCGCTGGAGCGCGGCCCCGCGGACCTGGGCTGAACCGGGATGTGTATAGTCCCGGTTATGCGTATGGGCGAGGGCGTCGAATGGGGGCTGCACTGCTGTGTCACGCTCGGCTGGCTGAGCGACGAAGCCCCCGTGTCGATCCGCAGGCTGGCCGGATGGTTCGACCTGCCGCAGGAGTACTTGAAGAAGCGCCTCCAGGCGCTGGCCAAGGCAGGGATCCTGACGTCGAGCCCAGGGGCGCGCGGCGGATGGTCGCTCGCCGGCCCGCCTGAGCGGATCACGGTGATGGACGTGGTCACCGCGCTGGAGGGCGCCACGGACGCGTTCCGCTGCGCCGAGATCCGGCAGCGCGGAGAGGGCGGGCGCGGCGCCGGGCAGGAGTTCGCGCACCCCTGCGGGATCTCGGTCGTGATGCGCGGCGCGGAGCTGGCCTGGCGGCGCGAACTCGCCTCGCACACCATCGCCGACCTGATGGCACGCAGTCCCTCGGGGGCCGCGCGAGCTCGCCGTAACTACCTGAGCATGCCCGGCTGACAGCACGGTTCCAGGCCTCCGGGCACTCTTGTGAAAGGAATGGGGATGTCGAATATCCCGATAGATCGTCATCCGCGTGGCCTCGGCTCCACCCGGATCCTCGCGCTCGGCACGTTCGCCGTCGGCACCGACGCCTACGTGGTCGCCGGGTTCCTGCCCGCCATGGCCGAGTCGCTGCACGTCTCGGTCGCCGCCGCCGGGCAGTCGGCGACGGTGTTCGCGATCACCTACGCGGTGCTGTCACCGATCCTGGCCACCGTGCTGGCCCGGATGCCACGCCGCACCCTGCTGGCCGGCGCGCTCGTCGTGCTCGCACTGGCCAACCTCGGCTCGGCGCTGGCCCCGAACTTCCCGGTCCTGATGGTCACGCGCGTCCTGGCGGCCGCCGGCGCGGCCGCGTTCACCCCGAACGCGGGCGCCGCCGCCTCGTCGCTGGTCGCACCCGCGCAGCGGGCCCGGGCGCTGTCGGTGGTGATCGGCGGGCTGACGCTGTCCACCGCGCTCGGCGTCCCGCTGGGCAACCTGGCCGAGCGGGCGCTGGACTGGCGGGCGGCGCTCGGCCTGGTCGCCGCGCTGTGCGCGGCCGGCGCCGTGGGCGTGCGCGCGATCATGCCCGCCCTGCCCGGCAGCCCCCGCATCCCCTTGCGCCGCAGGCTCACCGCGCTGCGCCACCCGGCCGTGCTCGCGGTGCTGCCGCTCACCGTCGCCGGCCTGGCCGCCGGCTACGGGCTGTACGCCTTCGCCGTCCCCGTCCTGCACGCGCTGGGAGCCGGTACGGAGGAGGAGATGTGGCTGCTGTTCCTGTACGGCGTCGGCGCGGTCCTGGGCAACCTGATCGCCGGGGCGCAGGTCGACCGGTACGGCCCCATCCCCGTCCAGGCCATCGGATTCGCCGGGCTCACCGTCACCCTCGCCGCTTCCGCCTGGGCGGCGGGTGCGAGCGCGCACTGGCTGCCGCTGACGGCCCTGCTCATGGTGGCCTGGGGCGCCACCACCTGGTTCCAGACCCCGGCGCAGCAGGTCCGGCTGATCAACGCGGCGCCGCAGGAGACCGCCGTGGTCATCGGCCTGAACGCCTCCGCCCTGTACGCCGGGATCGCCCTCGGCACCGCGCTCGGCGGTCTCCTGCTGCCCGCCGGCGCGTCCACGGCCCTCGCCGCGTGCGCCGGGCTGGCCCTGCTGTGCCTGCTCTACCTGGGTGCCACCCGCCGCGTCCGGTGAGGCGGCCGCTTGATCACTGCTCCTCCTTGAGCCGTTCGAAGACGAGCTGGGTGCGGTGTGCGGCGCGGACGCCGTACACCTGGGAGATCAGCTCGGGGGTGAGGACCTGGCCGGGGGGTCCGCCGGCGACGATGCGGCCGGCGTTCATGACGTAGAGGCGGTCGCAGAAGGCGGCGGCCTGGTTGAGGTCGTGCAGGACGGCCAGGGTGGCGATGCCGAGCTCGCGTACCAGGTGCAGGATCTCCAGCTGGTGGCGGATGTCGAGGTGGGAGGTGGGCTCGTCGAGCAGGAGCAGGCGGGTCTGCTGGGCGAGGGCGCGGGCGAGCAGGACGCGTTGTTTCTCGCCGCCGGACAGGGTGGCGAAGATCCGGCAGGCGGCGCCGGTCAGGCCGACGCGCTCCAGCGCCCGCGCGCACAGGTCCTCGTCCGCGCGAGCGTCGGCCTGGTACGGGGTGCGTCCCATGGCGACGATCTCGGCCACGGTGAAGTCCAGGTCGGCGGGGGTCTCCTGGGCGACGACGGCGGTGCGCCGCGCGGCTTGGCGGGCGGGCAGCCGGTGGACGTCGTCGCCGTCCACGGCGATGAGCCCGGCCGACGGCCGCAGGGCCCGGTAGATCGTGCGCAGGAGGGTGGATTTGCCGCAGCCGTTCGGGCCGACGAGGGCGACGAACTCGCCGTCGGCCACGAGCAGGTCGGCTTCGTGCACGATCGGGGTGCCGTCGAGCGCGACGGACACGCCGTTCAGGTCGAGCTTCACGCTTGAAGAGCCGGGTGTCACGTGACGCTCACCGCCCGGTCGACGGAGCGGCGGCGCAGCAGCCACAGGAAGAACGGCACCCCGAACAGCGCGGTGACGATGCTGAGCGCCAGCTCCTGCGGGGCGTTGACGGTGCGCGCGGCGATGTCCACGAGCTGCAGGAACACGGCGCCGAGCAGGGCGGTGACGGGGAGCACGCGGCGGTGGTCGGCGCCGACGAGCAGGCGGGCGGTGTGCGGCACGATGAGGCCGACGAACGCGATCGCGCCGCTGGTGGCCACCAGCACGCCGACCAGCAGCGAGGTCAGCACGAACAGGGTCAGGCGGAAGCGGTTGACGTTCACGCCGAGCGAGACGGCCGTCTCCTCCCCGGCGGCGAGCGCGTTCAGCGGGCGGTGTTGCAGCAGCAGGTACGTCACCCCGGCGGCCAGGACGACGGCGGGCAGCGGCAGCAGGTGCCAGCGGGCGCCGCCGAGGCTGCCCATCAGCCAGAACAGCACCTGCTGGGCGGCCCGCCCGCTCTGCGCGGCTTGCAGGACGTAGCTGTAGGCGGCCTGGAACAGGTACGCCAGAGCCACCCCGGCCAGCACCAGCCGTGACGGGGTGAGCCGTCCGGACCGCTGGGCCAGTGCGTACACCAGGCCGAGCGCGAGCAGGGACCCGGCGAAGGCGGCGGCCGACAGGGACAGCCCGCCCAGCGCGGAGGCGCCCAGGATCAGCACGAGCACCGCGCCGAACGAGGCGCCGGAGGAGACGCCGAGCAGGAACGGGTCCGCCAGCGGGTTGCGTACCAGGGCTTGCAGCACGGCCCCGACCACCGCCAGCCCGGCGCCGACCAGGAGCGCCAGCAGCGCGCGCGGCAGCCGGAACTCCCACACGATCTGCTCCTGCACCGGGGTCCAGGTGCGGGGCATCAGCCCGGGGACGAGGCGGTCGGCGACGATGCCCCACGCCTGGGGCAGGGCGACGTGCACCGCGCCGATGCTCACCGCCAGCCAGGTCGAGGCGACGACGGCGACGATGAGCGCGACGACGAGCAGGAGGAACCGGCTCGCGCGGCGGTTCCTGGACACGAGCCCGGTCCGTGCCGGGCTCTGCCGAGCTGTGCTGGTCACTGGGTGAAGGCGCCGGGGTGCAGGAAGCGGGCGATGTCGGTGATGGCCAGGATGTTGCGGTAGCCGGGGTGCTGGGCGGCCACGGGGAGGGCGAGGTAGCGCTTGTCCTTGGCGGCCGGGCTGTTCTTCGCGATGGCGAACGCCTCTTCGGCCTTGGCCGGCGAGCTCGGCATGTCCTCGCCGCGCAGGGTGGCGTAGTCGCTGACCAGGACCGCCTCCGGCTGGGACGCGCTGACCTGCTCGGCGCTGACCTCGGTGTAGTCGCCCTTGACGGCGGCCAGCACGTTCACGCCGCCGGCCAGGGTGATCATCTGGTCGGTGATCCCGGACCCGCCGTAGGCGTTGACCGGGCCCTTGCCGCCGTCGGTGGCCAGCACCTTGACCGGGGTGCGGCCCGCGACGCGCTTCTTCACCTCGGCCAGCTGTCCCCGCAGCTCGCCGGCCAGCTTCTCCGCGCGGTCGGAGACGCCGAAGATCTTGCCGAGGTTGCGCAGGTCGGTGAAGGTGTCGTCGATGGTGAACCGCAGCACCTCCTCGGGGCTGCACCAGCCGCCCAGGATGTACGGCGGCGAGCCGGCCGCGTCCAGCTCCTCCACCGTGGCGTAGCCGCCGGCGGCGTCGAAACCGGCCATCGCGTTGTCCAGGACGAAGTCCGCGCCCTGGGCGAGCATGACCTCCTTCTGCGGGAGCATGATCGTCGGCGCGATCTCCGGGATCTTGTCGTACTGCTCTTTCTGGCCCGGTAGGAACGGGCTTTCCGCGAAGTTCGTGCGCCCGGCGATCCGGTCGCCCAGTCCGAGGGCGAGCAGGGTCTCCAGGGAGGGGTGGTAGCCGGTCACGACCTTGGCGGGCGGCTTGTCGAAGGTGAGCTTGCGCCCGCAGTTCTCGACCGTGACGGGGAAGCCGGCCTGCGCCGCCGCCGGCTTGGCCCCCTGGGTGACGGGGGCTGGTGAGCAGGCGGTCAGCGTCAGCGCCGCCGCCAGGACGAGCGACCTTCGCATGATCGGCAAGGCTCGGATCGGGCGGCTCATGTGGGTGAGTCTCCGGAGGTGAGAGGTCGGTAGGCCATGATGCGAGCGAACATCACATTCTGCCCATAAGTCGCAATTGCGAGCAAGTCGCATTAGGGGCCGCTGATCCGGCACGGGGTTTCCAGCGCCGGCTGGGGCTCAGATTCCGCACCGGCCCCGCGCGGCGGGGGCCGCCGTCGAAAGATTTTGATCCACTCGTGGGACGCCGACGAATCAGAGTCCGATTCGCCAAGTCGATGAAGGGACTCTGCGATGAAGCAGTTACGCCATTGGCTGCGCCGGCCGCTTGCGACGGGTGTCGCCCTGGCAGCCGCGGTGGGCCTGCTGGCCCTCGGTTCTCCCGCCGCGGCGGCCGGTCCTCCTCCGCCCGCCTACGCCGCCGACCTGCCCAACCTGAGCACGCCGCGGGTGGCCCACGACTACACCCTCACCCGGTCGGCGAAGGGAGTGGCGGCGCGCGGCGCGGACGGCTCCCTGCTGTACAGCACGTTTTCGGGCGGCGTCTTCGGCCCGTTCCAGTCGCTGGGAGGGGTGATCATCGGCGACCCGAACGTCGTGGTGACCACGTCCGGTACCGAGTTCTACGTCCGCGGCACCGATGACCAGGTCTACACCAACACCATCACCCCGTCCGGCGTGGTCACCGGCTACTCCACGGTGCCCGGCCTGACCGTGACCGGCGAGGTCGAGGCGATCGTCGCCTTCGACGAGCCGCCCGCCAGCGTCAAGCTCTTCGCCCGGGGCACCGACGGCGCGGTGTGGACGAACGTCCGCCGCAACGGCGCCTGGGTGGGCTGGCGCAGCCTCGGCGGCTTCGCCACCAGCGACGTCACCGCCAGCCGCGGATTCCTCACTCTTCCCTTCAACGTCCGCGTCTTCGTCCGGGGCAGCGACAACCGCGTCTACTTCAGCAATGTGAGCGCGAACACCGCCACCGCCTTCCAGCCGATCGGCGACCTGCGGGTCAACAGCAACATCGCCATCCGCGACGATTTCGGCATCAACGCCTACGAGATCGCGGCCCGGGGCGAGGACAACCGGGTGTACACCATGAACCTCGTCACCACCGGCGCGACCTGGCAGCCGCTGGACGGCCTCACCGCGACCAGCGACATCGCACTCGCCACCAACTTCCTGTACGTCCGGGGTCCCGACAACGCCGTCTACGCCTACCGCCGTGACCGCGTCGTCGGCTTCGAGCGGGTCGACGGCGAGGCGACCGGCAATCCCGCGGCCTTCGCCACCGCCCCCAACGGCGGCCCGTACGACCAGACCCTGCTGGCCCGCCTGACCTCCGGCGCGCTGGCGTCCAACTTCCGGCCTTACGTCAACGGCCAGCCGGGCAGCCAGTTCGGCGGCTACACGCCCATCGCCGGTCCCGCTGTCGACTGATCCCCGATCGGTGGCCGGGGCAGCCCCCCGGCCACCGTCAACGCTGTTCCGCACCGCTTCGGGCAAGCGGACGACGATCGGGGTGGCGACGTTCTGACGCGACCCCTGCGCGAACGCTGCGCACCACTCCGCGATCTTGACGCGCTCCCTTGTCACCCATCCGACCGGCCCCGCCGGAAGCCGCGGTAGGTCATGACCGGTGCCCGGCGTCTCCGGTCGGCCTCGTTCTGCTGCCACTGCTGCATGACCTGCCCGAGGCTCGCGTTCACCAGGAGCAGGAACTCCACGGCGACGCTGAAGCGGGCGCCGGCCGGGGTCGCGGCCCCGAGGACCTCCGCCGCGCGCTGCGATGCGGCGGCAAGGGTCTCGTTCATCTGCAGAGCCGCGAGGGTGGACCGGACCCAGAGCTCGTCGTCGACGACGTAGCGTTCGCGGCGCCCGCCGGGGGCTCGTTCCCGCTTGAGCAGTCCTTGCTGTTCGAGGAGGGCGATGGTCTGCGAGATCGACGCGGGGCTGACGCGAAGCCGCTGGACCAGGTCGGCGGCGGTGAGGTTGCCGGAGTCGGTGACGTACAGGCAGGCCAGCACCCTGGCCGCCATCCGGGGCATCCCCTGCTGCTCAAGGAGTGTGGCGAAGGATTCCGTGACGTTCTGGACTGCTTGGGGGTCGCGTCCATGGCTGCTGTCGCCGATCGGCGGCGGTGGCGGCTTGGCCTTCCTGTGACGGCGCGCACGCTCCTGGGTGGCCTCCTGCGCCCGCTGCGACCCGTAGTCGCCGGGTCCGCCGTTGCGGGCGACCTCCCGCATGATGGTCGAGCCGGGCCGCCCGAGACGCCGGCCGATCTCGGTGTATCCGAGCCCCTCGGCCAGCCCTGCGGCGATGTGCCGACGGTCCTCGTCGGTGAGTCTGTCTCCGGGCATCGGTGCTCGCCTCCCATCTTCCGCGTCCGCACAGTATGCAATCACTCGCAGTCCATTGCAACACGAGTCTTGATCATCTATTGCAATCAGCTCCATATTCATTGCAATATATGGCCTTGAACAGGCTGATTATCAAATCCTGCATGTTGACGAAAATATGAATGCAATGTACTGTCGCAGACGTTCAGCGATGCATGAAGAACCAAGGAGATTCATGATGGGAACGAGCGGTTTCTCCGCAGCGGGGCTGCGCAGAGTGCGTGAGGTGCTGGCACGGCATGTCGAGTCGGGGAAGATCCCCGGCCTGGTCGCCCTGGTCGGCCGGGGCGAGGAGACGCACGTCGAGGCGCTCGGGACGATGCGCCATGAGGGCGGCGCGCCGATGCGCCGCGACACCATCTTCCGGATGGCCTCCACGACCAAGCCGGTCGCGGCGTCGGCGACGATGGTCCTGCTGGACGAGTGCCGGCTGCGGCTGGACGACCCGGTCGATCGGTGGCTGCCCGAGCTCGCCGACCGGCAGGTGCTCAAGCGGCCCGACGGCCCGCTGGACGACACCGTCCCCGCGCGCCGGCCGATCACCGTACGCGACCTGCTGACCTCCACGTGCGGGCTGGGCTTGGATCTGACGGCGAAGACCGCCCCGATCATGGGGGCGTTCTTCGAGCGGGGGGTCTACGGCCAGGAGGACGGCTGGCTGCTGCCGGGCTCGGACCCGGATGAGTGGATGCGCCGCCTGGCCACGCTCCCGCTGGCCTCCCAGCCCGGCGAGCGGTGGATGTACAACCTCAGCGACGACGTGCTCGGCGTGCTGGTCGCCCGGGTCACCGGCCAGTCGTTCGAGACGTTCCTGCGCGAGCGCATCTTCGAGCCGCTGGGCATGACCGACACCGGCTTCCACGTGCCCGCCGACCAGATCCACCGGTTCCCGCCGCTGTACGCCCCCGACTGGCAGAGCGGCGAGTTCACCGTGGAGGACGAGGCCGAAGGGGGGCACCACAGCAAGCCTCCGGCGTTCGAGTCAGGCGGCGGCG